>NZ_JBFANF010000021.1:0-174664 GCF_040674675.1 Dactylosporangium sp. NPDC049742 | reverse complement strand
CCGGGCCCGGGGGGGGGGGGGGGGTAGAGGGCGGCCGGTGCCCCTAACCGCGCGCCGCGCGGGGGGGGGGTGCCGCCGGCGGCGACGCCGGCGACACCGGCGGGGTTCGGCGGCGCGACGGTGACCCGGGTGTAGTCCTCGACCTCGGCGACGGCGGCGCGGATGACGTCGATGACCGGCACCGGCCGGCGCCAGGTCCGCCCGGCGGTGGCGCCGGCCAGCACGATCAGGTTCTCGGCGTTGCGGCGCATGCGGGTCGCGAGGTGGTCGAGCCGGAACAGGCCGTCGAGGTTGTCCGGGTCGTTCTCCCGGCGCTCCATGTCGTCCAGCAGCGTCAGCTGCCGGTGCACCAGCCCCTGGGTGCGGCGGGCCAGGCTCAGGTACACGTCGCGGACGCTGCGGCGCATCTCCGCCTGCTCGACGGCGGTGCGGATCGCGGTCTCCTGCACCAGGTTGAACGCGGTGCCGAGCTGCCCGACCTCGTCGCGGCCGAACGCCAGCGGCGGCGCCTCGGTCGCGACGTCGACCGTCTCGCCGAGACGGATCCGGTCGACCACCCCGGGCAGCCGCTCGTTGGCGAGTGTGAACGCCGCGTTACGCAGCCGCTCCAGCTGGCGCAGCAGCGACCGTGCCGTGGTGATCGAGATGATGATCGAGGCGATGACGGCGAGCAGGCCGAGGCCGCCGGCGAGCGAGATCCGCACGATGACGCCGATCGCGGCGGACCCGGCGCGGTCGATGAGATGGTCGGCGGCGCGCAGCACCAGCTCCCGCAGCTGGGCGAAGACCGGCTCCACGGTGGCCTGCCAGGTCGCGAGGTCCGTCGGCGGCGGCCCGTTCACCCGGCCCCGCTCGACGACCATGTCCTCGGTCGCGCGCAGCTTGTTGAACGCGTCGCCGTTGACGAGCTCGTCGTACGCGGCCCGGTCGGCCTCGGGCAGGGCGGCGGCGACCTCCGCGTACCGGACCCGCTGCGCGCCGACCAGTTTGACGAACTGGGTGTGCTCGGCGACGGTGAACCTGCCCGCGGCCAGGACACCGGCGAGCAGCGCGTCCTCCTGGGACAGGATTTCACGGGCATAGCTGGCCTCGACGAGTGTCCGGCCGTCGTTGATGATTGCCGGGTCGTCGAGTGACGACAGCGCACCGAATACCAGTAACGTGTCGGAAACAATGTCGCTGAAGAATGCGGCGGTCTGCGTCCGGTCCGCCGTGCGCGCGTCGACACCGGCGCGCGTTTCACCGAGCCGGCCGAGCTTTCCGGCGACATTCTCAATACGCCGGTCGAGCGTGTCGCTGCCGGCGTCCCTGGCGTCACCGCCGCGGGCGAGCCGCTCGAAGTCCACGCGTGCCGTGTCGGTGCGGGTGCGCTGGTCCGCGAGTGCCTGCCGGCGCTCGGCGGTGGGGTTGGCGACGTAGACGACCGTGAGCCGCCGCTCCTGCTGCAGCGCCTCCACAAGGGACTCCGCGGGCCGGCCGACGGTCTCGTCGAGCGTCGTGACCGTCAGCAGGTTGAGGCCTTCCCGCAGCGTCACGAACGCGGCGAACCCCCAGAGCGCGACGAGCGACGCCAGCAGGGCGACGATCTTCACCCGCACGTGTGAGCTGCCGGATCTCATTGACATTGTCTCCCGAAAGCCCACGCGCCCAACGGATTGACCTGGGATAAACCCTGATCACGCGATGCGCTGTTGATGTTGGACATGCAGTGGTGTGGTCACCGTCATTCGACAACGGGCACCGTAGCAGCCGTGCGATCGGCCGCTCAAGTTGCCTGGTGACAGGTGTGCGGACTTCGGCGCCGGCGCTAATCCGTGGCGGCGGGCGACGAAATTCCGTAACGCATTGCATTGTCCGATCCGGCCAGCCGGAATGCCGCGAGAACGGCGGCCCGCACAATGCGCGGCGGCACGTAGAGATCCTTGTCGTGCCACAGCGGCGGGTCCGGCTGCCCGGATGTCGCGGCGAGGTGGGCCAGCCCGTCGGCCGCGGCGGCGTGCGCACCGGGCTCGTCCAGCGCGGCGGTGAGCAGCAGGGTCTGCACCGCGTACGCCGTCTCCTCCGCGGTGCCTTGCCAGCGCCCCCAGGACCGGTCGGCCGCCTGGGTCGCGACGATCCAGCGCACCGCCCTGCGGATCGTGGCGGCCGGCTCGCCGCCGCCCAGGCGGCCGTGGCGGTGCAGGGCCGTCACGACGCAGAACGTCGCGTAGTACGGCGACGCGTGCCACTTGTCCATCCAACTGCCGTCGGGCAGTTGCTGCGCGCACAGCCACGCGGTGAGCTTGGCGACGACCGCACGGTCCCGCGCGCCCGCCCAGGCGTGCGCGGCGACGTGGTGGCCGAACAGCTCCAGCACGTGCGCGTTCGTGGTCGTCGACGGGGTCCGCTCGCCGAGCCAGGTGCTGAAGTGGGTGTCGACCTCGAACGGCCACAGGCAGTCGACCGGCTGCGCCGCGCCGAGCTGCGCCAGCGTCAGCAGGGTGACCGAGGTGGTGTCGGCGTCCAGCGGCAGGCCCTCACCGCCGGCGAGCCCGCCCGGGCCGAGCGGCGCGGCCAGGGCGGCGGCGACCCGGTCGGGGTGCCCGACCGGGAACCCGGCGCCGATCAGCAGGCTGAGCACCCAGGCCCGCTCGAACGGCGCGATCGGGACGACGCTGGGCACCGGCCCGCCGTGCCGGCGGGTGACCGCCTCCAGGTAGCGCAACGTCGGCGAGGTCGGGCCGGCCGGATGCCCGGCCAGCCACGCGGCGGTGGCGGCGGGCGACGCGCCGACCCCGCCGATCGGCGCGGGCCGCACCGGCTGGTTCGCGGTGAGCGGGCCGACGACCTCGAGGGAGTGCAGGAGCTTGTCCGGCACCGGCGCGCCCGCGTCCAGCATCGCGCGGATGCCCCGCAGCGGCCGGTCGTCCATGCCGGCCGGTGCCGCCAGCCGGACGCCGGCGAACCTGTCCAGGCCCGGCACCGGCCGGTCGGCGAGGGCGTCGAGGTGCGCGTTCACGAGGTCGACCAGGGCCGGCACGATCAGCTCGACCGCGGGCGTGTCCGGCACGTCCGCGACGCGCAGCGGCGCCGGGCCGGCCAGCCAGTCGACGAGCCGGTCGAGGCCCTGCCCGGCGGGCTCCGCGGCCGACGGGTCGCCGTCGCGGGCGGTGGCCAGCAGCGCCTCGGTCGCGCTGAGGGTCGGCGCGAGGGCGTACCCGCCCGGCTGCCCCCAGCCGCCGTCGGGGCGCTGGGTGGCGCGCAGGAACGCGACCCGGGCGGCGTGGTCGACCAGCCACGGCGCGATCGACACCAGCCGGCCGGTCTCGTACACGGACGGGGAGATGCGCCCCCACCGCGTGGCGGCGACCTCGTCCACGAGCGCGGCCGCGGCGGCCTCGACCGCGGGTCCGGCCGGCGTCGAGCCGGGGGCCGGCGCGGCGCCGGCCACGCCGCTCACCGCTCCCGCCGGGTGATCGTCATCGCCAGCCGCCGGCTGGGCCGCAGGGTCACCGCGGCCCTCGGATGGACCGGTCCGTCGTCGCGCAGCCGCGGCCGGAACCGGCTGAGCATCGCCGCCACCACCAGCTGCGCCTCGACCATGAACAGCTGGCTGCCGAGGCACTGGTGCGGGCCGCCCGCGAACGGCAGGTACGCGAACCGGTGCCGGCCGGGCCGCTCCGGACCGAACCGTTCGGGATCGAACACGTCCGGCCGCTCCCACAGCGACGGCATGCGGTGGGTCAGGTACGGGCTCATCACCACGGTGCTGCCGGCCGGGATCCGCACCCCGCCGACCACGTCGGAGGACAGCGCGGTGCGCGGCAGGAACCAGCCCGACGGGTACAGCCGCAGCACCTCCTGCACGACCATGCGGGTGTACCGCAGCCGCGGCAGGTGCTCGGCACCCGGACGCTCGTCGCCGACCACGTCCTCGACCTCGGCGCGCAGCCGCTCCGCGACGGCGGGGTTGGCGTCCAGCGCCACCCACAGCCAGGTGAGGGCCATCGCGGTCGTCTCGGTGCCGGCGACGTACATGCCGACGACGTCGTCGCGGATGCGCCGGTCGTCCAGCGGCTGCCCGTCGCCGTCCCGGGTCTGGCAGAGCAGCGCCACGACGTCGTCGGCGTCGGGTTGCCGGCGCCGCTGCGCCACCAGCGGGTACATGACCTCGTCGACGGCGCGCACCGCCCGCCGGAACGCGCGGTCGCCGGGCAGCGGCAGCCACCGCGGCGCGAACGGCAGCAGGATCCGGGCGGTCAGGGAGGTGAACGCCGTGGCGACGGCCTGACCGAGCCGGTCACCGTCGGCCGCCGCGATGCCGCCGCCGAAGAAGGCCCGGCCCAGCGCGAGGTCGGCGACGCGGGTCATCGCCTCGGCCACGTCGAACGGCCGGCCGGTCGCCACGTGCTCGTCGAGGGCGTCGACGGCCTCGTTGACGGTGGCGGCGAGCACGTCGGTCAGCGCGGCGACGTGCCGGGCGGCGAACATCGGGCGCAGCATCTCGCGGCTGGCCTTCCACCGCGGGCCGTCGCCGGAGATGCCGTTGCCGGTCAGCCGGCGCACCGGCTGCCACATCATGCCCTCTCGCACGTACCGGTCGGCGTGACCGCTCAGGACGTGCTGCACGTCGTCGGGCCGGGTGATCAGGTAGGGCCGCAGGAACCCGAGGTTGAGCCGCACGATCGCGCCCTCGGCCCGGCCGGAGATCGCCTCGAGCTCGGCGAGCGGGTCGCGGGCGAACCTGACCGGTGCCCGGTAGGCGGCGACGGTGGCCGCGTCCCGCGGCAGCTCATGCTGCGGCGCCAGCCGCTTGGGAGGGGTGCCTGCCTGCAACTCTTTCGCCCCTTTGTGCCCGGGCATCCATCATTTTCCACCGATGCCACCTCACGAAGCTACGTGATCACGATCGGTAAGGGAATGCCGGAAGGTGAGAGCGTTTCCACATCGGCCGCTCACACCCGCCCGGACTGCCCGGATACGGGTGCGAAGATCGACGATGTCGTTTGTGGCAGAACGACCCCGGCCGCGCGGTCCTGAGCGTCTTGCCGGGCGTCGTACACTCGCGGCGGTCACGCACCTGACCAGACGGGGGATCGACGATGACAGTGCGCGTGCCGGACCTGCCGCCGCCGCACGACCTGTGGGCCGAGCCGGCCCTGCTGTCCGCCCTGGCCGCCGGCCGGCCGTCCAGCATCATGCCGGGCTACGACCTCACCGCCGACGGGCTGCGGATGCGCGACATCGGCAACGGCTGGTGGGCGCTGCTGCCCGTGGCCGGCGGCCGGGCGGTGCTCTACGGGCTCGACCTGGACAACAGCGAGATCGAGATGTGTCGGGAGCCCGTCGACCTGCTTGCGGGCGGTCCGGCGTGGCTGCCGTGGTCCTTCCTCCAGGCGTTGCTCGCGGGTGGCGAGGTGGTCGGCTTCGTGTACTGGTGGGACGGCACCGCGTGGAGCCGGGCCCGGTACCCGGCGGACCTGCGCGAGGACGGCTGCCGGATCCTGCTCGAGGAGGCGGCCACGGCGCTCGCGGAGGCGGTCGAGGTGCTCACCGGCGCCGCCGCCGACCGGCAGTTGCTGGACCGCCTGCGCGCCGCGGCCCGGGACCGCACCGCCGACCTGGCCCTGTTCGCCGCGGTGGAGCACGCCCGCACCGAGGCGCGCGAGCCGGCGATCGACCCCGGCACCGCCCTCGCGGCGGCGACCCGGGCCGGGCTGACACCGGGCAGCAGCTGGCCCGAGCACCCCGCCGGCGCCGGCGAACCGGCCGGGCGCACGGTGCCGTTCAACGGCCCCGACCAGCAGGCCGCCCTCGTCGAGCGGGTCATGCGCGCCGCGCCGGAGCAGCCGCGGCCGGCGATCGCCGACGGCGGCGCGCTGCGGGACCTCGCGGCACACCTGCGCGCCGAGGGCACCGCCGTCCTGACCGTGCAGTGGGGCCCGCGGCACCGCACGGCATTCAGCGCCGAGTCCGGCCAGCAGGTCACCGGCGCGCTCACCGACCTCGTGACGGCACTCCGCGAGGCCGACGCCGACGCCGACCCTGACTCCGGCTCGGGGCGCTGGCTCTACCTGCGCGTCGACGTCACCGGACCCGACGCGACGGTGCAACGGGCCTACGACCACGTCCCCGGCTGGTGGCGGGCACCGCACCCCATCGCCGGCCTGCCGCTGCTCCGCGAGGAGATGGCCGCCCGCACCGAGCGGTGGCGCCCGCAGTGGACCGCGCTGCTCGACGCGTCCCTGGCCAAGACGGGCGTGCCGCCGCACCTCTGCCAGCCCGGCCTGCACTGAGCCGGCGCGCGCCGGTGGCCGGTGCCCTGCGATCGGGCACCGGCCACCAGACGCGCGACCCGGTCCGCTACGCGGGGACCTGGTCGAACTGCTCCCAGGCGCCGATCGCGGTGCGGTTGGCGATCAGCGCCGCGGCGCCGGCGTTCTCCGCGCAGACATAGCGGTTGTTCACCGTCGCGAGCAGGCTCACCGTGCCGTTGCTGTTGCGGATCAGCCGGAACGTCTCCCACGGGCCGGCCGCCGTACGGTTCGCGATCAGCGCCGCGGCACCCGCGTTCTCGGCGCAGACGAGCCTGCCGTTGACCTGGGCGCGCAGCGCGACGTTCCCGCCGCCGAGGTCGACGAGCTCGAACCGCTCCGCGGTGCCGACGGCGGTGGCGGCGGCGAGCAGGGGCGAGGCGCCGTTGTTCTGCGCGGAGACGTACCGGTTGTTCGCCCGGGAGCGCAGCGCGACCGCGGTCGACGGTGGCGGCGTCGACGGGCCGCCGGCGATCGGCTGGGTGGGGCGGGTGGCGGTCAGCGGCGTCTGCCGCTTGAACATCCGGCCGCCGTCGGCGGTGATGCGCAGGTAGTAGTCGGAGGAGCAGGCCACCCCGTCGGCGTCCAGCGCGGGACGGCCGAAGTTCGTCGGCTGCATCGAGGCGTTCTCCGCCGTCTTCGCGATCTGGTTGCCCTCGTTGAACTCGTCGAACATCGACACGTACAGGCCCTGCGCGCCGAGCCGGGTCATGTTGTAGATGTGCCGCCAGTAGAAGTCGCCGTGGGCGCGGGCGCCGGCGGACAGGTCGCCGGGCATGACGCAGGGCTGGTAGTCGATGCCCCGGGCGTTGCAGTCGGCCTGGTCGCCGACGTTGACGTTGTTGTAGTACGAGTCGAGCCCGGCGATGTCGCCGGTGCGGCCGACCATCCACGGCGAGATCATGTTGAAGGCGTGGTACACGTCGAGGAAGCCGGGGCGGGAGTCGTTGACGCCGGTCCGCCACCAGGTCGGCACGCCGCCGATGACGTAGCAGCCCTGGGCCTTGAACCAGTTGACGACGTCCAGGCACGGGCCCGGCGCGAACGGGCGGCCGGAGTCGTTGAAGCCGAAGCCCCAGATGCACACGACCGGCTTGCCGTTCTGCCGCGCGTACGCCGGTGACGCGGTGTACGCCGACATCTTCGTCGTCCAGTCGGTCTTGATCTGCGACTGCATGTCGGTCCAGCTGGTGACGTCGTACATGATGTAGAACTTGCGGCCGTACGCCTCGGCGGCGCTGCGGACCTTGACGGTCATGGCGTCACGGCTGGGTCCTTCGCCACCGAACGGGTTGAAGCGCTGCAACGCGGCCGTGTCGCAGCCGTAGTCGCGCATCCACTTGAAGTGGGTGTCGACCGTCTGCTGGTCGTAGGACGAGAACAGCGTGGCGGGCTGCCCGTTGCCGAGGTTCGCGTACGCCGTCGCGTACGTCTTCGTGTACTCACGCATGTCGGGCCACGACACGAGGGTGGTGTTGCTCGGCGACGGCGGCTGGCTGTTGTTCGCGCTGTAGTGCCACCAGGCGTTGATCGGTGACCCGTCGCCGCGGCAGGCGAACCAGCCCTGGTAGCCGACGGAGATCTTGCCGACGACGTCGCCGGGGGCGCTGGCCGCGTCGGCGGTGCCGGCGACGTAGGCGGTCGCGCCGAGTCCGGCGACGGCCAGCCCGGTGGACAGGACCTGGCGGCGGGACAGGCTCATGGGAGGTTCCTTCCAGAGGGAACGCGGGGAGGAGCGCGCCGACGCACCTGCTGGGACGGGACCTCCCGTGAGGGAGGGGAGGGATCACCGCCGTTGACGACTGTGTCAAGTGCATGGCGAGCTGTCAATGTGTACATCGGATGAATGCCTGCCCAAGACAGTTTTGAACCGCAGCAAAGGCAAACGTAAACCGTGCAGACATCGGTGGTGTCAACCGGCGACCTCACCGAACGACCGCACCACTAGGTCGGGCAGCCGCCCGCCGAACGCGACGGCGCCGCCATCGCGGCGGGCGACACGGAACGTGTGGTGCTCGCCCGGCAGGAGGGTGACCAGGGCGTCGTCGACGACCAGCTCGGGCGCCTCGACGCCGAGCGCCGCGGCGAGCCGGTCGGCGAACACGCACACGTCCCGCAGCAGCGTCACGGCGGTGACCGTGACGTGCAGCGCGCCGTCCACGACGCGCGCGTCGGCGCGGTGCTCGGGGCGGGGCGCGGTCAGCTCCCGCTCGGGCCGGTAGCTCCACGTGGTCCGTACACCGTCGGCGTCCACGACGAGCAGCTCGGCGTGCGGGTCCGCGGGACGGCCGACGCCGGCGTCGACGGGCAGGTGGACGAGCCCACCGGCGGGGCAGCCGGCCCGCAGCCGGGCGCGGGCGTGTTCCGTGCCGTCCAGCCCGACCCGGCGGACGAGGACGTCGGCGTGCCAGTCGGTGCCGGTGTCGTTGACGAGCGCGAGCAGGAGCCCCGCGTCGCCGGTCGGGTCGTGGGTCGGCCCAGGATGCACGGGCTGGACGGTGACCAGCCGCGGCGCGAACGAGCGGCGCAGCGCGTGCCACAGCGGCTTCTCGATGCCCGCGTGGTCGACCGCGGACCAGCTGACGGCCGGCCAGCAGTCGTTGAGCTGCCACACGACGACACCGCCGCAGCGGTCGCGGGACCGCAGCCACTCGACGCCGGTGGCGACGGCGCGGGCCTGCACGACCTGGGTCGCGAAGTGCCAGTCGGCGCCGTCGGCGGGCACCGGCACGTGCGGCTGGAGGCCGCGGGTGAGCTTGTGCATGCCGTCGATCGCGCGCAGGTGGTGGCGGGTCAGCGTCGAGCCGGGTCCGGGTGTCTGGCCGTCCACGACGCGTTCGAGGGTGGTCCAGGCGGCCGGCCCGCACCAGCCCATCTCCGCGACGAACGCCGGGTCGTGGTCGCGGTAGTGCGCGTAGTCGGCCTCGTTCCACGGGTGCCACAGGTGGCTCGGGCCGTGCGTGTCGGCGGCCGGGTCGCGGTCGACCGTGCCCGACCACGGGGAGTTCGGCAGGTACGGCCGGGTCGGGTCGAGGCGGGCGAGCACCCGGGGCAGCACGTCGAGGTAGTAGGCGGCGCCCCAGCCGCGGGTGCCGAGCTGGTCGGCCCAGCCCCAGTGGTGCCAGCCGACGACGTTCTCGTTGCCGCCGCACCACAGCACGAGACTGGGGTGCGCCGACATGCGGGCGACGGCCTGCTCGGCTTCGGCGGTGACGAGGCCGAGCATGTCGTCGTCCTCGCAGTAGGCGGCGCACGCGAACAGGAAGTCGTGCCAGACGAGCAGGCCACGTTCGTCGCAGGCGTCCAGGAACTCCTCGGTTGCGAAGTGGCCGCCGCCCCAGACCCGCAGGAGGTTGGCGCTGCCGGCGACGGCCTGCTCGATGCGGGCGGTCACGCGCTGCGGCGTGGCGCGCCCGGCGAACGTGTCGTCGGGGATCCAGTTGTACCCGCGGACGCGGACCCGGCGGCCGTTGACGACGAGCGCCCAGCGGGTGCCGAGCGCGTCCGGGGACTCGTCGACGGTCACGGTGCGCAGGCCGACCCGGGTGGCCGCGGTGTCCAGCACGGCGCCGGCGTGTTCGAGCCGCACCTGCACGCCGTACAGCGGCTGCGCGCCGAGCCCGATCGGCCACCACAGCTCGGGGTCCTCGACGGGCACGGTGAGCGCCACCTCGTCCCCGGTCAAGGTGCCGGTCGCGGATCCGGCGGGGCGTCCGGCGGGATCCGTCAGCTCGACCCGCACCAGCGCACCTTCCGGCGCGTCACAACGGACGTGGGCGGTGACGTGCGCCGGCTCCAGCGTCACGAGCGGCCTGACGTGTTCGATCCGGCCGGTGTACGTCTCCAGGCGGATCCCGCGCCAGATGCCGGCGGTGACGTGGTGCGGACCCCAGTCCCAGCCGAAGTTCGCCGCGGCCTTGCGCACGTGCGCGTACGGCTCGTCGTACGGGCTGGGCAGCGGCCCGTGCGCGCGTTCGTGCGCGAGTGCGGCGTCCCACACGGAGGTGAAGTGCACCTCGACGAGGTTGTCGCCGGGCCGCAGCGCGTCGTCGACGGGCCACCGGTAGGCCAGGTGCTGGTCGCGGGCCGCGCCGACGTGCCGGCCGTTGACGTAGACCTCGGCGACCGTGTCCAGGCCGTCGGCGACGAGGTCGGTGCGGGCGCCGGGGGTGGGTGCCCACTGGACGCGGCGGCGGTACTTCCAGTGGGAGCGGCCGACCCACTCCTGCGCGTGCTCGCCCCAACCGGCGTCCGGGTCGGGGATCAGCCCGGCGGCGAGCAGCGCGGTGTGCACCTCGCCGGGCACCTGCGCGGGGATCCGCGCCGCGCGCACGGGGTCCGGGACGGTGGCGGGGCCGCCCTCCCAGGTCAGCTCCCAGGTGCCGCCGAGGTCGAGCCGGGTGATGGTGGCGGCGGTCGTCGCCGGCGTGGTGAGTGTCATCCCTTGACCGCCCCTGCGGTGAGTGCTTCCTGCATACGACGGCTTGCGAGCGCGTAGGTGACGTACACCGGCAACAGGGTGAGCACGGTGCCCGCGGTGAGCACCCCGACGTTGGTGGCGTCGGAGATGAGCGTGGGCAGTGCCACCTGGACCGTCCGCACGTTCGGGGCGGTGCCGGTGACGGTGAGCGAGAACAGGTATTCGTTCCAGAACGTGAGCAGTTGCAGGATCGTCACGCTGACGATGCCCGGCATCGCGATGGGGATGAACACGCTGGTCAGCAGCCGCCGGTGACCGGCGCCGTCGAGCGCGGCGGACTCCACGAGGGCCGGCGGCACGGTCCGCATGAACTGGGTCAGCAGCAGCACCGACAGCGGCAGGGCGCTGGCCGGCAGGAACAGCATCTGGAACTCGCGGGTGTAGAACAGCCCCAGCTTGATGGCCAGGATGACGGTGGGGATCAGCGCGGCGAACGGCGGGATGAGGAAGCCCGCGGAGAACGCGCCGGTGATGAACCGGGAGAGCCTGTTGTCCTGGCGGGCCAGGGCGTACGCCGCGGGCACCGCCAGCGCCAGGGTCAGCGCGATCGCGACGACGGAGATGAGCAGCGAGTTGAACAGCGCCTGCCCCAGGCCGGCGGTGCGCCAGGCGGTGGCGAAGTTGCCCCACAGCCACCGCGACGGCAACGCGAACGGCCGCGTGAAGATCTCGACGTTCGTCTTCAGTGCGCTCACCGCGAGGTAGTACAGCGGCGCGGCGAGCAGCAGCGCGTACAGCCAGGACAGCACGGTCGCGGTGCGGCCCGCCGTGCGCCGGGTCTTGCGGGGGTTCATCGAGGGTTCTCCCGTGGGCTGCGCAGCAGGACGTGGATCAGGGCCATCCCGGCGATGCCGAGGAGCAGGAGCACGACCCCGACCACCTGGCTGTAGCCGAGGTCCCGTTGCGCGAACGCCTTCGCGTAGACCAGGTACGACAGGGTGGTGGAGGAGGTGCCCGGCCCGCCCTTGGTGAGCAGGAGGATCAGGGCGGCGGAGGTGAACAGCGTCCAGAGGTACTGCAGCATCGTGAGGGTGCGGACGTAGTCCTTGACCATCGGGAACGCGATCTGCCACATCGTGCGGAACCGTCCCGCGCCGTCGATGCGCGCCGCCTCCAGGACGTCGGCCGGCAGGCTCGCCAGCCGGGCGGCGAACAGCACGGCGGTCCAGCCGATGCCGCGCCACAGGTCGATGACGATGAGGCTGGCCAGGGCGGTGTCCGGGTCGGCGAGCCACGCGGTGGCCCACGTGTCCAGACCCACGCCGCGCAGCAGGCCGTTGACGCCGCCGTCGGGGGACAGCACGCCGTAGAAGACCATGCCGGTGATGGAGATGGAGATGAGGCCGGGGGAGAAGTACAGCACCGAGAGCACCCGGTAGCCGCGCGGTTTGGTGTTGAGGTGGTAGCCGAGCATGAACGCCAGCGGGATCATCAGCGGGATCACGACGGCGACCTGGACGGCGCTGTTGCGCACCGCGGCGTAGAACGCCGGGTCGGCGAAGACCTTGCCGATGTTCTCCGTGCCGGCGTAGGTGGGCTCGTACAGCAGCCCCTTCCACCGCAGCGTCGCGATGACGAACATCGCGGCGAGCGGGCCCACGGCGAAGACGGCGAACCAGAGCAGGGACGGGACCGTCAGCCAGAGGATGCGGGGCGAGTGCAGGCCGCCGCCGCGTCGCCGGCCGGCCGGGGCGGCCGGTGGCCGCGCGCGGGTGCGGACCAGGGTGCTGGTGGATGACATGATGCGTTCCTTCGTCGCTGCGGGCGGGGGCGGCGGTGCGCGCCGTCCCCGCCCGGCTTGCGGGGGTCAGCCGTTGGTGGCGGTGCCGGGCCCGGTTTCCGGGGGTCAGCCCTTGGTGGCCGTGTCGAGTCCGGCGCAGATCTGCTGCGGCGTCGACTTGCCGTAGGCGCCGGTCAGGACCTGGATGATGCGGTCGGACGCGGAGCCGATCCAGACGTCGGGCAGCACCGCGTAGTCCACCGTGGCGTCCAGGCCGAGCGACTGCGTCAGCAGCGGGTTGGTGGCGTAGGCGGCGAAGTCGCCGGTGGTCGGGGGCAGGATGCCGGAGTCCTTGACGAAGTCGCCCACGGACGCGTCGGCGTAGAACTTGGTGATGAACTTGCGCAGGTTGTCGATCCGGCCGGGCTCGGCGCCCCGCTTCGTGATCATGAATCCGACGCCGGTGAAGCCGCGGTACGCCGTCGGCTTCTTGAACGTGGCACCGCTGGGCACCGGGAAACCGCCGAGGGTCGTGCGCTTGTCGATGCCGGTGCCCGAGGCCGTCGACTCGGTGTAGGCCCACGAGCCGGCCGGCATGATCGCGGCCTTGCCGGAGTAGTACGCCGCGTACATGCCGTCGGCGATGAGCCCGGCGGCGTTGTCGACGAACACGCCGGCGTCGCGCAGCTGCGTGAACAGCTTGATGCCGTCCAGGACCGACGGCGTGGCGCAGTAGCCGCCCTGCTGCATGACCTTCTGCATCGTCGCGGCGTCGGTGTAGGACTGCGCGACCTGGTAGAAGAACTTCTGGCCGGTCCAGTCGTTGCCGCCGACGGCGAGCGGTGCGACACCGGCGGCACGCAGCTTCGCGGCCGCGGCGATGAGCTCGTCCGTGGTGGCCGGGATCTTGTCGACGCCGGCCTGCTTCAGCAGCTCGGTGTTGTACCACAGCGGCCAGCTGAACCCGGAGAACGGCAGGCCCTGCAGCTTCCCGCCGGCGCGCCACTCGTCCAGCGCCGCGGGCTTGATCTTGTCGGCGAGGCCCCAGTCCTTGACGTACTGGTCGACCGGCACGGTGACGCCGGCGTCGAGCCAGCCGAGCGTCTTGTCGAACAGGTTGACGATGACCACGTCGGGCGACTTGCCCGCGGCCACCGCGTTCTCGACCTGGTCGTCGATGGTTTCGAGGCCTTCGGTGACGTTCACCTTGATGCCGGTCTCGGCGGTGAACGCCTGGAACACGCGGTTCTGCGCGGCGGCGGCGGAGTTGCCGGCCGACCAGCGGGTGACGACGTCGATGGAGTCCGGGGCGGCGGCGTCGTCGCCGCCGCAGGCCGCGAGGGTGGGGCTGAGGGCGAGGGCGACGAGCGCGGCCACGGCGCGCACGGCCCGCGGCCTGGTGCGGTGGTCCATGAGGGCTTCCTTTTCGCGTCTTTGGGCAGGGGAAGACGGCAGCGCGTCGACGTGACGACCGGCGCTGCTCGCCGCGTGGGAAGGGGTGTCCCGGGGTGTGCTCGACACAGCGTCGCCGACACCCAAGGCGAAGTCAATAACAAAGATTTTTAATCTATGAACTTAGAGCGCCGGAGTTTCCGGGTGCCGGGACCAGTGAAGTGGTGCCGGGTCAGCGGCTGGACTGGCGGACGGTCAGGCGCGCCGGTGCCGCCGTGACGGTGCGCGGCTCCGCTCCCGACAGGGCGTCGGCCAGGACCGATCCGACGAGCTCACCCAGCTCCTGCACGTCGTGACTGACCGCGCTCAGCGGCGGCACCGCCAGCTGGCACAGCGCCGAGTCGTCCCACGCGACGAGGGACAGCTCGGCCGGCACCGCCAGGCCGAGGCGGGCCGCCTCGTGCAGGGCGCCGAGCGCCATCACGTCGTTGTCGAAGACCAGCGCGGTCGGCCGCTCGTCGAGCGCCGCGAGGGCGGCGACGGCGCGGACGCCCGCCGCCTCGGAGTAGTCGCCGTCGAACGACGTCGTGCGGACGCCGTGCTCCGCCGCGACGGTCTCGAACGTGCGGCGCCGGATGATCGTGTGCGCCATCTGCGCCGGGCCGCCGACGTGGCCGAGATGCGTGTGGCCGGCCGCGACCAGCTCGCCGACGACGTCGCGCATGGCCACCTCGTCCTGCGTCCACACCGTCGGCAGCCCGTCGGCCGTGACCGGGTCGCCGATGACGACGCACGGCAGCCCCAGCCCCTTGACCAGCGTCACCCGCTCGTCACCGGGCAACAGGTCGATCAGGATGACGCCCTGCACCTGCCCGTACCGGGCCCAGGCCCGCATCCGCTCCACCGCCTGCGGCACCGTGGCCACGACCTGCAGCAGCACCGGCACGCCCTGCAGGACCAGCACGCGCTCGATGCCGGCGATGAACTCGTGGAAGAACGGCTCGGCGCCCAGCACCTCCGCGTCGCGCACGAGCGCGAGGCCGACCGGCGTGTCCAGCCGTGGCCCGGACGCGGATGCGGTGGGTACCGCGGGCATGCGCTCCTCCTCGCCGACGCAGTGGTCTAGCCTCGTCCCCGTAATGTAGTCGTGCGACAGCGTACGGCGAGACGAGAGGCGGTTCAGCGTGGCGCGACGGGAGTCTGCGGCCGCGGGCCCCGGTAGCCGTGCGCTCATCGTGGACCTGATCCGCTCCTCCGGGCCGATCAGCCGGGTCGAGCTGGTCAACGCGACCGGCCTGACCCAGCCGACGATCTCCAACATCGTGCGCCGCCTCATCGACGACGGGGTCGTGCGGGAGACCGGCGACACCGTCGCGACCCGCGGCAAGCCGCGCGCCATGCTGGTCATCAACTCGCGCGCCGCCTACGGGGTGGGCATCCACGTCGGCGCGGACACGCTGACGTGCGTGGTGACCGACACCCGCGGCGGCACCGTCGGCCGGCAGCTCGTCGCCGCCCCCGCCGACGGCCGGCCCGAGAGTGTCGCGGCCCGGCTCGCCACCCTGTACCACGAGGTCACCCACGGTCTGGGCCTGCCACCGCAGAGCGTGGCCGGGATGGCCGTCGTCGGGCCGGGACCGGTCGACGTGACGCGGGGCCGGTTCCTCGCCCTGCCGGGCCGGCAGGGGTCGGCCGGGCTCGACCTGACCCACGCCCTCACCGGCCGGCTCGGCGTGCCGGTCCTCGTCGACAGCGACGCCGCGGCCGCAACCGTCGGGGAGTTCTGGGGGCGGCAGGTGTCGCGGGAGCGCACCTTCGGCTGCCTGTACATGAACTCCGGCATCGGCTCCGGCGTGGTGCTGGACGGCGCCCTGCACCGCGGCGCGAGCTCCAACGCCGGCAAGCTCGGCCACGTCCCGATCGTCCGCGACGGCGAGCGGTGCCACTGCGGCAGCCGCGGGTGCCTGGAGCAGTACGCCGCGCCGCGCGTGCTCGTCGCCCGGGCCCGCGCCGTCCGGGGGCTGACCCGCCGCCTGCGCATCCGCGGCGAGGACGACGACGCGCGGGCCTTCGACGTGCTCGCCCGCGCCGCCATCTACGGCGACGAGCAGGCGCGCGCGCTGCTGGACGAGTCCGCGGCGATGCTCGCCGAGGGCGCCGTGCTGCTGGCGAACATGTGGGACATCGACACGCTCGTGCTCGCCGGGCCCGGCTTCGCCGTCGCCGGGTCGATCTACGTCACCGAGATCCGCCGCCGCCTGGCGGAGCGGGCCTTCGCCCGCGACGTGCACGACGTGCGGGTCGACCTGTCGAGCAACCCGCGCGACTCCGCCGCGATCGGCGGCGCGGCCCTGGTCCTGCAGGGTTCGGTCGCGCCCGGCCACGGCCCCGAGCTCGCCGCTCGGGTCTAGCGCCGCCCGCCGGGCCCGGGTACGGTGCACGGATCAACGACCGCCAGGTTGACGTCCCGCATCAGCACGCATAGATTATTAATCTAACTTAGTAGGGCGCTCTGGGTCATCGGCGGCCCGAGACGCCTCGCTGCCCGGCCGCATCCGCCACGGCCGGGCGCCCGTTCGCAACCGCCAACCGCCTGAGTCCTCGCCAGGCGGCACCGCCACGCGCCCTGCGAACGGCGATCACGTCGCACGAATCCGCCTTCGTGAAGGACCCCCACATGAAGTACCTCAAGGCGCTCGGCGCCGCCGGCGCCGCCCTCGCGCTCGTCTGGATCGCGGTGCCCTCGATCGCGGCACAGACCGCGGACCCTGCTGCAGTCCTGGCGGCGCGCGCCATCCACGTCGCCAAGAACGGCAACGACGCCAACGCCGGCACAGCCGCCGCGCCCTACCTGACCATCAACCGCGCCGCGCAGGACGCGCAGCCCGGCGACACCGTCTACGTGCACGCCGGGCTGTACCGCGAGACGGTCAAGCCGGCCCGCGGCGGCACCGGCGACACGACCCGCATCACCTACACCAGGGCCGGCGACGGCGACGTGGTGATCAAGGGCTCCGAGGAGGTCAACACCTGGACCCGCGGCACCGGCAACGTCTGGAGCGTCACGCTGCCCAACACGTTCTTCGGCGCCTACAACCCCTACGCGACCGGGCACCCGCAGGGCGGGGGAGGCGGCGTCTTCCCCGGCTACAACGCCGGCGACGTCTACCTCGACGAGCAGGCGTACCTGGAGAAGCCGGCGCTGAGCGACGTCCAGGCCGCGGCCGGCACCTGGTACTCGCAGGTGGGCGCGTCGAGCACGACGATCTCGGCGAACTTCGGCGGCGCCGACCCCAACGCCAGGCTGGGCGAGATCAACGTCCGCCGGCAGATCTTCGCCCCGGACGCGTGGGGCCTCGGCTACATCACCGTCGACGGATTCACGGTGAAACACGCGGCCAACACGTACTCCGACTTCCCGGACAGCCCGACGCGGCGCCAGGCCGGCGCCATCAGCGTCAACGGCGGCCTGCGGTGGATCATCCAGAACAACGTCGTGCTCAACGCCCGCACCATCGGCATCGACATCGGCCTCGGCAACGACGAATGGGCGGGCAACCGGCCCGGCACGACCCGCACCAGCTTCCGCGACACGAGCAGGTACGGCTCGCACGTCGTGCGCAACAACTACATCGGCAGGTCCGGGCAGTCCGGCATCGCCGGCGTCTTCTCCTGGAACTCCGACATCCTCTACAACATGATCGAGGACACCAACTACCGCAACGAGTTCAGCGGCGCGGAAACGGCCCCGATCAAGGTGCACTACATGAACGAGGGGCTCATCAAGGGCAACTACATCAAGAACTCCCGCGGCGGCAACTCCGCCGGCATCTGGACCGACTGGGGCAACCAGAACGTCCGCGTCACCGGCAACGTCGTCATGAACAGCCCGTGGGGCTACTACGCCGAGGCCGTGCACGGCCCGATCCTGGTGGACAACAACGTCTTCATCGGCAACAGCGACATCCGTACGCTGGACGCCACCGGCATCGTCTTCGCCAACAACCTGTTCATCGACAACGGGCGCTTCGCCATCGACGGCGGTGGCCGCGACGCCTACTACTTCCAGCCCGGCACGATGAACGAGTCGACGGCGCTCACCTCGCCGCAGAAGGACTTCTGGTTCAACAACCTCGTCCAGGGCTCGACACTGCCGGACAACGCGACCGGCAAGACACACGTGAAGGAAGGCAACTTCACCGGCGTCGTGTCCAACGTGCAGTACACCGCCACCAACACGGCGATGCAGCTGAGCTTCACCCTCAACGCCACCGGCATCAGCGGGCTGACCCCGGTCACGAAGGCCCGCGTCGGCACCATCCCGCGCGCCGACGAGAGCATCGCCGCCGACGTGACCACCGACTTCTTCGGCGGCGCGGTCAACGCCGGCAACGTGATGGCCGGCCCGTTCGCCGCCGCGAAGAACGGCGCGAACACCTTCACGCTGTGGCCGCCGGCTGGGCAGAGCGTGCCGAAGCCGCCGGCGTACCCGGCCGGGCCGGTCAACCTCGCCCGCAACTCCGGCGCCCGCGCCACGGCGTCCTATCAGGACGGTGCGTTGACGGCGGCGAACGCGATCGACGGCAACGGTGCGACGCGGTGGTCCAGTGACCACAGCAACGACAACAGCGCCTGGATCACGGTGGACCTGGGTGCGGCGTACCCGGTGACGACGGCGGTGCTGTCGTGGGAGGCGGCGTACGCCAAGGCGTACAAGGTGCAGACCTCCGACAACGGGACACAGTGGACGGACGTGTACTCCACGACCACCGGCGACGGCGGTTCGGACACGGTGACGATCGGCCGCACCACCAGGTACGTGCGGATGCAGGGGGTCACGCCGAACACGCAGTGGGGCTACTCGCTGTGGGAGTTCGAGGTGTACGGCGGAGCCGGCGGCCCGTCCTTCTACGCCGCCGCCGACTACAGCGGCGCGTCCGCGACCCTCGGCGTGGGCAGCTACGACCTGCCGCAGCTGCAGGCGGCCGGCATCGCCAACGACACGATCTCCTCGATCCGGGTGCCGGCCGGCTACTCGGTCACCGCCTACGCCGACGCGGGCTTCGCCGGCACCGCGTGGACGTTCACCGCCGACACCCCGAACCTCGTGCCGACCGGCAACAACGACGCCATCTCCTCGCTGCGCGTCACCACCCGATGAACCGGCGGCACGGCACCGCCCTCGCCGTCACGGTCGTCGCCGCGGCCGCCGTCTGGCTGTGGCCGGACGGCGACCCCGCCGGCGGCCCGACGTTCTACACCGCCCCCGGCTACGGCGGCACCGCGGCCACCCGCGGCCCCGGCAGCCACGACCTGCCGCGGCTGCCCGCGGCCGGCATCGGCAACGACGCCGTCTCCTCGATCCGGGTGCCGGCCGGCTACACGGTCACCGCCTACGCCGAAGCCGGCTTCACCGGCGCCACCTGGACCTTCACCGCCGACACCCCCGACCTCGCCCGCACGGGCAGCAACGACACCATCTCCTCGCTGCGCATCGCCCGGAAAGGAACCCCGTGAGACCGATCTCGAAACGCGGCAGACTGCTCGGCGGCGCCCTCGCCGCACTCATCGTCGTCACGGCCGCCGTACGGCTGCCGTCGGCCGCGGCCGACACCCCCGTCAACCTCGCCCGCGACCCCGGCGCCCGCGCCACCGCGTCCTACCAGGACGGTGCGTTGACGGCGGCGAACGCGATCGACGGCAACGGTGCGACGCGGTGGTCCAGTGACCACAGCAACGACAACAACGCCTGGATCACCGTGGATCTCGGTGCGGCGTACCCGGTGACGACAGCGGTGCTGTCGTGGGAGGCGGCGTACGCGAAGGCGTACAAGGTGCAGGTCTCCGACAACGGGACACAGTGGACGGACGTGTACTCCACGACCACCGGCGACGGCGGCTCCGACACCGTGACGATCGGCCGGACTACCAGGTACGTGCGGATGCAGGGGGTCACCCCGAACACGCAGTGGGGCTACTCGCTGTGGGAGTTCGAGGTGTACGGCACCGGCACGACCGGCGGCGGCACCGGCACGGCGACCGTCGCGCCCTCGAACTCCTACCCGCAGACCTACGGTGACTGGGCCAACGGGTTGCTCGCCGGCAACGGCAAGCAGGGCATCATCGTCTTCGGCAACCCGCGCAACGAGACCGTCGTGTTCAACGACAAACGGTTCTTCATGGCCCGCTCCGAGGCCCGGCCGCACCGCACCTTCAACACCGTCAGCGCGGACAACATCAACCGGATCCGCGACATGTCCATCGCCGGGCAGTACCAGCAGGCGAACCAGCTCGCCGCCGACGTCCAGGGGTACCAGGGCGGCGGCGAGGGCAGCAAACACCCCGGCTTCAAGATGACCATGCAGATGCCCGACGCCGGCGCCGTGCGCAACTACGTCCGCTCGACCGACTACGCCTCGGGTGTCGTGTCGGTGAAGTGGACCGACGACAAGGGCAGCTGGCAACGCGACTCGTTCGTGTCCAGGACCGACGGCGTCACGGTGCAGCAGCTGCCGGCACCGAGCGGGCAGCGGCTGAACGTGACGCTCGGCCTGTCGATCGACCCGGGCATGAACCTGACCAACAAGGGCGTCACCGCCACCAACGCCTCCAACACGAACTTCCTCAACCTGCGCGTGAAGTACCCCAGCGGCACCTACAACGCCGGATACGAGGGCGTCACCCGCATCGTCACCGACGGCACGAAGACCATGTCCGGCACCAACGTGACCGTCACCAACGCCACCTACGTGACGCTGCTGTCGCTCACCCAGCGGTACAACGGCACCTACAACGGCGGCGTCACCGCCGAGACGGAATGGAACCGGCAGCTGCTGCAGTCGAGGCTGTCGGCGATCACCGACTCCTACCAGGCGCTGCTGAACCGGCACACGAGCAAGCACCGGGAGATCTTCGGCCGGGTGTCGCTCGACCTCGGCGCGAGCGCGACCGACCGGGCCAAGCCCACCGAGCAGCTGCTCGCCGAGCAGAAGACCGCCGGCAACCCGGTCCCGGCACTGTACGAGCGGATGTTCTACGCCGGCCGCTACCACCTGCTGGCCTCCAGCAACGAGACGGCGGCACCGGACCTGCTGGGCAACTGGACCGGCGACAGCAACGTCGGCTGGGACGGCTACTACCACCTCGACGCGAACCTCAACCTGCAGATCTCCGGCGGCAACGTCGGCAACATGCCCGAGGCCATGGCCGGGTACTTCTACCTCAACCAGCAGTGGCAGAACGACTTCCGCACCAACGCCCGCAAACTCCTGGGCACCCGGGGCATGCTCACCGGCGGCAACACGCCCAACGAGGAAGGGCTCATCTCCAACATCAACTTCGACTACCCGTACCAGTACGTCACCGGCGGCGAATCCTGGCTCCTGCAACCGTTCTGGGAGTACTACCAGGTCACCGGCGACACGACGTTCCTCGCCGACAAGTACTACCCGCTGATCCGCGACATGGGCGACTTCTACGAGGACTTCCTCGTCAAGAAGGACGCCAACGGCCGGTACATTCTCGCCGGATCGATCTCACCGGAGAACCGGCCCGCCGGCGGCGTGCCCCTGACGAACAACTCGGTGTACGACATCTCCGGCGCCCGCTTCGCCCTGTCGACGCTCATCCAGACGAGCCGGACCCTCGGCCGTGACGCCGACAAGATCCCGGTCTGGCAGGAGAAGCTCGACCACCTGCCGCCGTACCTCGTCAACAACGACGGCGCGCTGGCCGAATGGGCGTGGCCCGGCCTGGCCAACCAGAACCAGTACCAGCACCGGCACTCCAGCGGCCTGATGCCCGTCTGGCCGTACCGCGAGATCACCCCGGAGACGAACCTCGCCCAGTACAACGCGGCCAAGGTGTTCCTGCAGAAGAAGGACGCCGGCAGCTACGAGAACGCCGGACACGGCCTGCTGCACGGCGCGCTGATCGCCGCCGACCTCAACAACGCCGACTCCGTCAACGCCAAGCTGCTGCGGTTCGCCAAGGACGACTACTACTACAGCAGCATGGCCACGTCGCACTACAACAACCACAGCGTGTTCGCCACCGACGTCGTCAACTCGGTGCCCACCATCATGATGGAGATGCTCGCCGCGACCCGGCCGGGCACCCTGGAGCTGCTGCCGGCCCTGCCCAAGAGCCTGAAGAAGGGCGCCGTCGCCGGCATGCTCGGCAAGGGCCAGTTCAAAATCGACAATCTCGTCTGGGACACCGACGCCCGCAAGGTTCAGGTCACCCTGACCTCGAGCATCGACCAGAACCTGACCCTGATCCAGCGCTCCGGCATCACGGCCGTCACCGGCGGCACCGTCCAGAGCTCACCGCTCGGCGGCATCGCCCGCGTCGTGCCGCTGCAGAAGGGCCGGACCGTCACGCTCGACCTGACGCTCGGCGCGACGGCCACCAACCTCGCCGAGGGCAAGCCCGCCACGGCGTCGTCGGAGTCCAACGCGCAACAGACCGCCGCGAAGGCCTTCGACGGCGACCAGTCCTCCCGCTGGGCCGCCAGCGAGGCCGTGGACAACTGGCTGCGGGTCGACCTCGGCACCACGTACAACCTGCGCGAGGTCGTCCTGCGCTGGGAGGCCTCCTACGCGAAGTCGTACCGGCTGCAGGCCTCCACCGACGGCACCACCTGGCGCGACGCCTACGTCCAGGCCAACTCACCCGGCGGCACGGAACGGCTGGCGGTGACCGGCCCGGCCAGATACGTCCGCATGCTGGGCACCGCCAAGTCCGGGCAGTGGGGCTACTCGCTGTACGAGATGGAGGTGTACGCCTGACCTCCCGGCCCGCACGGGAGGGGTGTCGGCGCCCCTCCCGCGCGGCCGCGGTGATGAACGCGGGCGCAACCGCGTCGATGTGGCTGCTGTCATGCTCGCGCAAGATCGCTCATGGTCAGCGCGCACGCGGGTCCGGGCCTTCGGTGATTCCCCAGGTCTCCGCGAGCCGGCCGTCTTCGATACGGAAGATCTCGATCAGCGTCGGCTGCGCGGCGCCGTCCGGGGTCGTGATCCCCTGGACGGACGAGCGGATGGCGACCTTGTCGCCGTCCACCAGCACGTCCTCGGCGACGACGCGCATGTCAGGGAACTGTGTCACGACCTGACGCCAGACCTCCTTGCCCGCCTCGAATCCGATGGTGCCGAGCGCATGGCTGTAGTAGTCCGGGGTGAACAGGCCCTCTGCCTCGTCGAACTGCCGTGTGTTGAAGCACTCCTGCATCCGCAGGACCAGTGCGCTGGCCTCGTCGCGCGTGTTCATCGCATGGTCTCCCTCGTGATAAGCGGTGCGCCGCCCCGGTTATGCCGCCAGCATACGGTGCGCCGCCCCGGTTAAGCTAGGTGTGCCATGAACAGCCAACCGCCCAAACGGGTCTTAGCGGAGTCGCCGACAGCTCCCGGCAGCGACCGGACGCTGCGAGCCGACGCGCGCCGCAATCGCGAGCGGGTCCTGCGCACGGCGCAGCGGCTGTTCGCGACGGAAGGCCTCGGCGTCTCGCTCGACGAGATCGCCCGCCGCGCCGGCGTCGGCCCCGGCACCGTCCACCGGCACTTCCCCAGCAAGGAGGCGTTGTACCTCGCCGTCGCGACCGACGAGTTCGAACAGCTCGTGGCGGAGGCGGAGGAACTCGCAACCACCGACGACCCCGCGGCCCTGTTCACGCAACTGTCCCGGATGATCGCCACGGGCGCCGAGAACGTCACCGTCAAGAGCGCCCTCGAAGCCGCCGAGCTCGACCTGCGCACCGCCGCCCCGAGGGTCGCGGCAGACCTCACCCGCCATGTCGCAGACCTGCTCGCCCGCGCGCACGCCGCCGGTGCCGTACGCCCGGACGTCACGGTCGACGACGTGATGGCGCTCGTCGCCGGCGCCTTCAGCGCGATCCGTCACGCCAACGCTGAGACCAGCCCCGAACGCTCGGCACGCATCGCCCAGATCATCCTCGACGGTCTACGCCCGCAATCGTGACGTCACGGTGCTCGACCCCGACTCCGGTTCGGGGAGCCAGGTGTCGCGCGGGTCGTCAGGCCAATCCGGAGCCAGCTCGTCCACCGCGGCGTGCAGGGCGCGCAGGCCCGGATGGTCCGCGTCGGCGCGCCAGGTCATCGCCCAGGGGAACAGCGGGACCGGCTGGACGATCGGGCGCAGCACGCCGCCCGGTACCGCCGGCTGGGTGCTCATCACGAGGATCGGACCGTTGCGGTCGACGAAGTGTTGGGCCAGTTCGTCGACGCCGTGAACGTGCGGGTGCGCGCCGGCCACGTCGATGCCGAACGGCGCGAGCAGCTGCAGCATCGCGTGCTCCCAGCCCGGGGTGGCGTGGCTGCCGGCACGGATGCACACGCCGGCACCGCGCAGCGCGTGCAGCGGGACAGCGTCAAGCTCGGCGAGCGGGTGATGCTCGGGCAGCAGCACTGCGACCGGCTCGTTGCGGACCGGACGGTGCCGTAGCCCGTCGACGTGCTGCAGGACCCGCCCGAACGTTACGTCGAGGCGCTCGGCCAACACCAAGGGCACGGCGTCGTCGGTACCGGTGTGGAACCGCGCGAAGAACTCCACCTGCGGCGCGATGCGGCGGGCGGCGGCCAGCACGAGCGCCGGGGTGAGGCCGGCACCGACGACGTCGACGGTCAGCGAGCGCGGTTCGCCGTGCAGCTCGCGCAGCGTGGTGTCGTGCAGCGCGAGCAGCTCCCGCGCCCGGACCAGCAGCGTCTGCCCCGCCGGGGTGAGCACGACCCGCCGCGTGGTCCGGTCGAGCAGGCGCACCCCGGCCCGCTCCTCCAGCCGCCGAACGTCACGGCTGAGCGCCTGCTGCGCCAGGAACAGTCGCCGCGCGGCGCGGCTGAAGTGCAACTCCTCGGCCACCACCACGAAGTGGCGCAGCAACCGGATGTCGAGATCCTCGGGCACCCGTCCGTTGTACCCGATTCACACGCGAACTGCGTCAATGCCCGCTGAACAGGTGTTGGAGTCCGGCACGCCGGCCGGGCCACGATCGGATCACCGACGACGGAGGTGGTTCGCGGTGGGCGCACGAGGCGCTGTGACGATGCAGTACGCGGCAGCGGGTGCGCTGACCGCCATGTGGGGCGCGTCGCTGCCGACGACCGACGCCCGGCTCGACCTCGGCGCGGGCCGGCTCGGCGCGGTCCTCATGGCGGTCGCGGTCGGCGCGCTCGGGGGGATGCCGGTCGCCGGCCGGCTGGCCGACCGGTGGACCGGCCGGCGGCTGCTGCGGCTGACCGCGCCGGGTGCGGCGCTCGCACTGGCCGGACCGGCGCTGGCCGGCTCGGTCGAGCTGCTCCTGGTCGCCGCCGCTGGCCTCGGCGTGCTGCTCGGCGTGCTCAACGTGGCGTTAAGCGTGCAGGCGGTGGCGGTCGAACGCGCCGCCGGCCGCCCGGTGATGGCAACGATGCACGGTGTTTGGACGCTGGGCGCGGTCGCCGCGGGCGGGGCCGTCACCGCGGGGCTGCGCGCAGGCGTGGACGGGCGGGTGTTGCTGCTGCTCGGGTCGCTCGCGCTGGCGGCGGCGGTAACCGTGGCAGGCCGCGCACTCGTCTCGCCGATGCCCCCGGTTGTGCACACGGGGCCGGACGCTGCGCCGTTGTTGGACGCCGTGCCGCCGCCGGATGCTGTACCGTCGCCGGACGCTGCGACGTCGCCCGCGGTTGTTGTCGCGCTCGGGTTGCTCGGCGCCGCCGCGTTCGTGGCCGAGGCGGCCGCGACCGACTGGGCAGGGGTCCACGCGACCCGGGTGCTCGGCGCCGACGCTGCGACGGGTTCGCTCGCGTACACCCTGTTCCTCGCCGCGATGACCGCCGTCCGCTTCATCGGCGACGCGGCCCGGTCCCGGCTCGGCGCCGCCCGCACCCTGCGGCTCGCCGGCTGCACCGCCACCGCGGGGTTCGCCCTGGTACTCCTCGCTGGTCTACTTCCGGCCACCGCGCCGTCGCGCGTCGGGTGCGCGCTGACCGGCTGGGCCCTCGCCGGCGCCGGGATCGCCATGGTCTGGCCGGTGGTGACGAGCACGCTCGGCGCCGCCGGCGGACCTGCACGGCAGCTGTCCACCGTCACCACCGTCAGCTACGGCGGCGGGCTGGTCGCACCGGCACTCATCGGCTTCGTCGCCTCCCACGCGTCACTTCCGGTCGCGCTGCTCATCCCGGCCGCACTCACAGCGGTGATCGCCGTCGGCTCACCCGCCGCCCTCGCCGCCACCACACCGTCTGACGACCGCGGCCGGGCGGGCCGTCGAACCCTGTGGTCCCGAGCTCGACGCCCCACCCGCCAGGACCCGGTCACATGCCAGGCACGGTCTTGTGGTTGACGTAGGCGACAACGGACACCGACGTGCCGTCTTCACGCAGCAGGTACGACGAGGAGAGCTCGGCCGCCTCCCCACCGGCGAGGCTGGGCGCGGACCAGTCGGTGCGGACCAGCAGGTAGTGCTCGTCGAGCCGCTGCTGTTGGGTGCTGGTGAGCTGAGCGGCCCCGTAGCCGGCGGCGGCGAACATCTGGGCTCTGCGGGGGAGTGTCGCGAGGAAGTCCGCCCGCGAGACCGGCCGGGCGCCACCCGCATCGGCGAACAGGAACGGGTCCGCGAACATCTCCACACTGCCCGCACCGCCAAGCGCGGCAAGGAACGCGCGGACGTTCGGCTCTACATCTGCCATGTGTGTCCTTTCGAAGGTGTGCACCCACGGTAGACACAAGCTCGACCTATCGTATCATAGTCGGACATAAATCTCCAGTACCGCTCGGCCCGACTTCAGGTCACCGTTTCGTTCATTAGCGCGCCGAGCCGCGCTGCACCGCAGCTCGAATTGCTTGCCGGGCAGCGGCGGTGTTACGGGTGAGTGACGCAGTCGCGGCAAGGCGGACCCGCGCAGGCCCGTCGGCGACCGCGCAGTTCTGGAACTCGCGGAGAAACGTACGGAGATACCGCAGGTAGCGGGCATTGCCGCGGTCGGGGTCAGTCAGCCGCTCAATGATCTCGTCGTAGGAATCTGCCGCCAGTTCGATGGACAAGCATGGATGAGCCTGAGCAAGGTGCCGAACGGCCGTATGAAGTGCGGCCGTGAGATGAGTGATCGCAGGTGATTGCGCGGATGGCGGTTCGGCGGTGGCGAGGTGCGCTCGGGCGGAGGCTTCCACCGTTCTCGGGCCTCTGTCAACGAGGACGATCGCGTGCCGGGTCGTGAGCGCAGGCAGGTCGCTAACGCGCATGTGCTGTGCGGACAGCAGACTCACGGCAACGGTAGTGGCCGGCGTCGTGGTGACCCAGGCCGCAAACGCCTCCGGGACCGAGACGGCGGGAAGGTATCTCCACAAAGGACTGGCTGCGATGGCGACGCCGGCCGGATGGCAATGGATGAGGTGGTTGATCAGAGTGGTTTTCCCGGTACCGTCGACACCTTCGACGAAGACGACCACCATCGCAGGCTCATCGGGGTGCTGTGGGTGTGGGAAGCCGGCGGACGAGGTCGTCGATGGCGTTGGCGGCGTAGCCGGCGAGGTGCTCGGCGGTTTCGAGGTCCGTAGCGCCGGCCCGCCGGAACGTGTCGTAGTCGCGCAACAGCTGTTGGATGGGCGCGCCTTGATGGCGCTGGCCGAGAACTTCGACGAGGGCCGGCAGGCGTAGGTCAGCCTGACTGTCGAGGGTGAGAGCAACGAGACGGGCGGCACTGCAGGCTACGGACAGGAGGCGCCGAGCGCGGTCACGGCGGTCCGAGGTGTCGTTGGCCGGTTGAGCGGTCCGGTGAGCCGCGAACGACTGCAGCACGGCCATCGCGGCGATGGTGTCGTCGCGCTGGACGGGCCGCGGCTGCGGGGCGGGTCCGGTCCCGGCGATGACGGCGACGTCGGCGCCGACGCGACGCAACGCGGTCTGCAGTTTCATGTCGTACAGCGGTCCGGCGCCGGGCACGCGTCGCCAGTCCGAGCCGGCGATGTGCAGTGAGACAGGCACCCTGAGGTGGACGGCGGCTTCGCGGACCAACGCAGCCAACGTGCCGGTGGTGTCGTCAAACCGGGGCAGCCCGTAGGCGATGAGGTCGAGATCGCTCCACCCGTCGACGAAGTCGCCGCGGGCGGCGGACCCGCAGACGGCCAGACCGGCTGCAGGATGCGGGGCCAGCAGCGGCGCGGCAGCAGTGGCGATCTCGCGGACCGCGCGGTCGAGAGCGATGCTGAACGGCAGCGGGCCGTCGCCGCGCCACGCGGCGATGCTGGCTGCGCGGTCGAGGAAGACGACGAATCCGGGGTGGCTTGCCGCTGCGGCAGCGTCGGTGGGGGTGAGCCAGCGCGCCTGGGTGAACCCTTCTCCGGCTTGAGCCGCCGTGGTGGCGTCGTCCGTGGTGAGCAGGAACCAGTCGACGGTCTTGGCGGCGGGCGTGGAGTCTCGGTCGATGAACTGGTATTGCTCACGGCCGAGGTACCCGGCGTAGCGGAGACCGGTCAGGCCGGCTTCTTCGGTGACCTCCCGTAGGGCAGCGGCCAAGGGTGCCTCGCCGGGTTCGAGCCGGCCCTTCGGGGCCACGGTCTGTCGCTCACCATTGACGCGGATCTGGTCGAGCAACAGCAGCCGCGCGTCAGTGGCACAGTTGACAACGACGGCCCCGGCAGAGGCGTACAGGCGGGTCATGCGGCTCCTTCGTGATGAGTCAGCTGGTCGAGGATCAGGTCGAGCTGGACGAGGAAGTCGTGAAGGCTGGCGTCGTTGTCGATCCAGCGATCAGCGACGGCGCGCCAGTGGTCGAGTTGCTCGGCGACCCGTTTTCGGCTGTCTTTGGCGTCCAGGACCGCCGAGGCCTGGTCGGTGCTCAGCCGACGGTCGGCAGCGAGCCGCAGCAACCTGGTCCTGCGCGGAGCGTCGACGAAGACGATCCAGCAACGTGCCGGCCAGGCGCGCCGGGTCGCCTCAGCGAGGTCGGTGTCGATGAAGCTCTCGACCAGCACCGCACGCTGGCCGGAAGGTATGGACAATGCCATTAGCCGGTCGACGAACTCCTGATGGTCGAACCCCTCTCGCACCAGTACACCTTCGTGCACGGCGGGTACGCCGGAAATGAGCGGTGCCAGGACCGTTCGAATCTTCACCCGGTACGCGCCGTAGGAAGCGAGGTGCGCGCCGGCAGTCGACTTGCCGGATTCGCTGGTACCGGCCAGCAGTAACAGCGGTGGCCGGCTCATCCCGTTACCGTCTCGACGGCGAGGCCGGCGGCGGCCGTGCTAGCTGCAAGGTCGGCGGGAGCTCCGATCCCAACTCGGAAAGCGGGCACGGAAGCGACGTGTCGCAACAAGTCGACTTGGGCGATCAATGGTGTTGTCTGTTCGGCGAGCGGACGTCTCGCCTGATCAACCACCTGGTTGACGTTCGTGAAGATCGATACGTGGTCAAGTCTCGGATCGGCCAGTTTGGAGAGATGGTCTGTGACCGCCCTGCGTAGCAGTGATCGTGCCCGGACCCCGTCGACCGGTGCGATCTGCCCTGCTCGCAACCGCTGGTCCGGGATCAGGATCAGCCCTAGCGGTGAATCGCGCGGAGCGGTCGCGACTGTCGCTTGCAACTCGCACGGGTACCGCAGCGGGGCCGAACCTGGCAAGGGGGCAAGGTATGGGGCCATGTCGGGCCGAATGTGCCAGGGCAGCGTCGGTGCCGCCGAGAGCACCACACCATCGGGCGTGGTGCGCGCGAAGGCGAACTCGTCCACCAGCAGCTGACCGCGCTCGCGGGCCATCGCGAGCGCCAGCGAGGTCTTGCCCTGCCCGAGGCCACCGTCCAGGACAGCGACTCCCGCACCACTCGCCAATGTGAACGCACTGCCGTGCAACAGCATCCGCGTGCCGGCCGACCGGTTCAGGTAAGCGATGCTGCGGGTGACGGCCTGCAGCACCCCGATCTGAACGGTAGGTCCCACCGTATCTCTCGACAGCGTCAAGCTGATCACTCCGCATGTCTCGTCGATGACAAGGCATGTCTCACCCGTACGTCGAATGACCAGCTGATGCGTCGGCTGGGCAACCGTGCTCGGACCGGCGATGCGGTCAATGAAGTCGGCGACCGCGCCGTCATCGGTGTCCACGTCGACCACGAACTCGCCGAACCGGAGCCGCCTCATGGGCGCATCACCTCCGGCTTGGTGAGCGCGAGCCACATTGAGTACGCCCCGTGCCGTGAACGCACGGGTGCGCGGCCACCAGCAAGGAGTTCCCGCTCGCTGGTGACGGTCGCGAACGTGCCCAACCCGCAGGCGCCGGCGAGCTCCTCGAGCTCGCGTGCGGTGGTCAAGTGCGCATAGCCGGGTGCGGCACCGGTTGCCTTGTTCGCCAGGTACAGGATGTCGCGGGCCGGAAGCGGCAGGGAACGGCTGCCGCCCCAACGCCGGGCCGAGCGGGCAAGCTGTTCCAGTAGATTGGCGGCGCGGACCAGGCCGAAGCGTCCTCGGTAGTACCAATTGAATGCCTCGACGAGGACGGCGCCGCCAGGCGCACACACCCGCCACAGTTCCCGCAGTGTCGCAAGGCGTTCCTGCGGCGTCGGCAGTGCGTTGAACGAGAACCGCAGACACCAGACCTGGTCGAAGCTGTCGTCCGGGAACGGCAGGTCGGTCATGCTCGCGTGGACGAACCCGACCGACGGTGCCGACGCCCGGGCGACCGAGAGGGCGGACGGGTTCACGTCGACACCGATGATGTTGCCGGCCCGAGCGGCGATCGCCCGAGTAACTCGACCGGCACCACAACCCACATCAAGAATCCGGCAGTCAGTACCGAGGAGAGTGAAAAGCTGTTCCTCGCAGGGGCGTAACGGCGCGTCCCGGTAGAAGCCGGTCTCTCCGGCGTAGTGAATCTCGTTCAACGCGCGGATCATCGATCCGTATCCGATCGCCGCGAACTGCGGTTCCAACATCATGAGTGTCGTCCTCCTAGGATTACCGCGCTCCAAATTGCTTGTGCCTGGCAGTTGAGGAGCGCGTTAAGCGGCGAAGGCTTCTCTCCGTATGCATCCAGTAACTGTGGGATGCTAGTCGATGCGAAGATCGAAGCCCAGCGGCGTAGTCGGTGAGCAGTTCGCCGGGCAGGTTGGCGATTGCAGTTGAGAGGTGTGGGGCTGGCAGCCCACCGAACATGCCTTCGTCGTGAGGTGACCGCGGTGGGAACGCTTCGCTCCGCCGCGCCCACGCGAATCCGAACAGCGCGATTCCGGCACGCCTCACTCCGGCTGCGATGTCGGCACGTCGGGTATCGACGAGGATCTCCGCACCAAGAGTGCCCAGGAATGGCTCAGACTTTGGTGTTCCAGCCATCGCCAGTGAAGTCCGTCGGTTCGGTGAGCTTGCGCAGGAACTGCTCGTCCGGGCCGCGGCGCGCTGTGATCCGTTCGCGGATGTGCCGTTCGTGACGGCGCCATGCGTTCCGGTGCAGCCGGTCTGCGGTGTCAGCGTCGACGGTGTACGGGTCGGTGCCTTCCGGGATCCAGGATTCGTCAATTGCGTCGACGTAGTCACCCGTGAAGCGGCTCAACGCATGCACCGGTGCATGGCCGGCGAAGTCCGGCGCGGTGGGCAGCCGTTTGGTCGCGTACCTCGCGCGAACGGCGATTGGTAGCCCGAGCCAGCAGTCGACAATGTCGCGGGCGATGACGGCCCTGCCGTTGTGGTCCTCGACCACGGTCGAGATGAGAGGGACCAGGTCGATGGCCACCTCGAAACACAGCAGCGCCAGTTCGAGGTCATGTGGCCTGAGGATTGCTGTGAGGCTTGAACTCATCACAATTCCCGTCGTTCGTGATTGTCGCAACGTCCGTAGTCGATGGTTGAGCGGCTCGCTGGTGACACAAGGCTACGATTGGGTGACAGAGCGCGGAACTGACCGCCGGTACGGGTATGTCGCGCAGCAAGCGGACGATCCTGGAGATGGTTGTGACACGCAAGCGGACAACACTGACTGGGAGTCCGGGTACGCGAGCGATCGGGCTGCTGTCGGGCTTTGTCCTGAAGCTCGCCCGACAGTCAACCGGTCTGACACAGGAGCGCCTGGCCGAGGAAGTCGGCGTGGACGTCACCACCGTGCAGGGCTGGGAGTCCGGCCGCCGTCCACTGGCGGCCATCAGCGCAGGAGACTTCCTGCAGCTGTGCGTCCGGTTGTCCCGGTTGGGCGCACCTGCGTCGACAGGACGCCACCTGCGGGAGGCGATTGAAGCGGATCAAGTGCTGTCGACCGGCATCACTGCCGGAGCGGCGTGGGTGAATCCGGAGATGCACCCTCTGGCCGCGAGCGTGCACCGGTGGACTTTCACCAACTTGATCACCTGGCCGATCCTCGGCAAGCTGCCGGATCACCTCCATGAGTTTGGTCGCCCGTCCACCCGGCGTGGCCCGGTGCCGACCCAGCCGACTCTGACCGTCGAGGAACGGACCCGATTCTTCGATCATCTGCTGACGGTGGCGCAGCGGGCCGCAAGCGCTGACGAGGCCCTACTGCGCCGGCAGGCGGTGTACCTGCTCGGCTTCGACGGCCGACCTGACGTCGTTGACTGGCTGCGCGCCGAGTGGCGTCGCGCCGGACGCGGCACGGTCGGCACGGTGCACATCGCGGGCATGTTGGAGGCCCGCTCAGCATCCGTGGCACTTGCCGCGGCGGGGGACAGCACGCACTTGAACGACTTCGTCAGCCACATGACCGACGGCCCCGGCGAACTGGCCAACCTGAACTACTGGGCGTACTGGATCGGCGAGCTGAGCGACGAGCAGACCAGCGACGCGTTCATGCTCGACCCCGACACGCGGTCGTGGACCGGCATCCGGCTGCTCCATCACCTGATGCGTCGCGTGCAGCCGCAATCGCCCCAACTCCCGCTGCACATCTGCACGCTGCACACGCTGGTCGCCTCGAGGCCGGCGCTGCTGAACGGGGACCCTGCCGTCCGGACTGCGCTGCGGGGCGTGGTCGATAAGCTCATGACTACCCCGACCGTGGGTCGTGCCGAACGCGATCAGTTGGTTGGCTTGCAGTACGCGGTCCGCATCGCCGACCGGTAGAGAGGACATCGACGTGCCAGGTGACGCTGAAGCGATCGCCGCGTTCGGGTATGAGCTCGGATTGTTGAAGCGCATCCGGCGATCCGGCTGGTGGCATGCGGGCGTACGCGATCCCGAGTCGGTCGCCGAGCACACGGCACGAGCCGCGCAGCTTGCCGCGATCCTCGCTGCCGAGGAAGGCGGGGATCCCGCCCGCGCGGCGTTTCTCGCGTTGTGGCACGACAGCCAGGAGACCCGCACCGGCGACCTACCACACACCGCCGTCGCGTACCTGGACAAGCCGGACCCGTCCCGGATCACCGCCGACCAGACCCGTCAGCTCCCCGAACGCAGCCGCGACGCGGTCCAGCAAGCGGTGGCCGAGTACGAGGCGCGGCAATCGCTGGAAGCGGTGTGCGCCAAAGACGCCGACAAGCTCGAGATGCTGCTGCAGGCCGTCGAGTACCGCGACACAGGCATCCATCGGGTCGACGGCTGGATCGACTCGGCCCGCACTAGCCTCCAGACCGAAACCGCCCGCCGAGTCGCCGAGGCAGCGATGACGCTGTCTCCGTTGACCTGGCGCGACCGATAGGGACTGCCGAATCCCTCAGGCTCGTTGAACGCAAGGACAATGGAGGGCCTGCTCAGGTCTTCGGCAACGATCCTGAGGCAAACTCCCCGCGTACGAGTGCGAGCGCAGCAATCCCGACGTCCGGCAACGCCAACAACAACCGACATCCCTGGCGCGTGTGCGGGAAGCGCCGTACGCCGGGTCGTGGCGTCGACAGCTGGTGGCGCGCCCCCCGCCTGCCGGTATAGCGCGGTACCCGGACCCCGCGTACGCGGGGAACACGCGGTGGCGGTGGCGGTGCTGTCGTTCCTCGGCGGACCACCCCCGCGTGCGTGGGGAACACCACCACCCCCTGTGCGGTTCGGCGACCAGCCGGGACCACCCGTGTGCATAGGGACAACTGCATCCTGGAGCTTCATGGCCAGCGCCAGGTCGCACCTTGCGCGTGCGCGGAATACCCGGAGAGCAGCGGCAGGACGCAGGACGGACCACCCCGCGTAACCGGGAGCAGGAGATCCCCAACGCCAGCCACGTGGTCGGCAGCGGACCCCCCGCGTGCGCGGGGAGCAGCGAGATGTCCAGGACGATGAGGACGTTGGGGGACCACCCCCGCGTGCGCGGGGAGCACGGCCAGATGGTCATGGGCGCGCCCTCCCGGGTGGGACCACCCCCGCGTGCGCGGGGAGCACGTCATCCGCGCGGAGACGCAGGACGGCTACCAGGGACCACCCCCGCGTGCGCGGGGAGCACGCCTCCGGGGGCCTACCCTACCCCGCAGGCCGGGACCACCCCCGCGTGCGCGGGGAGCACCGGGCGGCGCCGCCGGCAAACTCGAGGATCGCCGGACCACCCCCGCGTGCGCGGGGAGCACGCGGGGGAGCGCACGGACGGCACCCGGTTCACGGGACCACCCCCGCGTGCGCGGGGAGCACGGAAAGGTCGGATGGCTGACCGGTACGGACAGGGGACCACCCCCGCGTGCGCGGGGAGCACGTGGGATCGCCCCGGTATCCGGTCGCTCCGGTCTGGACCACCCCCGCGTGCGCGGGGAGCACGTGGAAGCCGGGGGTGCTGGCGCTGTGAGCAACGGACCACCCCCGCGTGCGCGGGGAGCACTGGCCGATGGAGGACAGTCGCGAGGCCACTCAGGGACCACCCCCGCGTGCGCGGGGAGCACCAGCCCTTGCCGTCGCCGATCGTCGGCGAGAGCGGACCACCCCCGCGTGCGCGGGGAGCACGTGCACCGGACCAGCCTCTACCGTGCGTCGGACGGACCACCCCCGCGTGCGAGGGGAGCACCTCATCCACACCGCGGACAGCGCCGCCGGCATGGGACCACCCCCGCGTGCGCGGGGAGCACGAGGACGGCCGGATGTCGTGGTCGACCCGCCGGGGACCACCCCCGCGTGCGCGGGGAGCACGGTGCGCCCGGACTTGAGCGCCCAGTCGCGCAGGGACCACCCCCGCGTGCGCGGGGAGCACGAGACGGTGAGGCCGTCCTGCCGTCGGCGCGCCGGACCACCCCCGCGTGCGCGGGGAGCACGGCTGGGTGTGCCCCAGGCTCAGCTGCACCGTCGGACCACCCCCGCGTGCGCGGGGAGCACAGGAAAAACGCGTTGGACCCCGTTTCCATCAACGGACCACCCCCGCGTGCGCGGGGAGCACACCCGCGCAATTCCCAACACATCGGAGGAATGCGGACCACCCCCGCGTGCGCGGGGAGCACTTCGGGGGTCCGATGGACAGTCCGCCGGACTCCGGACCACCCCCGCGTGCGCGGGGAGCACATCGCGCCGAGGCAGCTGCGCGAGGAGCTGGACGGACCACCCCCGCGTGCGCGGGGAGCACGGCGACGACCCCGACACCAGCGTGCCGTGGGTGGGACCACCCCCGCGTGCGCGGGGAGCACGGCGACGACCCCGACACCAGCGTGCCGTGGGTGGGACCACCCCCGCGTGCGCGGGGAGCACGTCACCGATCCTCCGGAGCTGGACGTCGACGCGGGACCACCCCCGCGTGCGCGGGGAGCACGGCAGCTGCGAGGCGTGCGGCCTCCGCCTGACCGGACCACCCCCGCGTGCGCGGGGAGCACGGGGACGGAACCGCAGGAACGACATGGGGTTTCGGACCACCCCCGCGTGCGCGGGGAGCACGCACCCGCAGCACCGCCGACCTCCGGTGCTGACGGACCACCCCCGCGTGCGCGGGGAGCACGATGTGGCGGACCTGACGACCGCCGGGGGCGCGGGACCACCCCCGCGTGCGCGGGGAGCACGCCGTGCCCACGTTGCCGCGCCCCAGGGTGCCCGGACCACCCCCGCGTGCGCGGGGAGCACAAGGCTCAGTGCAACCATGCTTTCGCGTAGTTGGGACCACCCCCGCGTGCGCGGGGAGCACTCGTCCTCGTCGGCGATCCGCCGGCGGATCCCGGGACCACCCCCGCGTGCGCGGGGAGCACACCCAATATCCGGGTAGTGCATCTGGCCACGGGGGACCACCCCCGCGTGCGCGGGGAGCACATCCCCATCACGCGACACCTGCCATCCGGTCAAGGACCACCCCCGCGTGCGCGGGGAGCACGCCACCGAGTCCCAGGCCCGGGAGCGGCAGTCGGGACCACCCCCGCGTGCGCGGGGAGCACGGCCAGATGTTCGCCCCGACCAAGGTGTTCAACGGACCACCCCCGCGTGCGCGGGGAGCACGAAAACTTTGGCATGCCAACTGACTGCGCAAGCGGACCACCCCCGCGTGCGCGGGGAGCACTTCGTGGCGACCCTCGCCGGCGGGGAGCGGGACGGACCACCCCCGCGTGCGCGGGGAGCACGCGAGCGCGTCCGTGCCGCCCTCCAGCGCCCCGGGACCACCCCCGCGTGCGCGGGGAGCACAGCAGTTGCGCTCCGGCGTAAATGGACGCGGTAGGACCACCCCCGCGTGCGCGGGGAGCACTGGTTCGCCAATGACCCTCGTCAGTCGCGTGTGGGACCACCCCCGCGTGCGCGGGGAGCACTACGGGTCATCGACAAACCGCCGAACAACGTGAGGACCACCCCCGCGTGCGCGGGGAGCACTCGTCGTCCCAGTCCGGGCGCCGGGTCTTGACCGGACCACCCCCGCGTGCGCGGGGAGCACGCCGCGATGGTCGCCTGGATCGCCGCGGTCAGCGGACCACCCCCGCGTGCGCGGGGAGCACGCCCCGCCGCGAGGTCGACGACCTGGAGTACCGGGACCACCCCCGCGTGCGCGGGGAGCACCTGTTAACAACCTTGCCAGTACCGTTAGGACTCGGACCACCCCCGCGTGCGCGGGGAGCACACCTACTACGCCGACGGCGGCATCAGTGCCGGAGGACCACCCCCGCGTGCGCGGGGAGCACTCGCCCTGGCGGTTGCGCTTGGGCAGCCGTCCGGGACCACCCCCGCGTGCGCGGGGAGCACGGCAACGTGCTCGGCGGCATGCTCATCGTCGGCGGACCACCCCCGCGTGCGCGGGGAGCACTTCGCCGGGCCGTCCTTCGGGTCCGGACCGTCCGGACCACCCCCGCGTGCGCGGGGAGCACGTACGGTAGCGCCGGAGAGGTACGCTCCGAGGGGGACCACCCCCGCGTGCGCGGGGAGCACGGCTCCTGCGGCGGCTCCTGCGGCTCCGTCCACGGACCACCCCCGCGTGCGCGGGGAGCACAACGACCCTGCATTTGCTGTGACGCGTCAGGCAGGACCACCCCCGCGTGCGCGGGGAGCACTTCATCAGATTCCCCCAGAAACTTCTCACACGCGGACCACCCCCGCGTGCGCGGGGAGCACACTTCATGACCTGTGGGTTTAGAGATCAACTATCGGGATTTCGTTCACTTTGTTCGCGGTGTGCCGAGATGTTGATCGCGCGGTCGATGGCGTTCGGCGGCCATGCGCTGTCATTGTCGCATCTTGGGCTCAGATTGAGGGTTGCGACTGGCGTTGATTTGGTGGCAGCGGGTTCGCACCTTCGATTAGACCGTCGTCGTGACCGTGGTGCTGGCAGGATCGCGGTGGCGGTTCTTGGGTGCGGTGCGGCGGCGGGAGCGGTGACTCGGTGCTCAGGTCGGTTCGCTGTCGTTGAAGTGGACGGTGAGGGTGCCTGAGGTGAGGCCGTCGCTGATGTCTTGGGTGAGGGTGGCGGCGGTTGCTGCGGCCTGATCGAGTTGGGTGCGGAGCTCGGCCAGCTTGCGGAAGGCTCGGCCGTACTCCTGCTGGTCGTGCAGGGTCAGGACCGGGATGGTGAGGCGTTTCAGGTCGATGCGGAGAGTGCCGCTGCTGGCGCTGGTTGCGCGGCCGGCGACGCGGAGGTTGTCGGTGCGGGAGAGGACGCCGGCGACGAACCAGGGGTCGAACTGGTCGGGGTCGATGCGTAGGAGTTGCATGCCTGGTTCGAGGTCGGTGCCGGCCTGGTCGGGGGTGGCGACGTGGACGCTGATCTGTCGGCCGATGACGGGGATGAGGAGGTCGTCGGCTTGTACGCGGGGCGGTTCGTCGTCCTCAGTGGTGCGAGTGATCGCGCTGGGGGATGACGGTTCGGGTATGTCGGCTTGTCGGGTGCGGGCGGCGCGCAGGATCGACATGCTGCCTGAGCGGATCAGGTCGGCGAGGCTGGCTTGTGGTGCAGAGTGCAGCGCCGTCGCCGTTGCGGGCCGGACCCTGGGGAGCCGGTCCCGGACTTCGGCGAGTAATCGGTCGAGTTCGTCGATGGCGGCGATGGTTGCGGCTGGATCGGTGGCCTGCTGGTTCGCAGGCGGTAAGTAGCGCTGCGGGGTCAGGTCCACCTGGTCGTCGAGGACGTCGATGGCGGGGACCGTGCGGCGTACGCCGGGGATGTCGGTGTGCTGGCCGTGTTGGAAGTCGTGCCAGGCGGTGCCGGCGAGCTCGGCGAGTGGGCGGTTGCCCGCAGTGGCGTCGACGAACAGGAGGCGGTCTCTGGGTGGTTGGTGCTCGTCGGGTTGGGTGAGGACCCAGATGTGCAGGCCGATGCCGATCGGTGGCATGAGGCCGGCCGGCAGGGCGATGACCGCGCGGAGTGCGCCTCGCCGGACCAGTTCGGCGCGGATGCGGCGGCCGGCTGGGCGGAGTGCCGCTGCCGGTGGCATGAGGACGACGCTGATGCCGCCGGGGGAGAGGTGGGCGAGGGCGTGCTGGACCCAGGCGAGTTCCGGTTCTGTGCGCGGGGGCATGCCGTACACCCAGCGCGGGTCGTACGTGAGGCGGTCGTGTCCCCAGTCGTGGATGCCGAACGGGAAGTTGGCCACGACGATGCCGGCCTGCAGATCGGGGAACGCGTCGGCGAGCATGCTGTCGCCGATGTGCAGCTTCGGCGGCGGGTTGGGGTGGCCGGCGGCTTGGGCGCGTAGCTGGACGAACCACAGGCGCAGCAGGGCGATGAGCACGTACTGCGGCTTGATTTCCTGGGCGAAGCACTCGATTGTCGTGCCGGCCTGTGTCGCCCGGTCGGTGGCCATGCGGACGATCGATCCGGTGCCGCAGGTGAAGTCGAGCAGTCGTTCGCTGGGGCCGGCGATGGTCAGCATGGCTGCTGCGACCGGGTCGGGTGTGCTCGCCAGACCCGACATGGACTGCGCCGAGGTGGTGTACCGATGGTGCAGGTATTCGAAGGCGGTCTCCGGATCCTGTTCCTGGCTCAGCTGGTGCACGGTGCGCACCACTGTGGTCAGCTGGGCGTCCCATCGGTCGGGCAGGACGGTGGCGACGAGGTCGGCCAGTTCGCGGTCGATCCTGCGCAGTTGGGTGAGCAGCTGCTTCGGGGTCGGTGGGGCGGTGGCTTCGTCGGGTTGGGCGGCTCGGGTGAGCAGGTACGCCCCGGCGATGCCCAGCACGTCGCCGATCCGCGCCGCCGGCTGGAAGCTTTCGATGTGGCGCCAGACCCACTGTTCGGTGCCGGCCTGGTGCAGCTTGCCCTGGCGGCGCAGCCAGTCCTCGACCTCTCGCGCGTTGAACGACGGGCTGGTGGGGGTGCCGCCGACGGGGGCGGGGAAGTCCGCGTGCCGGCGTCGCCAGTTGCTCACCGCGGCCCGCCCGACGTTCGCCAGTTGGGCGATGCCGCTGGCGGTGAGGGTGGCATCGCCGATGGCCGTGTTCCGCTCGCCTGTCACCCGTGAACAGTAGCATGCCACGAATTCTTGTTACTGGAGTTCACAGACGAGGCGTGCTACGGTCGGATCGTTCACGACTTTACGGGAGGCGTCATGGCGCGGCGAGGGCGTAGTACGACGATCGGCAAGTTCGCGAAGCTCTACCAGGACCGTCGGGTCTCGGAGATCCGGATGTTCGGCGAGCTGCTGCGTCACGAGCAGTCGGTGGCGACCGGCCGGATCTCGGGCCTCGACGCGCCGGCCGGCCGTGTTGACGCTGCCCACCCCAACGACTGAAGGAGGACCATGAACACGATTGTTCACACCCACCCCGTCAACGGCCGCATCGCCGACGTTCGCGCCGGTCGAGTACCTCATGCATGGAGCGCGGCGCTTCGATAGCTCGGCTCGGGTCGCGCCCGACTACGCGAGGGTCCGCATCGACCCGGACCTGGGCAGCGCGATCGCGGACGCCTACATGGCGGCGCCGATCCGCGACGAGCGGGCCTTCGCGGCGTACGCGGCGTTCTCCGAGCAGACGGTGCGCCAGTACCACTTCCTGGTCGGCCGGGTTGAGTTCGGGGGCCTCGGCGTGACGGTTCGTGTCGTCGACGACGACCCGTACCCGGACGCGCTCGCGATGGTCGAGGACGTGCGCCGGAGGCGGCTGCGCGTGTTCGCCAGCGCCGCGAGCAACAACCCGCACCCGTACCTGAGCGACGGCGAGAACGACATGTTCCGCGCCGTGCACGACGCGTTCGGTCATGCGGCGAGCGGCCGCGGCTTCGACGTACACGGTGAGGAGGCCGCCTGGTTGAAGCACGGCGCGATGTACACACCGCTCGCGCGTCGTGCCCTGACGACGGAGATCCGCGGGCAGACCTGTGCGCAGGTCTTCCACTTCGGTGGTAGCCGGTTCCCGGAGCAGAAGGCGGTGCTGCTCGCGAGGCGGTTCAGCGATCCTCGTCCGGCGTTGGCCGGCGTCTACCCGGTGGTCGGATAGTCGGCGCGGAGCCGGGCGATCTCCTGCCGCAGGTCCGTCACCGCCCGGTGTTCGGCGCCGTCCAGCCGGATCCGCTGCTGCAGCAGGGTGTCGAGCAGGCGTAGCGCCCGGTCGTGCTCGCCGAGCGGGACGTGGGCGCGGGCGGCGCGGACCCGGCAGTCGAACACCATCGGGTGGCGCTCGCCATGCTGCGCCGCCAGCTGGTCGGCGAGTTGCCGCCAGAGCCGTGCGGCGGGCCGGAACTGTCCTGCCGCGTGCAGGCGTTCGGCCTCGGCGTCGGCCTGGTCGGGGTCGAGGCCGGGGCGCTTGGTCCGGGCTGCCGGCGTGCTCGTGTGCTGCGCCGGCAGCCGCCCGACGATGGCGGCGTAGGACCGTACGGCGTCGATGTCGTCGTTGATGAATCCCGGCATCGGGGGTAGCGGTGAGCTGAGCGGGGCCAGCAGGTTGTAGACGTCGGCTGCGCTGTCGGGCCGGTCCTGCGGGTGCTCGGCGAGCAGCGCGTGCACGAGTTCGTCGAGCACCTTCGGCGTGTCGGGGCGAAGCCCGCCCGGGCGCGGCGGCGGGTCGTACAACTGGCGTCGAGCGATGGTCGTGGTCGTTTCGTCGTCGAACGGCGGCTGCCCCGTGAGCAGGTGGAACAGCGTCGCTCCCAGCCCGTACAGGTCGGTGCGGTGATCGGTGGACTCGTTGCGGATCTGTTCCGGGGCCATGTAGCCGACCGTGCCGACGCTCTCGCCGGTCCGCGTGATCCGGGAGTAGCGACCGTCGTCGTGCACCAGAGCCAACCCGAAGTCGAGGACCTTCACCGCGCCGCTCGGCTCCAGCATGACGTTGCTCGGTTTGAGGTCGCGGTGGACGAGGTCGATCTGCTGCGCGGCGATCAACACGCTGCTGATCTGCGCGCCGATCGCGCAGATCCAGGCGATCGGCACCGAGTCCTGCTCGGCGGTCAGGTCCGCCAGCGTGATCCCGTTGACGCGTTGCAGCACCAGGTACGGGCGGCCTTCATGGTCGCCGAGATCGAAGACGGCGGGTACCCCTGGATGGTCCAGCCGGGCGGTCAACTGCGCTTCCCTGCGGAACCGGCGGACCAGGTCGATGCTCATCTTCGCTGGATTGATCACCTTGATGATCACCCTGCGGTTCAGGAGCCGGTCCCGCGCTCCCCAGATCTCGCCGAGCCCGCTGTGCGGCACGGGCAAGCGGTCCACCTCATAGCGGTCTTTCAGGCACGCGTCCGCCATCACGTCCGTCAGCTTATCGAGGGATGTCGCGCTTCCGGCGGGTGAACCGATCGGCTGACCACCCTTCGGTCACATGGTCGTGAATGGCAACCATAATGAATTTGCTTGTAGCTACTGTTCACAATACCATCATGCCGACCGATGGGCGCCGCGCGGCAGCGTGTGCGCCGGACCGACGATGCGGAGGAACGGCGTGGCCGAGCTGGCGATCGATCGGGAGTTCCTGCTGCGCTTCGGCACCCTGCCGCGGCCGACCCAGCGAGCCGTGCACAGCGCGATCCAGAAGTTCGCCCAGCACGTCCACGCCGGGCTGCACCTGGAGAAGCTGACCGGCGCCCGGGACCCGAACGTGCGGACCATCAGGATCGACAACTTCTGGCGAGGGATCGTGGTGGCGCTCGGCGGCGCCAGGTTCCTGCTGAAGGACGTCATGCCGCACGACGACGCCAACGCCTACGCCGTGCGGCACGTCTTCTCGGTCAACCAGGTGCTCGGCATCCTCGAGGTCCGGGACCAGGGCGGCATCGAGGACTTCGAACGCACCCTGCCGGCCGAGCCTGCCGCCGCCGGGCTGTTCGAGCAGGCGTCCAACGCCGACCTGGAGCGTTTCGGGTTGAGCCCGGACCTCATCCCGCTGCTACGCCGGATCAACTCCGACCGCCAGCTGGACAGCCTGTGCGGCTTGCTGCCGGAGATCCAAGGCACCGTCCTGAGTGGACTGGCATCGGGAATGTCCGTCGCCGACGTCTGGAGCGAGCTGTCCGAACAGATCCTCGCCGGACAGGAGCCCGGTGAGGTGGACACCCGGAACTTGGAGGCGGCCGCCCGCCGGATGCCCGACCGGATCACGTTCGTGTCGGGGCCGGTGGAGCTCGCGGCGATCCTGGAGCACCCGTTCGACCTGTGGCGGACGTTCCTGCACCCGACCCAGCGGGATGTCGCCTACCGCGAGGAGTACAGCGGTCCGGCGCTGGTCGCCGGCAGCGCCGGCACCGGCAAGACGGTCACCGGCCTGCACCGTGCCGTGTTCCTGGCCGGCCGGCTCCCTGACGACGGTTCGAAGGTGCTGCTCACGACGTTCACCCGCGCGCTCGCCGAAGCGCTCGCCCGGCAGCTGCACCGGCTCGCCGGCGACCCGGCGGTCCGCGCCCGCATCGACGTGGTCAGCATCGACAAGCTCGCCCACGAGATTGTCTCCCGCCACCGGAAGGTCACCGTCGCCGACGACACCGTCCTCGGCGCGTTGTGGGACGAGGCCGCCGCGGCCGGACCGGCGTACCACAACCGGGCCGGCCGGATGACGAGGTTCTCCGCCGCGTTCCTGCGGCGCGAGTGGGAGCAGGTCGTCCTGGCCCAGCAGCTGACCAGCGTCGAGGCGTACCGCGAAGCCGTCCGTGCAGGCCGCGGAGAGGGACTGCGTGCCGCGCAGCGCGACGACGTCTGGGCCGCGATGCAGCACGTCGTGCAGCAGCTGGCGAAGCGGCGGTCGCACACCCATACCCAGCTCGCTGACGAGGCCACCGCGCTCATCCAACAACGACCGGCACGGTACCGCCACGTGGTGGTGGATGAAGGGCAGGACCTGCACCCGGCGCAGTGGCGGCTCCTGCGGGCCCTCGTCGCGCCGGGCCCCAACGACCTGTTCCTGCTGGCCGACCCGTACCAGCGCATCTACGACAACCAAGCGTCCCTGGCCAAGCTCGGCATCCAGGTCCGCGGGCGCACCCGGCGGCTGACCGTCAACTACCGCACCACCCACGAGATCCTGAACCTGTCGGTGCGGGTGCTCAGCGGCGATCCCGTCGTCGGGCTCGACGGCGACGGCGACACCCTGCGCGGATACCGGTCCGTCACGCACGGCGCGGAGCCGGTCTTGACCGCCCACACCGACCGCGACGGCGAGCTGGACGCGCTGATCGAGCGGGTCGGCACCTGGCTCGAGCAGGGCGTCGAACCGCACGCGATCGGTGTCGCCGCCCGCACCGGCAGCCTCGTCAAGGCCATCACCCGCACCCTGACCGAGGCACACATCGACGTCGCCGACGACCGGCGCGGCGTCGACGGTGTCCGGGTCGCCACCATGCACGGCCTGAAGGGTCTCGAGTTCCGGTGCCTCGCCGTCGTCGGACTCGACTCGGGTCTGCTGCCGGCGCGCAACGCGGTGACGCCCGAGGCCGACGACCCGCACGCCCACCGCCAGGACCTGCAACGCGAGCGATGCCTGCTGTTCGTCGCGCTGACCCGGGCCCGCGACGTGCTCTACCTGTCGCACACCGGAACCCCGACAACCCTGCTACCGGCAGCAGGTGCGGTACCCGCTGTGACGGCGGCGGTCACCGGATGAGCACTGTGACGGCCGCCCACGGGCCGCGGCTGGGCAAAGGCGCCCGCGCCGCCTGGGGCAAGACCGACCGCACCGGCACCTCACCGGTCGGCTGGCTGCCGCTGTGGCGGCACCTCGCCGACTCCGCCGACGTCGCCGGACAGCTCTGGGACCACTGGCTCAGCCCCGCCGTCCGCGACCTGATCGCCGACCAGCTGCCCGCCGGCGCCGCCGACGGACGGACGCTCGCGGTGTGGCTCGCCGGAACGCACGACATCGGCAAGGCCACACCCGCGTTCGCGATCCAGGCGCCGGCACTCGCCGAACGGATGCGCGACCGGGGCCTCGGCTTCCAGCCCGCGCAGATCAAGGCGGACCGGCACCTCGCACCACACGCCGTCGCCGGTCACGTCATCCTCGCCGACTGGCTGAATGGGCAGGGCTGGGACGACCCGCACCCGTACGCCGTCGTCGTCGGCGGCCACCACGGCGTCCCACCCACCGACGAGCTCATCGCCGGTGTGCACGCGCGCCGGCACCTGCTCGGCGACCAGGCATGGCAGGAGATCCAGCAGGAGCTGCTGACCTGGATGACGGAACGCTCCGGCGCCGGTGACCGGCTCGCCGAATGGTGCGGCGCGCCCCTGACCCAGCCGGCTCAGGCCGCGCTCACCGGTCTCGTCATCGTCGCGGACTGGGTCGCCAGCAACGAGACGTACTTCCCGTACATCCTCGACAGCCCCGACAGCGTTCGGCTGAACACCGGCTGGGAACGCCTCGACCTCCCGGAACCCTGGACGCCGGCCCCGGCGCCGGCCGACATCGACGCGCTGTTCACCACCCGGTTCGAACTGCCCGCCGGCGCCACGCCCCGGCCCGTCCAGCGCACCGTCGCGGACCTCGCCACCACCATGCCGGCACCCGGAATGATCATCGTCGAGGCGGCGATGGGCGAAGGCAAGACCGAGGCGGCGCTAGCCGCCGTCGAGATCCTCGCCGGCCGGACCGGCGCATCCGGGTGCTACCTGGCGCTGCCCACCCGCGCCACCAGCGACGCCATGTTCGGCCGGATGCTGTCGTGGCTGCGCCGGCTCCCCGACGCCGAACCCGGCCGCGGCGCCCGCGATGTGCGGCTCGCGCACGGCAAGGCAGCGCTCAACCCCGAATACGACCGACTGCGGTCCACGCCGCTCCCCAGCGGCATCGCCATGGACGCCGGCGGCGCCGACATCGGCGTCCACACCTGGCTCGCCGGTCCGAAGCGGACGCTGTTGTCCAGCTTCGTCGTCGGTACCGTCGACCAACTGCTCTTCGCCGCACTGCGCAGCAAACATCTCGTGCTGCGCCACCTCGGGCTGGCCGGCAAGGTCGTGGTCGTCGACGAGGCACACGCCTACGACGTCTTCATGAGCCAGTTCCTGGACCGTGCGCTGGAATGGCTCGGCGGCTACGGCGTCCCCGTCGTCGTGCTGTCCGCGACGCTGCCCGCGCGGCGCCGGGCCGAGCTGATGGCCGCCTACGACAACGGCCGCCTCGGCCCACCGCCGAAACCCACCTGGCGCGACCGCGGCAAACCGGTCGTCGACCCGTACGCGGACATCCGCACCGACCTGCGGTACCCGCTCGTCACCGTCTCCGGCGAGACGCGCGGCGCCACCGCGGTCAGCTGCGCCGACTCGGGCCGCGGTGTCACGGTCACCCTGCAGCGCCTCGACGACGACCTGCCCGCCCTCGCCGAACTGCTCCGCGACCGGCTCGCCGAGGGCGGCTGCGCGCTCATCGTCCGCAACACCGTGCGGCGCGTCCAGGAAACTGCGGCCGCGCTCCGGGCGTCGCTCGGCCCGGACACGCCGGTGTCCGTGGCGCACTCACGGTTCATGGCCGTCGACCGGGCAGCGAAGGACCGCTGGCTGCGCGACACGTTCGGACCGTCCGGCGCCAACCGCCCAGCCAGGCACGTCGTCGTGGCCAGCCAGGTCGCCGAGCAGTCCCTCGACATCGACTTCGACCTGCTCGTTACGGACCTGGCCCCGGTCGACCTCGTGCTGCAGCGCATCGGCCGGCTGCACCGGCACCCGCGTACCGACCGGCCTGCCCGGGTCGCATCACCCGCCTGCTGGATCAGCGGCGCCGACTGGGACGAGGAACCGCCACAGCCCGTGTCGGGGTCCCGGCGGGTGTACCAGACGTCCACTCTGCTGCGGGCCGCCGCGGTGCTCCTGCCGCACCTGGACGGCCAGCCGCTGCGACTGCCGGCTGACATCGCACCGCTCACCCAGACCGCCTACTGCGATGCGCCCGTCGGCCCGCCGCAGTGGCAACCAGCGATGGCGGAAGCCGAGGCCCGGCACAAGGACGAGACCGCCGACAAGGAACAGAAGGCGAACGGGTTCCGGCTCGCCGGCATGGGCGAGCCAGGGACATCGCTCATCAACTGGCTGTCGGGCGGCGTCGGCAACGCCGACGACCGCACCGCACAGGGCTACGTGCGCGACACCGACGGCGAGTCCCTGGAGGTCCTGCTGCTGGTCCGGACACCGGAAGGGCTCGTGATCCCGCCCTGGATCGATGGGGGAGGAGCGGCGGTGCCGACCGCGAGTGAGCCGCGTTGGCCGCTGCCTCGGCAGATCGCCCGGTGCACGCTGCCCCTGCCCCGGACGATGACCGATCCCGACGTCATCGATGAGGTCATCGCCGCCCTGGAGCACCGGATCGACGTGAGCGCCTGGCAGGCGAACCACTGGCTGGCAGGCGAGCTCGTCCTCGACATCGACAGCGACGGCAACGCGACGGTGGCCGGTTTCGACCTGCACTACGACCAGCGCGAGGGACTGCAGGTCACCCGCACCGCATGAACGCCAACGAGCACGAAGGAGGTAGACCCGTGACCACCCCAACCCCGACGGCGGGATTCTCGTTGCTGGACGAGCCGTGGATTCCGGTCCTCGACACCACCGGACGGCGGCGCGACGTGTCGCTGCTCGGCCTGTTCGAGCAGGCTGTCGACATCCAGATGATCGCCTGTGAACTGCCGACGCAGAACTTCGCGCTGCTGCGGCTGGCGCTGGCGGTCCTGCACCGCGCCACGGACGGTCCACCGGGAGAATCGGCCTGGCGGGGGCTGTGGCAGGACCCGCAACTGCCGCTGGCCGACATCACCGACTATCTCGAGGCGTTCCGCGACCGGTTCGACCTGCTCCACCCGACGCACCCGTTCTACCAGGTCGCCGACCTGCGCGCCGGGAACGACAGGGCATTCGGGCTGGAACGGCTGATCGCCGACGTCCCCAACGGAGAGCCGTACCTGACGGCCCGCACCGGTCCGGCCTTGCAGTCGACACCTCCGGCCGACGCCGCCAGGTGGCTGGTGCACTGCCAGGCGTTCGACCCCTCAGGAATCAAGACCGGCGCGGTCGGCGACCCACGGGTGAAGGGTGGCAGAGGGTACCCGCTGGGAGTCGCCTCGGTCGGCGCGCTCGGAGGGGTGTACCTCGAGGGCGCCACGCTGCGGGAGACGCTGCTGCTCAACCTGGTCCCGGTCGCACCCGGCTGGCGGTCCGCGAACGAGCAGGACCTGCCGGTGTGGGAGCGGGAGCCACATACCGCTGTCGAGGAACCGACGGCCACCCGCGGCCCGTACGGCGTCCTCGGCCTGTACACGTGGCAGTCGCGCCGCATCCGGCTGTTCGGCGACCGGGACGCCATCACCGGTGCCGTCATCGCGTACGGCGACATCCTGGACTGGCAGGACCGGCACCTGCTGGAGCCGATGAGCGTCTGGGGGCGGAGCGGACCACGCGAGCAGAAACTCAAACGGACCCCGGTCTACCTGCCCCGGCCCCACCCACACGATCGGGCGCTCTGGCGTGGACTGCAGACGCTGCTGCCACCGGCCCCGCCGGGCGGCGAACCTTCGCAGCGGCTGTCGCCGATGGTGCTGCAGTGGCTGGCCCGGTTGCGGGTCTCCGGAGTCGTCGGACCCGACTTCCGGGTGCGTTCGCGGGCCACGAGCATCACGTACGGCAGCAACCAGTCGGTGGTCGACGCGGTCTTCGGCGACGCCCTGACCATGAACGTGCTCCTGCTGGTCGACGGTTCACCGCTGCGGACCACGGCCGTCGACGCCGCCGCAGACGCGGAGGCCGCGGTCAAGGCGCTCCGATCGCTCGCCGTGAACCTGATCCGCGCCGCGGGTGGCTCAGGCAGCGACACCGACGCGGCCGACCGCGCCGCCGAACGCGGGTACGCGCTGCTGGACCGGTACTTCCGGGTCTGGCTCGCGCGGCTCGGACCGGCCACGGACCCAGGTGCGGCGCGCGCCGCGTGGCAGCGGCGGGTGCGGTCCGAGATCGCCGGACTCGGCCGCGAGCTCGTCGCAGCGGCGAGCCCGGCCGCCTGGGCCGGCCGCATCCTCGAGGACCGCAACGGCAAACAGGCGCACTACTGCAGCTCCCAGGCCGAGGCCTGGTTCCGCGGCAGCCTCGCCAAGGCCCTGCCGATGGCGGCCGACGACGCGAACCGACCCCAGGAGGTACTCCAGTGACGACCGCCGCAACCGAACAGCCGGACGCCCTGGCCCGCAAGACGTGGGGGTCCCGCCGCCGTCGTGAGCTCGGCGACCACGTCGCTCAGACGGTCGCGAGCCTGCAGGCGCAGGTGCTGCGGGACCCGCCCAGACCGGAGGCGGTGAGCGCGTTGGCCCGGCTGCGGCGCGGCATCGGCCGGACCCCGGGCTTCGACTACAGCCTCGAGACCTACCTGCTGGTGCCCGATCACCTGCTCGGTGCCCGCCCCGCCGACGACGCCGAGGCCGCCGACACCGAACAGGCGGTCCACGACGCGGTCACCCTGTACGCGCTGCACCAGCAGTCGCGCCGCGAACGCATGCACGTCAACGGGCAGGGCCTCGGCCACGCGATGGCGCGCCTGACCCGCGCGAGCACTGGACCGGACGGCGTGCGGCGCCGATTCGCCGCGCTCGGCACCGCCAGCACCTACGCCGAAACGATCTACCACCTGCGCAGCCTCGTCACCATGCTCCGCGAGCACCAGATCCCGCTGGACTACGGACTGCTCTGCGACGACCTCTGCGCCCTGCGCCGTCCGAGGTTGCGCGCCCAGATCCAGGGTGCATGGGGACGGGAGTACTTCCGTAGCAACCCGGGCGCGACCGGAGAGACCACCACCGACACCACTGAGGAGACCAACGAATGAACCGCATCTTCATCGACGTGCACGTCCTGCAGACCGTGCCGCCGAGCAACCTCAACCGGGACGACACCGGGTCGCCGAAGACCGCCACGTACGGTGGTGTGCGCCGCGCCCGGGTGTCCAGTCAGGCGTGGAAGCGCGCGGTCCGGCTTGCGTTCGCCGATCTGCTGGACAGCTCCCAGCTCGGCGAACGCACCAAGCGGGTCGGGGAGTCCCTCGCCGCGCGGATCAAGGCGCTCGACCCGGCGCTGACCGACGACGAGGCGTCTGCCCTGGCCGCCGGCGCGTTCACCGCGTCGGGCCTTGCCAAGGCCGACAAGAAGAAGGGCGAGGCGAAGGACGTCGAGTCCGGCTACCTGCTGTTCCTCAGCCGCCGGCAACTGGACAACCTCGCCGGCGCCGCGCTGGAGGCGTCGCGCGCCGGCACCACCTTGGACAAGGCGAAGTTCAAGGCCCTGGCGAACAGCGAACACTCGGTGGACATCGCCATGTTCGGCCGGATGGTCGCCGACATGACCGACATCAACGTCGACGCCGCCTGCCAGGTCGCGCACGCCATCAGCGTGCACGCCGTCGACAACGAGTACGACTACTTCACCGCCGTCGACGACCGCAAGCAGGACGTCGCGGAGACCGGCGCCGGCATGATCGGCACCGTCGAGTTCAACTCGTCCACGCTCTACCGGTACGCCACCCTCAACGTCGACGCGCTGCACCGCAACCTCGGCGACGCCGCCGCCACCCGGGCCGCCGTGGAAGCGTTCCTGACCGCGTTCGCCCGCAGCGTCCCGACCGGCAAACAGAACACCTTCGCGCACCGCACCCTGCCCGACGCGATCCTGGTCCAGATCCGCGACACCCAGCCGATCAACCTGATCGGCGCCTTCGAGACCCCGATCCGGGAGACCAACGCCGACGGCCGGGTGCGTCTCGCCGCCGAGGCACTTGCCAAGCACACCCTGGACGTGGAGCGCGCCTACGGCGAACAGCCGATCGCGACGTGGGTCACGCAGGTCGGCGAACGCACCGCAGTGCTGGCCGACCTCGGCAAGGCCGTGTCGTTCCGTGAGCTCGTCACCGGCGTGGGGGAGCAGGTCACCGCAGCGCTCGGCCAGCCGGCATGAGCGTGCTGCTGCTGCGACTGGCCGGGCCGCTGCAGGCGTGGGGCGCCTCGAGCCGGTTCGCGCACCGCGGCACCGAGGTCGCACCCACCAAGAGCGGCGTCATCGGACTGCTCGCCGCGGCGAAAGGCATCCGCCGCACCGAACCCCTCACCGACCTGCTCGGCCTCGAGTTCGGAGTGCGACTGGACCAGCCCGGGCAGATCCTGCGTGACTTCCAGACCGCGCGAAGCCTCGACGGACGCGACAGCTTCCCGCTGACGTACCGGTTCTACCTCGCCGACGCCGCCTTCCTCGCCGCCGTCAGCGGCGAGCACCAGCTGATGCTCGGGCTCGCCGAGGCGTTGAAACGGCCGCACTTCCCGCTGTACCTCGGCCGTCGCTCCTGCCCACCGGTCGGCCTGGTGAGTCTCGGCGTCCACGACGACACCGTCGACGGCGCCCTGCACTCGTGGCCCTGGATCGCCGCCGACTGGCACCGCCGCAAGGCGGCGCGCACCGTCCGGCTCGAAATCATCCGCGACGCCCGGCCGGGCGAACCGTCGTCGGAGACGATCGCGGACGAACCGCTTACCTTCGACCCGGCACACCGCCGGCACACCTGGCGGGCCGTCCACCGCGGACACGTCGACATCGACAACGACCTCGCCGACCACGCCGCCGAACACGACCCGTTCAGTTTGCTGGGAGGCTGAGCATGTACCTCTCCCGCTTCATCATCGACCCGGCGCGTCGCGGAGCCCGGAAGCTGATCGCCTCGCCACAGGCCATGCACGCGGCAATCCGCGGCGCATTCGCAGACCCCGCCGACTACGAGCGGGCCGACGCCCGCACCCTGTGGCGGCTCGACACCGCCACGGTCGGCACCCTGCACCTGTACATCGTCAGCCCCGGGCAGCCCGACCTCACGCACATGGTCGCCCAAGCCGGCCGCGGCACCGCCGAAGCATGGCAGACCCGCGCGTACGGCGGGCTGCTCGCGTCGTTGCAACCGGGCCAGCAGTGGGCGTTCCGGCTCACCGCCAACCCCACCCACAGCGGACGGAAGACCGCCGACTCGAAAGAGACCCAACGCTTCGGCCACCTCCGCCCGGAACAACAGACGCAGTGGCTGATCGACCGGTCGGCCCGCTGCGGCTTCGCCGTCGCCACCCAGCAGAACAACGAACCCAACGTCGGCCTCCACCACCGCCAGACGCAGACGTTCCGCCGCGGCGCCGGCTCGGTCACCCTCACCACGGTCACCTACGATGGCCTCCTGGACATCACCGACGCGGACGCCTTCCGCCAGACCTTGTCCCTCGGCATCGGGCATGGCAAGGCGTACGGCTGCGGCCTGCTGACCATCGCCCCGACCCGCTGATGCCGTGGGAATTCCCGGCGTGCCACCGTCCGAACTGCCGGACCTGACCCGGGCCGAGGACCGGATCAGCTTCCTGTACCTCGAACGCAGCGTCATCCACCGCGACAGCAACGCCATCACCGCCACCGACGACAAAGGCATCGTGCACATCCCCGCCGCGTCCATCGGAGTGCTCCTGCTCGGACCCGGCACCAGCATCACCCACCAAGCCGTCGCCCTGCTCGCCGACCACGGCGCAACCGCCGTCTGGGTCGGCGAGCGGGGCGTGCGCTACTACGCCCACGGTCGCTCACTGGCCGCCTCCAGCAGGCTCCTGACCGCCCAGGCAGCGGCCGTGAGCCACCGCGACCGCCGGCTCACCGTGGCCCGCACCATGTACGCGATGCGATTCCCCGGCGAGGACACCACCAACCTCACCATGCAGCAGCTGCGCGGCAAGGAAGGCGCCCGGGTCCGCCGCACGTACCGCGAGCACGCCACCCGTACCGGCATCACCTGGAACCAACGCCAGTACGACCGGGACGACTTCGCGTCCGGCGACCCCGTCAACCAGGCGCTGTCCGCCGCCCACGCCTGCCTGTACGGCGCCGTGCACGCCGTCATCGTCGCGCTGGGCGCCGCACCCGGCCTCGGCTTCGTCCACACCGGACACGAACGCGCCTTCGTCTACGACATCGCCGACCTGTACAAGGCCGAAATCACCATTCCGGTCGCCTTTGACGTGGCAGCCAGCAACTCCACCGACATCGCCGCCGACACCCGCCGCGCAGTCCGCGACCGCGTCCACGATGGCGCCATCCTCACCCGATGCGTCCGGGACATCCGGACGCTGCTGCTCCAACCACAACCCACCGGCCCGATCGACGACGCCGAGGACTCACTCAGCCTGTGGGACGACAACGACTTCGAAGTGGCCGCCGGCCGCAACTACGGCGACACGGAGGACGTCGACTTCTGATGACGGTCATCATCCTTACTGCCTGCCCGCTGGGCTTGCGCGGCCATCTCACCCAGTGGCTCCTGGAAATCTCCGCCGGCGTGTACGTCGGCCACGTCAGCACCCGCATCCGCCGCCGCCTGTGGTCTCGCGTGATCGACATGGCAGGCCCAGGCCGCGCACTGCTGGTGTTCCAAACCTCCGGAGAACAGCGCCTCTCCTTCGAAGTCCACGACCATCACTGGAAGCCCGTGGACCTGGACGGCATCACTCTGATGCGCCGCCCCAGCGAACCAGTGTTCAACGCGGCCATGCCAGCAGGCTGGAGCAAAGCCGCCCGCCGCCGCCGATTCGGCCGCCGCACTCAGCCCTCCCGACCCCAGCCGAAGGAAAGTGATAAAATCCGCCAAGTGGATCTCCATCGTCCCTGATCAGCAAGTGTGCTCCCCGCGCACGCGGGGATGGTCCGGAGTGCCTGCAGTTGGGGTGCATCAGCCCGGCGTGCTCCCCGCGCACGCGGGGATGGTCCGCGACCCTCCGAGGAGCAGGACCGCAGCGATCTGTGCTCCCCGCGCACGCGGGGATGGTCCCGCCAACCTCGCGATCGCGTCAGCACCCGGGATGTGCTCCCCGCGCACGCGGGGATGGTCCGTTCGGCATGACCCGCCGGTGGCGCCGCGAGACGTGCTCCCCGCGCACGCGGGGATGGTCCGTCGGTGCCGGATCCGCCGGACGGGGTAGCCCAGTGCTCCCCGCGCACGCGGGGATGGTCCGAAGACCGCTGGTGAGGTTCTCACGCCTGGTGGGTGCTCCCCGCGCACGCGGGGATGGTCCGCCCCCCAAGTACCGGGACGAGCCGGTCAAGGAGTGCTCCCCGCGCACGCGGGGATGGTCCCCGGGAGCTGTTGGCGATGAGGTAGGCGGCGATGTGCTCCCCGCGCACGCGGGGATGGTCCCCGGACCGGCTGGGTTGCGAGCTTCGGCGGTGTGTGCTCCCCGCGCACGCGGGGATGGTCCCCGCGCACGCGGGGATGGTCCCCGCGCACGGGCGATGGTGAGCCGACCGGAGTGGTGCTCCCCGCGCACGCGGGGATGGTCCCGTAACGCCTTTCATGCTGCCTTCTCCCGTCCCGTGCTCCCCGCGCACGCGGGGATGGTCCGATGCCGACGGCGGTCAATACCGGCGCAGGCTTGTGCTCCCCGCGCACGCGGGGATGGTCCGGTGTATTCGCCCGGCTTCTCGCCGCGGTCCGTGTGCTCCCCGCGCACGCGGGGATGGTCCGTGGGCCGATAACCTGCAACTGGTGACCCCGCTGTGCTCCCCGCGCACGCGGGGATGGTCCTGCCTCCATGTGGGCTCTCCGGTGACCTGGATGTGCTCCCCGCGCACGCGGGGATGGTCCGGGCCTCGACAGCGGATCGGTGACGATCAAGCGTGCTCCCCGCGCACGCGGGGATGGTCCCGCGGCCCTGAACGGCGCGAAGATCGCGTTGGTGGTGCTCCCCGCGCACGCGGGGATGGTCCCACGACGTCGGGCTCGTCCGGCATCGCGTGCACGTGCTCCCCGCGCACGCGGGGATGGTCCCGCGCGGATCGTACGTCTCGACGGTGCGCACCGGTGCTCCCCGCGCACGCGGGGATGGTCCCGACGCGATCGGGCTCATGGCGAAGCCGGGCGGGTGCTCCCCGCGCACGCGGGGATGGTCCCGTCCCGGTCCAGTCGGAGAGCTTGACCACGCCGTGCTCCCCGCGCACGCGGGGATGGTCCCGGCAACGCGACCGCGACCACGAACGCCCCGCTGTGCTCCCCGCGCACGCGGGGATGGTCCGGGGTCGACATGAACCTGAGCGACAAGAGCCAGGTGCTCCCCGCGCACGCGGGGATGGTCCCGGGAAGTCACCCCGTGCCAGGGACGATACGGAGTGCTCCCCGCGCACGCGGGGATGGTCCGGCGTACGCGTCCGGCGGCTCGGTCTCCGCGACGTGCTCCCCGCGCACGCGGGGATGGTCCCAACCTGTAGTCCTATGTGGACATCAGGCGTGCGTGCTCCCCGCGCACGCGGGGATGGTCCCCTGGCGGCGGTCATCCGCGCCGACGACCGCCCGTGCTCCCCGCGCACGCGGGGATGGTCCCGGGGGTTCATGTCGCCAGCGGTAGGCCCGGTGGGTGCTCCCCGCGCACGCGGGGATGGTCCGCACTACAGCGGCCCGCCTGGCGGTCGCCAGCAGTGCTCCCCGCGCACGCGGGGATGGTCCGGCTAAGAAGCAGGCTTCGGAGCGGGCCAGCACGTGCTTCCCGCGCACGCGGGGATGGTCCCACACCGGGCCGGCCACAAGAGCCGGCGGAAGGGTGCTCCCTGCGGACGCGGGGATGGTTCTCGTGCTTGTCGTCGAATGGGCTGACATTGATCCGGCGTGCGGGTGCTCGGCCGCGGGTGCCGATAGGCTGACGTCGTTGCACGATACGACTCGCCCTGGGGTGGGCGGGACGACGCTGCGCTGGACGACTGGCGGTGAAGGAGTGTGGGTTGCCTCGCCATCCCGATACGCTGATCACACCGAATACGCTGCTTCGTGACGCTCGCCTCCGTGTGGTTTCGCCAGTGCGGAGCGGTCAGCGTATGTCCCGGTCGGAGCTGGCCGACGCGGTCAACGCGGCTCTCGATCGGCTCTACCCGGGCCGCGGTCTCGCCGCTCAGTACGTTGACTTTCGGTGGATCGGCAAGCTCGAACGTGGCGAGCACCGGTGGCCGAGCGACGAACGTCGCGCGGCATTGCGTCACGTCCTCGGCCGTGCCACCGACGTGGAACTCGGGCTGTACGTCCCACGACGAACTGACAGCGGGACGGCCGCCGACGGCGGGGCCAGGGTACAACCGATGCCGGGAAGCTGGGACGAGACGACGTTCCATCTGAGCGCGCAGTGGCGGTTGCTGGTGCAGACCGACAAACTGTTCGGGCCCGCGTACGCGCTCATCGGGGTCTCGGCGCAGCTGACGCTTGTGGAGCAGTTGCTCACCGAGGTGCCTGCGGCGTTCCGGCCGAGCCTGATTCGGCTCGCGGCGCAGTACGCCGAATCGGCGGCGTGGCTGCACCAGTCCCTGGACGAACATGATGCTGCGCGGCGGTGGAGCGGTCAGGCGCTCGCCTGGGCGGTCCAGGCCGGGGATAGTGTGATGACGGCGTGGGCTCGGTACCGCAGCAGCCAACGCTACTTGTTCGCCGGTGAGGTACCGGGAGCAGTGAGCGAGGCGGTGGCCGCGATGCGTCTGGATACAAAGCTTCCTGCTCCTATGCGGGCAGCTTTGCGTGTGCAGTGGGCTCATGCTGTCGCTGCTGGTGGTGGCTACGGTGAGGCCATGCAGCTTCTCGATGATGCGCACCGGTGGGCGGCCGATCGCTTTCTCGGCAAGGCGGATGGTGAGCACGGCACGTACTGCACGAGCGGTTACATCGAGGTTCACCGAGGGGCGTGCCTGCGGCTGGCGGGGCGTCCCGGCGAGGCCCTCGCGGTCCTCGATCAAGCCCTGCCGTCGATTCCGTCGTTGCATCGGCAGGACTACACCACCGCTTTGCTGAGCAAGGCCGCTGCCCATGTCGCCGCACGCCAACCTGATCAGGCCGCGGCTACGGCACGCACCGCTCTGCCGATCGCTCGGCACGCCGGCTCGCTGCGGGTGCTGAACCAACTCGCCGGAATCGGCTCGGCTGTCCGTGAGCACCGGTATCTCACCGATGTCGGCGCGTTCCTCGACGACCTGGCGGAGACCGCCTGATGGCTTCGGAGCTCGAACTCATGGCGATGCGGCGCGCGATCGTCCTGTCGGCGTTGGGGCTGGGCACGACCAGTCCGAACCCGCCGGTGGGATGCGTCATTCTCGGCGTGGACGGTACGACGGTCGGGGCCGGCTTCCATCAACGCAAGGGCGGTCCGCATGCGGAGGTTCACGCACTCACCGCGGCTGGGGAGGTGGCTCGTGGCGGAACGGCCGTCGTCACACTCGAGCCGTGCAACCACGTCGGTGTCACGCCGGCGTGCCGTCAGCAGCTACTCGATGCCGGGATCGCGAGGGTCGTCATCGGGGTCATCGATCCCACTTCACGCGGCGACGGCGGCGCTGCGGTCCTCGCCGCCGCAGGGGTCGAGGTGGAGATCGGCGTCCTCCATGATGAGGTTTTGGCTGTACTTGGCCCTTGGCTGACGGCTACTGTGCGCCGACGGCCGTACGTCACGTGGGTGCACACACGACGTGTAGTAGACGAGCAGCTTGTTGCCACGCTGCGCGGCGGCGTGGACGTGGTCGTCGCAGGAGGAACTGTCAGCGAAGGACTGCCCGGTGGGCATTCCAGCGCGCACTTCCAGGTGCCGGAAGCCGCCGGTCTCGGCAGCGGTATTGCGCACTGGCTCGCAGACGCCTACGCGAGCGGCATCCGGCGGGTGCTGATGGTCAACGACGACGCCGACACCCTGCGATCCGGGCTGGATCACGTCGATGAGCTCATTGTCGAGCTCGACCGGTCCGACCCGACGGAGGCGACCGCTGCCGTCGGGTCGGCGCTGCTGGCGGATGGGTTCGCGCTTACCGAGGTCGCAGCGCACGATCGGACGCTGACGGTCTACCTTCGCCGGACCAGCCTCCTGTAACCGGTCCAGGTCCTTGTGAGGTCGATCTTGCGCTGAGTCGACGGGCGTGCTGGTGCCAGATCAGCGCCATGGCAACTTCGTAGCGCCGATGCTCGTACACCCTCGGGCCCGGCGCGTCCATCTCGACCATGTCGACATAGTCGACGGTGAACGCCGCCACCGCAGCCTGCCAGTCCGGGGCGAAACGAGCGCGAGTCCCGGCGTCCAGTTCGTTCCATTGCCGTGCGATGTCCGCGATCACGATCCGGCGGTCTTCCGCGGTACCGAGCCGGTTGCCGTGCTGCGTGACCGGCTCACCGCCCACCAACTCGACGCAGCGCCCGATCAACGGCAGCAGAGTGACAGCGATCTCGAACAGCAACTCCGCCCGGCCGGGCTCGACGTAGCAATTGCGGTCGGTCACTGCAGTCACGACTGACCACCGTCCTTCTCGGGCCGTGCGGCCTGCAGCGCCATACAGGATCGGAGCTGCGACGCGTACGCCAGCGCCATGTCGCTGAGGTGCTCAGCGGCCCGGATCGCGCAGGCCCACGAGTCGCCCGCTCCGACGTCAATGACGACAGTCGTGTCATCGTCCTTGACCACCAGCACCGGATCACCGTCGTCATCCACCGCCAGCCACGACCTGAGGGTGCGAACATCGAGGTCGGCATCCGGCTGCGGCGCCACCGGTACCGAAGCAACCTGAAACAGCGTCGACCGCACGAGGAGCCTCCTGGCAACGTTGAAGATCGGCCGGACGTGGAGTTCGTTACTGGTCAACGATCACCCGGCGGAACGCCCGCGGGAATGCCGACCCTTGGTCCGACTTCACGTACCGACCTTCGGTCCGACCGGACATGCATCTGGCCGCTCGGGCACAGGTGCGGTTCAAATCCGAGGTATCGGGGACGGAGCACGTTCCGCCGCAAGCGGTATTGCCCTGCCAGAGTCTTCTGGGTGTACCGTCGCTTCAGGAAGCCGGGCCATGTCAGCAGGCTGGAGCAGAGGCCGCCCGCCGTCGATTCGCTCGCCGCACTCAGCCGCCGGACGGCAGCCGGAGGAAAGTGATTAGAATCCGCAAGGTGGATCTTCATCGGCCCTGATCAGAAAGTGTGCTCCCCGCGTACGCGGGGATGGTCCCTCGACGGAGGTGATGAGGAACGGCTTCCCGATGTGCTCCCCGCGTACGCGGGGATGGTCCCAGGTCGAGGTCCTTGCGGATCTCGTTGTAGAAGTGCTCCCCGCGTACGCGGGGATGGTCCTAGCCTTGCGCCGCAATGCACGAACGGGCCGTAGTGCTCCCCGCGTACGCGGGGATGGTCCGCCGCTGAGCAGGCCAGAGAGGCGCATGCTCAGGTGCTCCCCGCGTACGCGGGGATGGTCCGCAGCAGCAGGCGGATTGCCTCGGACTTGCCGGGTGCTCCCCGCGTACGCGGGGATGGTCCCCGGTGCTCGCCGTCGTACGTGCAACCGTTGCAGTGCTCCCCGCGTACGCGGGGATGGTCCTGGACTCGCCGTTCGGCGTGGCCGGCGAGGGCGAGTGCTCCCCGCGTACGCGGGGATGGTCCTAGCAATATTCCGGAGGCGCGCATTCTCGGTGTGTGCTCCCCGCGTACGCGGGGATGGTCCCAACCCGGAAGGGCCGCCGCCGCAGGGCACGTTGTGCTCCCCGCGTACGCGGGGATGGTCCGCTCCTGTACCTGGCCGTGGGCATCGCCCTGGCGTGCTCCCCGCGTACGCGGGGATGGTCCTTCCTCAACAAGGCGCCTGACGGGAGTTGGCTTGTGCTCCCCGCGTACGCGGGGATGGTCCCTCCGCGACGACTCTCATTCTCTGCGGCCCCCGGTGCTCCCCGCGTACGCGGGGATGGTCCGACTGACAATGGGTACTTTCGGACCTGATGGGGGTGCTCCCCGCGTACGCGGGGATGGTCCCACCGGGAACCACGCCGGATGACACGGCGAAACGTGCTCCCCGCGTACGCGGGGATGGTCCGGGCCGGGCAGCAACCCAAGGGGAGGTCGCTACGTGCTCCCCGCGTACGCGGGGATGGTCCTTGTGTACTGACTGCCGAACCGTGATCTCTTCCGTGCTCCCCGCGTACGCGGGGATGGTCCCTTCAGCTCGTGGTCCAGGGAGGTGACCTCATCGTGCTCCCCGCGTACGCGGGGATGGTCCCCTCGGCGGCGGGCGCCGGGGCGTCGGCAGGCTGTGCTCCCCGCGTACGCGGGGATGGTCCGGGAAACCGACCGACCAACCGCAAGCTGATCTTGTGCTCCCCGCGTACGCGGGGATGGTCCGTCGGTGAGGGTGAGGCCGGTGTACAGGTCCGCGTGCTCCCCGCGTACGCGGGGATGGTCCCCGGCTTCTCGCGCGAGGCCGTCCGCCAGGCGTGTGCTCCCCGCGTACGCGGGGATGGTCCGTAGTAGTTGCTGCTGGACTCCCAGCGGCCGTTGTGCTCCCCGCGTACGCGGGGATGGTCCCGGGTCCGGCTCCGGCATGCCCACCTGAACCACGTGCTCCCCGCGTACGCGGGGATGGTCCCAGATGCGTGGCGCTCCCGTACGCCAGCAGCGGGTGCTCCCCGCGTACGCGGGGATGGTCCTCCTCGCATCCTCCGATCGGAACCGACTGATTTGTGCTCCCTGCGTACGCGGGGATGGTCCGGTCACGGCGGCGGCGTTGGCCGCCGTGGTGCCGTGCTCCCCGCGTATGCGGGGATGGTCCGTTGAGGATCCGCGTGGAGATCCACATGCCGCCGTGCTCCCCGCGTACGCGGGGATGGTCCCGTCGACGGCGACCAGCGCGTTGACGGCTGGAAGTGCTCCCCGCGTACGCGGGGATGGTCCTTTAGCGTCCGACCGCTGTTGCTTCCCTTCTTCGTGCTCCCCGCGTACGCGGGGATGGTCCGGAGTCCGGCGGACTGTCCATCAGCCCTCCGAAGTGCTCCCCGCGTACGCGGGGATGGTCCGCACGCCGCCCAGGTCCACGGCGAGGACCTGAGGTGCTCCCCGCGTACGCGGGGATGGTCCGGGCCACCGGGCCGCCTACAGCACCACCACATGCGTGCTCCCCGCGTACGCGGGGATGGTCCCCGAAGTTCGTTGCCCGGCTTGAGTCCGAAGTCGTGCTCCCCGCGTACGTGGGGATGGTCCCGCCAGGTAGTGCTTCGTGTCGGCCGGGTCGGCGTGCTCCCCGCGTACGCGGGGATGGTCCGCTCGCGTGGACGTGGTCCGTGTGGTCGCTGTCGTGCTCCCCGCGTACGCGGGGATGGTCCCTGGCCACCTGCAGGTGGTGCGTCGCCGTTCTCGTGCTCCCCGCGTACGCGGGGATGGTCCGGCAGCGCTCGTCGGCGTCGACTGGAGCTCCATGTGCTCCCCGCGTACGCGGGGATGGTCCCGAGGCATCAGCGGCAGGCGGCGAGGCGCTGGAGTGCTCCCCGCGTACGCGGGGATGGTCCCAGGTACTGCGGTGACGCGAGCGTCCCAGTCGGGTGCTCCCCGCGTACGCGGGGATGGTCCGACGAGCTACCAGGAGGGCGCCTGGGCCGGGTAGTGCTCCCCGTGTACGCGGGGATGGTCCGTGGGTCCTGAACCTGACTTCCGGCAACGCGCTGTGCTCCCCGCGCACGCGGGGATGGTCCGTCCCGTCGGCGGTCAACACAGGTGCGGGCTTCGTGCTCCCCGTGTACGCGGGGATGGTCCGCCCGTGAGCGCCGTGAGCCCGGCCGCCGCGAAGCGCTCCCCGCACACGCGGGGATTGTCCCGGCATGTTCGGTGGCTGTCCTCAGAGCGTTCGGGGACGTCGGGTGCGGTGGTTGTGTCGCATTGCTGTGTTGGTCGTTCGGGCTTCGGCCGGCATGACTGTCCGGCATCGGTTGAGGTGGGCGTTCCGTTTGGTGGATGAGGGCGACCGAATGGTGATTGAAACGCTACGTTCGGTGCGGCTACGCTGCGACGTTGTGACCCTCTGATGAGCTTCGGCCCGGAGTTGACTGGAAGACATGACGTACCAGCGGATTGCCGTCACTGGGCCGCAGCAGCTTGCGATTCGGGACGCACTGGTCGCTGCGTTTCCGGACCCCGACAGTGTGGAAGAGCTGCTCATGCTGCTCGACCGGACGTTCACGCTGTACCAGGGCACCGGGAAGCGGTTTGTGCACAACATCCGGGCGGTTGTCTCCGATGCTGCCGTCAAGGGGTGGTTGCCGGAGCTGCTGGAGCGGGCCGCCGAGCAGGTTCCCGACGAGGAGCTGCGCCGGCTCCGCGACGAACTACGGCCGGCCGCGGTCGCGGTGGCGGCTGACCCGTTCGTCGCATGCCGGCTCGCCGGTGGGTATGTCATGGTCGACCGGGAGGGGCTCCGTGCCGCGCTGCGGGAGCTGGACCGGCCGACCGGGCGACGGATTCTCGCCGTCGGCGGGGCGCCGCGCAGCGGCAAGTCGCACACGATCCAGCTGATCCGGTACCTCAGCCTGATGCGCGGCAACTTCCAGCTGTTCGCCGTCGACCTCGAGGACATCGTCCGTGCGGTCGGGCAGGGCACCCAGGTCACGCCGTACCACCTGGCCCGCAGCATCGTGAAGAAGCTCGGCTACGGCTGTGTGGTGGCCGACCCGCCGACGGACGCGCAGTGGTCGGCCTGGGTCGGTGACTTCTGCGACGACTTCGAGCCGTTCGCGATGGCCGACGAACGCTCGCCGTGGCTGGTCATCGACGCGTTCAACAGCGTTGTGGCGATGCAGGCGACCCTCGACCTGGTCCTGGAGCTGGCCCGGAGGATCGACCGCGGCATCGTGGGGCTGCGGTTGGTGCTGATCGGGTATCCGGAGCCGCTCACCGTCGTGCGGCAGCAGGTCGCCTTCGACGAGCTGTGCGCCATCGGCGTCCGTGAGGTCCTGCAGTTCTTCGCCGACGCGTATCAGCAGCTCGGCCTCACGGCCACCGACGAGACCCTGCACAAGCTGACGACCGGCGTGCTCCGCGACCTCGACGCCGATGCGGAGTACTACCTGCGGACGCTCGGCGAACGCGCCAGCCAGGCCCTGGTCGACGCCTGCGAGGCGGCATGAACGCGGGCCGGGTGTCGCAGGAGCTCGTCGACGCGGTCATGGCCGATCTGTCGGCCGGCTCCGGGCTGGAGGAGCGGCCGGCGCCGGTTCACGGCGGCCTGCACGAGGCCGCCGCCGTGCTGGCCTGGTTCGTCCCGGACGCGCTGCGGCCCGTTCCCGGCCGGCCCGGTGACGACCTGGACGCGTTGCTGGAGCACTGCGAGCTCACCGCCGACGCGACCGGGCAGCAGCGCTGGAGCTTGACCCGCGACGTCCGGGTCGACGTGCTGCGGCAGCTGCGCGCCGACGGTGTCGTCGCCGACGCGGTCCGCGCCAACTCGGACCGGCCGGGCGAGCAGATGCAGCGGGTGCTCGAGGGGTACCTCACCGGCGATGCGCCACCGGTCCGCAGTCAGCCGATGTCGACGCTGACCTGCAGCGTGATCATCTGTGGCTGGCTGCGCGCCGCCGGGTTCACCGACCTGCCGCCCGCCGCAGAGCTCGACGCGCGGCTGCGTTGGCTCACGCTCCTGCAGCCGTTCGAGCACCTCGCCGGTCCGTCGTTCCGCGGCCGCTCCCGTGAGCTGTCCCGCCTGCGCGGCTACGCCGGGATCGCCGTACCCGGCCCGGTCCCGAGCGTCCGGTCGCTGCGCCCCATGCTCATCCACGGCCCGGGCGGCGTCGGCAAGTCGACGCTGCTGGCCCGGTTCATCCTGGAGCACACCGAGGTGCACGAGCGGGACCGATTCCCGTTCGCATACCTCGACTTCGACCGGCCCGACATCGACGCCGCCGAACCGCTGACCCTTGTCATGGAGGCGATCCGTCAGCTCGGCGTCCAGTACCCCGAGGCCCGCGACCGCTGCGAACGCATCCGCCGCGACTGGCAGGAGCACCTCGTCTCCGGCCGCCGCACCGCGGACCGGGTCCGATCCGGCGCCGTCCGCGATCTGGCCGGCGTCGTCGGTACCCTCGGCGCCGCCAAACGGCCGTTCCTGCTCGTGCTGGACACGTTCGAGGAGGTGCAGTGGCGGAGCGAGGAGCTCGTCGATGCCGTCTGGCGCCTGCTGGAGCAGTTCGACCAGGCGGTACCGCGACTGCGTGTCCTGATCAGCGGGCGTGCCGAGGTGTACGGCCACCCGTTCCACTCCCTGCACCTGACCGGCCTCGACCACGCCGGCGCGGTGGAGTTCCTGCGGGCCCACGGCGTCCGTGACCGGGGCGTCGCCCGCAGCCTCGCCCGGCAGGTCGGCGGCAGCCCGCTCAGCCTCAAGCTGGCCGCGCAGGTCTACGCCAGCGAGGGCGCCGACGGCGTCGACCTCGGCACCGCCTCGTGGCGGCTGCGCTTCCGCGTCAACGACGGCATGATCCAGCGCCAGCTGTACCAGCGCATCCTCCGGCACATCCACGATCCCGACGTCCGTAAGCTCGCCCACCCGGGCCTGGTGCTGCGCCGGATCACCCCGGCGCTGATCGCCGAGGTGCTCGCGGGCCCGTGCCGGATCGAGGACGCCGACCCCGTCCGCCTCTTTGACGAGCTGCGCCGCGAGGTGTCGCTCGTGACGGTGGCCGGCGACGGTTCGCTGCACCACCGGCAGGACCTCCGCCGGCTGATGATCGGCCTGCTGCGCGACGAGCAGCCGGCCGTCACCCGGGAGATCCACGAGCTGGCCGTCGCGTACTACGCCGCGGGCGAGCCGACCGCGGTCCACCGCGCGGAGGAGATCTACCACCGGCTCTGCCTCGACCAGCCGCGCAACGTGGTCGACGGCCGGTGGATGCGCGGCGTGGAGCCGTTCCTGCAGCCGGCGCTGACCGAGTTCACCGGCGCCCGCCGCGCTTACCTGACGTTCAGGCTCGGGCTCGAAGCCGACGCTGAGACCCGCAGGCAGGCGTCGCTGGAGGACTGGGAACGGCTGATGGCCGAGAAGGTGGCCATGGTCGTGGACGGGCCGGTCCGGTCTGACGTGCGGGCGGCACTGCAATCGCTGATGGCACGCACCGACCGCAGCCCGGACAGCCCGCTGCCACCGCTGGAGGCGGCGGCACTGCAGCGGCTCGGCGACTGGCGTCGGGCCCGGGAAGTACTCGAGGCCGCGGTCGACAGGGCCGTCGAGGCGAACCTCTGGCCGTCGGTGCTGCAGCTGACGCTGGTGCAGGCGCGCCTGACGCTCCTGGAGCGGAGCCACGACGGGCTCCCGGCACTGCTGGACCGCCTGGCGACGTTCGCCGTGGGCAAGACGAGCTCGCTGGACGCATTGGCCGCCGCGACCCGCCACGCCGCGCTGCGCTGCAGGCTGCCGGGCGTCGCCGCCACCGACCAGGACGACGACGTCGACGCGGCGCTGCGGGCCCGGTGCGACGAGATCGCCGACGCCACCTTCGAGGCCGATCCGCAGCTGGCGTACTGGGTGTGCGCCAGCGCGCGGCCCAATGACGGCCGCCGGTTGGCTCGGCTGCTCCGCCTCGTGGGACTGCCGAACAGCAACGTGCAGGCGCTGCGCCAGCTGGCGGTGGGCATGGCGGCCGTCGACTCGGGGACGGGCCGGTTCCTCTGGACGGTCGGCACCAGCATCCTGAAGCAGCAGCGTACGCACGGCACCTGGACGTCGATGATCCTTGAGGCCAGCGAGCGCAGCCTCGGCGAGATGGTCGCCGACCGGCTCGACCGAACCCCGCCCGGCACGCTCAGCCTGGTCCTCGAAGCCGTCTCCGACCTCGTTGGCACGGCACTCAAGATCGTCGCCGCACCGGCGGAGCGGCAGACGGAGCCGACGACGCAGAGAGCGGCGGAACCGCTGCGGCGCCTGGTGGCCACGGGGCTCGTCGAAAGCTGGTCGTCATTCCAGTTGGAGCAGCTGCTCCGGTTCGAGTTGGACCGCAACCTCTACTCGATCGTCGGTGAGGCCCCGTTCCAAGAGCAGGTCTTCCGCGTCGTCGAGGCCGCCGCGGCGGAGGGCTGGCTGACGGATCTGGTCCTGGCGGCGCGCCGGGCCCGTCCCGCGAACCGCGCCCTGGACAGCGCCGCCGAGCGGCTGGGCATCTCGACGATCACTGAGGGGGTGTCTCCGCCGGCGGCTCGTGAGTCGCTCACCAGGCTCGCCCGGCAGATCTGCCGGATCGAGCGGCGCGGCGAGTTCATCGCCACCGGCCTCCTGATCGGTGTCGATCTGGTGCTCACCGTCGCCCACGCCGTCCTGCCGCTGCAGGCAGATCCGGAAGGCGTGATCGATGTCGTCGCTCGGTTCGACCTGGCGGCGGGGCGTGACGGTCGCGTCGTCGACGAGGGAACGACGTTCCCGCTCACCAACGTTTGGCTGGTCTGGGTGAGCGACTCCACCGACCGCGGCATTGCCGTGCTGCGCCTGCGCGGGGCACCCGGCGTGCAGCCGATCGGCGGTCCGGAGTCCGGCGGCGACGAACGGGGCTGGTTCGATCTGACGTTCCCCCGGCCGGTCAGCCGGGCCGCCCAGCTGTCGATCCTGCAGTATGCCGGCAACTCGCTCCGTCTGCTGGACACACGGGGCGTGGTCGACGTCGCGCCGGGCCAGTCCGGATCACCGGTCGTCGACGAGGCGTTCAACGTCGTCGGGCTGGTGACCGGTGACGGGACGAACATACCGGCCGTGGCCGTCGCCGACGAACTGCGACGGCTGGACCTGAACTGAGCGTACCTACCATTCCGGTGGTCGGCCGTGGTGCCGCTCGATCAGCCGTTGCCTCTCGAAGCCTGTCAGGCTCGCGGCAGGAAGGCCGCGCCGGCGTTTCACCTCGATGCCGGCGTCGATGAGTGGCAAGGCAGCCTGAAGGCGGAGTGCGTCCCCGCCGAGGATCTCCCAGGCGAGCCTTGCGGCGCCGTATGCCGCTACTTCGTTGTCACTGCCGGAGACGGCGGCGTGCAGCGCGGACAGGAAGCGGTCGGGGTCGGTCGTAAGGTCGCCGAAGAACGGTGCGATACAGGTCGACCACACCGTGCCACTGTCGAGGTCACCGGCTGTCTCGCCGAGCTCGAACCGGCCCAGCTGCTCCATCCGCTGCAGCACATCGGCCGGAAGCCGTCCCTGGGCGGACTCCAGCGCGAGTGGCGGTGTGCCGACCGCGCTGTCTGTCAATGCGCGCATCAGGCTTGGCCGCGTCGTCCGGTCCACGGGGAGGTCGGGCGGAGTGCCCGCACTCCCGGCGTCGACGCGATTGAGCAGCACCGACAGCTGGTGGTATGGGCCGGACGCGGTCGTGCCGGCGAGCTCGGCCTCGGTCACGATCCGATGCCCGCGCTCGGTGAAGCGTCTCAGCCTGGCGGCCGTCGCTGCCGAGGGCGCACTCCGGTAAGCCTCGTAGCTGAGCTGGACGAGGTCGAAGCATGCCTCCGCGGCGACGTCCTGGTTCGGAAGCCCGAAGGTGAACGCGTCGTCGAGATGTGTCGCCGCCGAGGTGAGCAGGCCGGCGTCATCGTGCAGGTGCGCGGCCGTCCACTCCGCCCGGGCGAGCGTCCACAGTGACATCCAGCGGTCGCTGGGCCCTTCCGGCTGGGCGACGACCTGGTTGAGCAGCGTGACGGCCCGCAACGCGTCCTGCGGCACGACATCGGACGACGCCCGCCGGACCAGCAGCTCCGCGAGCAGCCGAGCGGCGGCGTCGTCCAGCCGGGCGCCGCCCATCTCGAGGATGGCGATCGAGGCGTCGAGGTCGTCCCGGGATCCGATCTCGGACGAGGCGGACCTCAGCTGCAGTCGCGCCGCGTACGAGCTGGCCAGAGACGTCCGCAGGAAGGACGACAACGGGTCGGACGTGTCGCGGATGTCGAAGACGGCGAGAGCGGTCTGCGCCCAGCGGATCGCTGCGTTCAGGTCCGATCCGCTGCGGGTCCGCATGGCCCTGCCGCGGTAGGCGTCCGCGGTGATGGCGGACAGGAACGCCAGGCGCCGGTCGGACACCCACAGCCGTACCTGTCCGGCATCTGCCACCCACTCCGTCACCAGGAAGCCGAGGAAACCTTCCATGACGGAGAGTCCGTACTCGACGTGGAACTCACTGCCGTAATGCGAGGAGGCCTCAAGATACGCCGCGCCGATCAGCGCGTTGGCGTAGCGGACGGCGACCGGATTGCGCCGAATCGGCCGCGTCATGGCGAGCCTCTCCACGAGGCGGTCGGCCTCGACGGCCACGACCTCCCGTGGCGTCCCGGGCGAGTACCGCAGCAGCCATGACTGCTCCAGGATGATGGTGATCTTCTTGAGGGTGACCAGGTCGTGCCGGGGGTCGTCCTCGGCCATCCTGGTCTCCATGGCCTGGAACCAGAAGTACGCCCGTTCCCAGTCCTCCTCCGCGCGGTCGAGCTCAGCGCGCTCCAGGTACACGGAGGCCAGCCGCCAGAACAGGCGCATGCCATCGTCGCCTTCCACGACGGTCTGGAGCTCCGCTTCGAGGCGGTCGATCGCCTGGGTCAGGTGGCGCCGGCGGTCGCGTAAATCGCCGATCGGGACGAGCGACCGCTCGATGACCGCGATCTGACCGCCTGCGGGGCGCTCTTCGGGTGGCCCGAGACGAAGGGTCCGCGCCGGTGACCCCCAAGGCTCGGATCGACCGGCGATGTAGACCCGTAGCTGCGGCGCCGCGGTCTGCAGCAGGTCCAGCAGCTGCCAGATCGCGCCTTCCTGCGCCTGGGCGCGCTCGAACGCGTCCAGCACGAACAGCACCGGCACCGCCTCGTCGGCCACCGCCCCGACGACCTCCGCGAACTGCCTGGCGTGGCGCATGCTGGCCGGCACGTTGAACGCCAGCTTCTCCCGCCACACCGCGACGGTGCCGGCGTGCGGCCGGGTCACCGCCGGGAACTGGACCCCGAGCTGGCGGACGGCTTCCACCAGCAAGGTCAGGGGCTTGCCGGGGTCGATGTCGGGCCGATGGAAGTCGAGGTATGCGAACGGCGGCCGGCGCACCGCGTGGTCGACGATGAACTTGGCGAGCAGCGCCGACTTGCCCGTGCCGGTGGCGCCCTGGATGTACATCGGACCGGTCGGTGACGCGTCGGCGAAGTCGCGGAGCTGGCGCAGCTCGCGCGCCCGGCCGCGGAACGTGTCGCCGGCGAGCAGCTGGAGCGGCTGGAGCAGCACGAGCCATTCCATCCGCGCGGCGAGGTCGGCTTCCGGGGGTACGCCGTCGAAGCCGGCGTCGCGCAGCCATCCGCACACCACAACGCTTCGGGCCAGCGTCGCCAGCGACTGCGTCAGCAACTGCGGCGGGTCGGACAGCAGGTAACGCTCGAACACCTGCTGCGCCGGGTCCGCCGGGCGCTGCGGGTTCGCGTCCAGCGCGGCCTGCACGAGCCCGTCGCGCCGCAGCTGGCTGAGCACGTTCACCCGGGTCTGCGGGTTGAGGGTCCAGCGGCGCCGGCCGTCGGCGCTGCGTGTGACGTCGCAGTCCTGCAGCAGCGCGTCGACGTCGCGGTGTCCGTGGTCCCGCAACGGCCGCAGTGTGTCGGGATCGAACCACACCAGTACCGCTGCCGCCGCGTGCAGCGCGCCGTGGACCGGTGCCGACGTGGGCTCCGGGTCCGTGGCGCGCGACTCCAGGCGGCGGCGCACGTCGGCGACGATGGCGTCGTGCGCGTGCGGCGGGGTCATCGCAACCCGATCGGGCCGGTCGCGGCGGCGAGCCTCGAGCTGGCGCGCTGGCCGACGATCGTCAGGTAGTCGTGCTGCTGCGGGTCGAGCCCGGCGAGCACGTCGACGGATGCGTCACGCAGCATCGCGTCGGTCCAGCCCAGGTCCAGTTGCGTCGACGCCTCCTGGAAGAACTGGACGACCTCTTCGGCGCCGATCTGGCTGAGCACTTCGATCTCGACCTGACCGCTGATCGTTGCCAACGGGTCCTCGAAACCCAGCAGGACCAGCCGGAACCGGGCGAGGTTCTTGTCGATGCGGTGCGCCAGCTCCTTGATCAGGTCGACGGTGGCCTGCATCGTGGTGACGGTGTTGAAGGAGTCGACGACCAGCCACAGCAGGCGCGGGTCCGCCATCGCGCAGGCTTCGAAGGCGTCGCAGAAGTCGAGCACCCATGAGGACCATTGTGCCGCGGTCGGGTCGGGTGGCACGGGGCATGAGTAGCCGAGCCGGGTGGTGAGGCTGCGGGCGACGTGCCCTGGCGTGACCACCGTGCCGATGCCGTGCGCGCGGGCGATCGACTCGAGGTCGATCGGCACGAACTGAAACGCCTGCCCGACCACGTGCAGGTATGAGATGAGCTGCGTCGTGTGCGATTTCCCGGTACGCCGCGGGCCGTTGACGATCAGGATGCGTTTGCCGGTCGGCCGGCTCAGTTCGCGCAGCGCCGCCCGCAGGTGGTGCCGGTCGACCATGACGTACCGGCCGACCAGCTGGCACGCGGCGTGATGATCGACGATCCCCGGGGACGCGGTGGTCTGGATCTGGTCCCGCAGCTTGCGCAGCGTGTCGTCGGGGGTCAACGCGAGCGCCGCGTCCAGTAGCTCCAGGACAAACCCCTCGGCGACCGCGGCCTTGACGACCGCGAGGCAGTTCGCCTTGAGGTCGGACCCGGCGACCTCGAACTCTGCCAGCATCCGGTTGCATGACATCAGGAGCTCCTCGAGCCGGTCCCGGCTGGGGAACGCGGCGCGGAGCGCAGCACTGAGCGTCAGTTGGTCGCGGGGCTGGATCTCCATCCGGGCATCAGTCGCCGGACGCCTGGTCATCGCAGCGGATCATCAACGTCCCTCCGGTGGCCGCGGGTTCGTCGTCGAGAAACTGGAGTTTAGACTTCCGGTACGTCGTATGCTGCTCGCGCGTTGGAAATACGTCGATGTGCTGAGAGGACCGGGGTGTTGACGGCCGGGACGGTGACGACCCGGTTGACCGGGCCGGAGATAGGCGAGCTTCGCACGCTGCTGCGGGCCGCGTTCACCCGGGACCGGTTCGGGGAGCTGCTGCTGTACCGGCTCGACCGGCACCTGGACGACTACGTCGGTAGCAGTGACGACTATCTGACCGAGCTCCGCAAGGTGCTCGTCCGGGCCAACGCCGAGCTGTGGTGGCGTGACCTGATCGTGGCCGCGCGTGCCGCCGCGTCGAGGGACGCCGGCCTGCAGCTGTTCGGGCAGCGCTTCGACCTCGCGCCGGGCGTGACCGGACCGGCCGGTGAGGCCCTGGCCGACGATCGCCAGCTCGAGCTGAAGATCCGGCAGGCCGGGGCGATGTTCGACATCGCGCAGTGGCGGGCCCGGCTCGGCGAGATCGAAGGCCAGGTGTGCAAGATCGAGACGGTGGGCGGGTCCGGGACCGGGTTGCTCGTCGGACCGAGCACGGTCCTGACGAACTACCACGTCATGGCCAGCACGATCCAGTCGCCGCAGCTGGCCGCCCAGGTAGTCGTACGGTTCGACTACAAGTACACCGCGACCGGCCGGCAACTGATGACCGGCACGCCGCACCGGCTCGCCGCGGACTGGCTGGTGGACTGGACGCCGTACAGTCCGCTGGATGTGGCCGCCGGCCCCGCCACCGGTGTCATGGCCGAACCCGGCGATGACGAGCTGGACTACGCGCTGGTCAGGCTGGCGACGCGGGCCGGCGACGAACCGGTCGGCGGGCCGACCGGCGACCCGGACGCGGTCGGGCGGGGATGGATGCGGCTGCCTGCCGAGGACTACGACTTCACCGCCTCGCCCGCGCTGTACATCGCGCAGCACCCCGACGGGGCGCCGATGAAGGTCGCGGTGGACACGGAGGCCATCGTCGGCGTCAACCGCGGCGGCACGCGCGTGCGGTACACGACCACCACGCTGCCGGGTTCGTCGGGTTCGCCGTGCTTCGGCCCCAACTGGGAATGGGTGGCGTTGCACCACTCCGGTGACCCGCGCTACCGGCAGGGCACGCCACCCGAGTACAACCAGGGCATCCCGATCTCCGCGATCCGCCGCGCCACCACCGCACGCGGCACGGGCGACGCGTTCGGCAGCTGATCCGGCACCGGTCAGCTGTTGAGGTACGTGAGGACGGCGCGGACCCGGCGGTGGGCGTCGTCGGCGGGTGGCAGGTCGAGTTTGGCGAAGATGTTCGTGATGTGCTTCTCGACCGAGACCGGGGCCAGGACCAGGGTCGCGCAGATCGCGGTGTTGGACAGGCCCTGGGCCATGAGGTGCAGGACTTCGCGTTCGCGTGGGGTGAGGCCTTCCACGCCGTGGTTGCGGGCGTTGCGGGTGAAGAGCTGGCGGACGACCTCGGGATCCAGGGCGGTGCCGCCGGCGGCGACGCGTTCTACGGCGTCGAGGAACTCGTCGAGGTCGGTGACGCGGTCCTTGAGCAGGTAGCCGACGCCGCCGCGGCCGTCGGCGAGCAGGTCGGCGGCGTAGGCGCGTTCGACGTACTGCGACACGATGAGGACCTTCGCGGACGGGTCGGCGGAGCGGAGTCGCAGCGCCGCGCGGAGGCCTTCGTCGCGGAAGCCGGGTGGCAGGCGGACGTCGACGATCGACAGGTCCGGACGGTGTTCCGAGACGGCGGTGACGAGGGCGTCGGCGGTGTCGACGGCGGCGACGACGGTGTGGCCGGTGTCGGTGAGCAGCCGGATCATGCCGTCGCGCAGGAGCAGGAGGTCTTCGGCGATCACGATGCGCATGGCAGCTCCGCGTGCAGGACGGTGGGCCCGCCGGGCGGGCTGGACAGGGTGAGGGTGCCGTCGAGGGCCTCGACGCGGCGGCGCAGGCCGTCGATGCCCGCGCCGTTGGGGTCGGCGCCGCCGCGGCCGTCGTCGGTGACCGTGACGTGCACCGTGTCGCCGGTACGCCGGATGTCGACGGCTCCGGTGGACGCCGACGCGTGTTTGGCGGCGTTGGTGAGGCCTTCGGCGACGACGAAGTAGGCGGCGGACTCGACCGCGGCCGGGTAGCGCTCGTCACTCAGCGAGCCGGTCAGCGAGCCGCCCAACGAGCCGCCCAACGAGCCGGTCAGCGAGCCGGTCAACGAGCCGGTCAACGAGCCGGTCAACGAGCCGGTCAGCGAGACAGGGAACGGGCTGTCGCCGGCGAGGGCGGCGAGCGCGGCATGCAGGCCCCGGTCGGTGAGGATCGGCGGGTGGATGCCGCGCACGAGGCGGCGCAGCTCGGCCAGGGCGTCGTCGAGCTGGCGGCGGGCGAGGGCCACGTCGGGCGCGGCGTCGCCGTCGGTGCGCAGCTTGCGGGCGGCGAGGGCGAGGGTCATCCCGGCGGCGACGATGCGGGCCTGCGCACCGTCGTGCAGGTCGCGTTCGATGCGGCGCAGCTCGGCGGCCTGCGCGTCGACGACCCGGCGGCGGGTCTCGGCGAGGCGTGCGGCCCGCTCGACGAGCCGGCGGTGCTCGCCCGGCGCGAGCAGCGCCGCGGCCAGCCGGGCCAGGCCGGTCGCGAGGGTACGGACGAACCAGGCGGCGACCGGAAGCAGCGCCAGCCCGAGCACGGTGAGCCCGAACCGGCCCGGGACGGTCGTCATGAGCGGCTTCATCGGCCACGGCGCGTGCGGGTTCGGTACCGCCCACGCCCACAGCGGCGCGACGATCGAGCCGAGGTCGACGATCGCGACGACGAGGCCGGCGACGCCGCAGGCCAGGCCGAGCGGGAAGAGCACCACGAGCCAGGCGAGGTCCCGCCAGGTGGCCGGCTGGGCGGCGACGCCGCCGACCCGGGGGCGCCAGCCGCCGGTCACCGGCACGTACGGCGCGGCGACCGGCGCGCCGAGCACCCAGCCCGCCCGGCGCCGCTCCACAGCAGCCAACCCGCGGGTGACCCAGGCCGCGCCGAGGAACGCGGGCCCGCCGAGCTGGGTGACGGCCAGCAGCGTGACGACCACGGTGGCGGCGATGCTCCAGACGAACCCGATCACCCCGGCGACCGGCCCGGTGGCCAGGTACGCCAGCGGCCGCACCGAACCCATGATCTTGCCCATCATCGCAGATGGTACGGGGTCAGACCCGGCTCGCCAGCGCCCGCCGCCGCAGCATGAGCCGCGTGGGCAGGAACCCGGCGATCAGCCCGAGCGCTGCGACGCCGCCGGCCATCGCCGCGTACGTGAGAGGCTCGACGAACACCCGGAAGATCCCGTCCTGGGCGACGCTGAACGCCCCGACCACGATCCCGGTCACCGCGGCGCCGAGCAGCAGCCCGACGAGGACGGTGACGACGGCCTCGGCGCCGGCGAGCCGGTGCAGCTGCGGGGTGGTCGCCCCGATGAGACGCAGGTCGGCGTATTCGCGCCGACGGGCCGTGGCGGCGATCGCGAACGTGTTGACGACGGCGATCGCGGTGAAGCCGAGCGAGATGACGACCATGAGCTCCCAGGCACCCTGCTGGTTCGACGCGTCGCCGGGTGGCGCGGCGTCGAGCGTCGGGGTGATCCGCAGCCCGGGGAACTCGGCGCGGATCCGTTCGTCGGTGCCCGGCGTGTACCGGAGGCCGGCCGTGCGCACGAGCCCGCGAGGGTCGTGGGCGGCGACGAGGTCGGCGGGTAGCACGAGGTCGCCGAAGCCGCGCGATCGCCCGTACACCATGGAAAGGCGCAACTGTTGCTGCTGGCCGTCCGGAAGCCACAGCGGGACGAGGTCGCCGACCTTCCAGTTGTACTGCCGGACGAGTGCCTCGCTCGCCGCGAACCCGTCGGCGGTGTACGCGCCGGCGACGACGCCGAGGTCGAGGGCGGCGTCGGTGCCGGTGACGAGGAGGCCCTGCGCCGGGTAGTCCTCGGGCTTGCCGCCCTGCGCGACGATCACCCGCGTCGGCAGCTGCGCGGCGGCTCCGGTCACGCCGGGCACCGCGGCCAGGCGGCGCACGGCGTCCAGCGGCAGCCCGCCGGCACCGGCGACCTGGGCCGTGGCGGGCGCCTGGCGGGCCGCCTGCTCCTGCCCGGCCAACCGGCTCGACAGGGCGCCGTTGAGCAGCATGACGGTGTTGATCGCGAACATGAGCACGAGCGGGACGGCGACGGCGGAGACCCGGCGGTACTCGGCGCGGGCGACGAGCCCGGCCAGCCCGAACGGCCGGGCGACGACCGCGGTCAGCGCGCGGACGAGCAGCGGGCCGGCGGCGGCGACCGCGCACAGCAGCAGCGCGGAGGAGATGAAGCTCATCCCCATCCCGAACGGCCCGTCCAGCGGCACGAACGTGAGCACCGCGACGGCGCCCGCGGTCGCGACCAGGGCGGCGAGGACCCGCACGACCAGGCCGCCGGTCGGTGCCGTCGCCGTCTCCACGAGGGCCTGGGTCGGCGCGATCCGCACCGCCCGCCGCCCGGCGATCCGCGCCGCGACGAACGTGACCAGGACCCCGGCGGCCGCGGCGAGCAGCAGCACGGGCACGTTGGCGCGGACCTCGAACTGGGCCGGCACCGCGCCGAGCGTCTGGAACCGGGCGGCGACGACCTCGGCGAAGAGCGCGCCGAGCGGGGCGGCGGGCAGCGCGGCGACGGCGGCGAGGACGACGCTCTCCAGGCCGAGGATGCGGCGCAGCTGCTTCGGGGTGGCGCCGATCGCCCGCAGCAGCGCCAGTTCGCGCAGCCGCTGCCGGACGCTGAGCGTGACGGTGCCGGTGAGGACGAAGACGGCCGCGAACGCGGTGATGCCGATGACGAACCCGAAGATGGAGATCGGGCCGATGTAGTCCGGCAGCGCGCCGGGCAGGTCGGCGCGGACCCGGTCGGCGCCGGTGAGGACGTCGGCGGCACCGGCGGCGGCGCGGATCCGCGCCGGGTCCGCGGTGCCGAAGATCCCGACCGCGGTCGGCCCGGGCAGCCCCGACACGGCGGCGACGTCGGCGTCGGCGAGGAACAGCGCGCCCTGCGCGGGCAGCCCGTCCCGGCCGGCGGGTGCCGCGACGCCGCTGACCCGCACCGTGCGGGCCCCGGTCCGGGTGGTGACCCGCAGCTCGTCGCCGACCGCGACGTGCCCTCGTGCCGCGAGGTCCGCGTCGATCACGGCCTCACCTGCGCCCGGCTTGTTGCCGTTCTTCATGGTGTACGGCGTGAGCACCGCCGACGCCCAGCCGTGCCCGATGACGGGCGCGTCGTCGGCGCCCCGCAGCGGGCGACCGTCCCCGGTGGTCGCCTGTACGGGGAACGCGTAGTCGGCAACGGATCCGGTGACCCCCGGCACGGCGCCGATCCGGCCGGCGAGGTCGACCGGCAGGGTGCCGGCGCCGGTCAGCCGCTCGGTCTTGACCTTGCGCTTGACCTTGGTCTTGCCCTCCTTCTTGTGCTTGGTGGTCACCGTCTCCAGGCTGATCTCCCGCTCACCCGCCACGACCGCCGAGGTCGCGGCGAACCGGTCCGCCGGGGGTTTCGCGGTGAGGACGGAGAACAGCAGCAGCCCGCCCCCGGCGAGCAGCGCCACGGCGAGGAGCGCGGCGACGAACGTGCCGGCGTACGCGCCGCGGTGCCGGCGCAGGGTGGCGATCGCGAGGCGGATCATCGGGCGCTCCCGGTCATGGTCGTGGCCCTGCGGTCGGTGACGGCGGTCATCTGGGCGGCGACCTGCGCCGCCGACGGGTTCGCCAGCTCCGTCACGATCCGGCCGTCGGCGAGGAAGACCACCCGGTCCGCCCGGGCGGCCGCCGCCGGGTCGTGCGTCACCATGACGACCGTCGTGTGCAGGCCGTCGACCGCCTCACGCAGCAGGTCGAGCACCTCCCGGCCGGTCGTCAGGTCCAGCGCGCCGGTCGGCTCGTCCGCGAAGATCACCTCGGGCCGGGCGGCGAGCGCCCTGGCCAGGGCGACCCGCTGCCGCTGCCCGCCGGACAACTGTGCGGGGCGGTCGTCCTCCCGCCCGGCGAGCCCGACCCGGCGCACGACCTCCCGCGCCCACGCCCGGTCCGGCCGCGCCCCGGCGAGCCGCTGGGGGAGCAGCACGTTGTGCCAGACGGAGAGGGAGTCGATCAGGTTGTACGACTGGAAGACGAACCCGACCAGCTTCCGCCGGGCCTCGGTGAGCTTCGGCTCCCGCAGCCGCCCGATCTCCTGACCGGCCAGCAGCACCCGCCCCGAGTCCGGCCGGTCCAGGCCCGCCGCGCACTGCAGCAGCGTGGACTTGCCCGAGCCGGACGGCCCCATCACCGCGTTGAACGTGCCGGCGCTGAATGCCACCGACACCCCGTCCAGCGCCCGGACCCCGGCGCCCGGGTACGTCTTCGTCACGTCGAACAGCTCGACGGCCACCGTGTTTCGCATGCACCTCAGCGTTGTCGAGCGCCGCCGATCAGGGCACACGGCCGGCCCTGGTCTTCGTGGTAGGGCTGTCCCTACCCTGCCCGTGGCGGCGCCGGCCCGGGCGGAGGGTCAGCGGCGATCGAGAACCGTGTGTAGGTTGTCGCCGAGAGGCGGGCGGGCCCGTCTGTGACGACCCCACAGGAGTGCGCATGATCGCCCGATCCGCTGTCCGCCGTGCCCTGCTGGTGGCGTTCGCCGTCGTGTGCGCCGTGGCCGGCTCGCTGGTGACCGCCGCGCCGGGCCACGCGGCGCCCGCATACGCGTCGTTCAAGGTGCTGGTCTTCTCCAAGACGACCGGGTTCCGGCACGACTCGATCCCTGCCGGTGTCCAGGCCATCCGCGACCTGGGCGCCGCCAACGACTTCACCGTCGACGCCACCGAGGACGACGCGGTCTTCACCGATGCGGGTCTCGCCCCGTACCGGACGGTGGTCTTCCTGTCGACGACCGGCGACCCGGTCACCACCCAGGCCGGGAAGGACGCGTTCCAGCGGTACATCCAGCGCGGCGGCGGCTTCGTCGGGGTGCACGCGGCAAGCGACAGCGGCTACGCATGGGCCTGGTACGGCAAGCTCGTCGGCGCCTACTTCAAGGGGCACCCGGCCCCGCAGGCCGCCCGCCTCGTCGTCGAGGACACCGCGCACCCGGCGACGCAGGGGCTGGCCGCGTCGTTCACCCGGACCGACGAGTGGTACGACTTCCAGACCAACCCCCGCGGTGCCGTGCACGTGCTCACGTCGGTCGACAACACGTCCTACAGCGGCTCGACGATGGGCGGCGACCACCCCACCACGTGGTGCCAGAACTACGACGGCGGCCGGTCCTTCTACACCGCGCTCGGGCACACCGCCGAGAGCTACACCGAGGCCGCGTTCCTGCACATCCTGCTCGGCGGCATCCTCACCACCGCCGGCGCGGTCGCCGGGGACTGCGCGGTGCCCACCAACACCGTGATCAGCCTGCGGGCCCGGGCCAACAACAGGTACGTCACCGCTGAGAACGGTGGCGGCTCGCCGCTGATCGCCAACCGGACCGCGATCGGCCCCTGGGAGCAGTTCGACCTCATCGGCTGAGGCACGGCGAGCGTCCGCTACGTCGCGGCGGCGGTCACCGGTGCGGCGGTCAGCAGCCGGTCGACGGCGTCCGCGGACATCGGGCGGGCGAAGTGGTAGCCCTGCGCGGTCCGGTAGCCGAGCGCGGCGAGCCGCTGCGCCTGCTCCGGCACCTCGATCCCTTCCGCGACGACGTCCAGCCCGACCACCCGGGCCAGGGCCAGCACCGCGGCCGGCATCGCCCCGGCCCGTCCCGGGGCCGCACGCTGCACGAACGACCGATCGAGCTTGATCTCGTCGACCGGCAGGTGCTGCAGCAGCGTGAGCGACGACTGGTCGGTGCCGAAGTCGTCGAGGGCGACCCGGACGCCCATCCGGCGCAGCGCCTCCAGGTGCGTGACGGCGTCGCCCAGCGCCACGGCGGTGCTCTCGGTGATCTCGAGGGTGAGCCGGTGCGGCGCGAGGCCCGTGTCGGTGAGCACCGCGGCGACCCGGTCGGTGAAGGACGCATCGGCGAGCTGACGCGCGGAGACGTTGACGTTGACGGCGGCCGGTGCCAGCGGGCCGTGCTCGGCCGACCAGGAGGCCAGCTGCCGGCACGCCTCGCGCAGCACCAGATCGCCGACCGGCACGATGAGACCGGTCCGCTCGGCGACCGGGATGAACTCGGCCGGCGGCAGCGTCCCACGGGTCGGGTGCGCCCACCGCACCAGCGCCTCGACGCCGGTCATCCGGCCGTTGTCCAGCGACACGATCGGCTGGTACTCCACGAACAGCTCGCCGTTGTCGACGGCCTGGCGCAGCTGGGCGCCGAGCGCGGCCGAGCCGGCCACCGCACCGGCCATGCCGTCGGTGTACGGCAGGCAGTTGCTGCCACCGCCGTGCTTGGCGGCGTACATCGCGATGTCGGCCCGGCGCAGCAGCTCACCGGCGTCATCGCCGGGCCGGCCGCCGGCGATGCCGATGCTGGCGCGGACGAGCAGCTCGTGCCCGTCGGCCACGACCGGGTCGCCCAGGGCGGCGATCATCCGCTGCGCCACCTGTTCGGCGACGGCGGGGGTGACGTCGTCGAGGATCACCACGAACTCGTCGCCGCCCAGGCGCGCCACCACGTCGCCGGGGCGGACGGCCGCGACGAGGCGCCGGGCCACGGCGAGCAGCAGCGCGTCGCCGGCCGCGTGGCCGAGCGTGTCGTTGACGGTCTTGAAGTCGTCGAGGTCGACGAGCGCGACGCTGACGCCGTGCCCGGTCGTCGCTGACAGCGCCGCGGCGAGCCGGTCGTTGAACAGCGCCCGGTTGGGCAGCTGGGTGAGCGCGTCGTGGGTCGCGTTGTGGTCCAGGCGGGCGACCAGGCGGGCGTTCTCCCGGAACACCGTGATCTGCCGCCACACCACCAGCGCGGTCAACGCCACGGCGGCCACCGCCGCGAGGCGCTCGTCACCGTCTTCGGTGAAGATGGTGACCAGCAGCAGCGTGTCGACGGCAGCCACGGCGAGGTAGGGGAGGTTGCTCGACGGCCGGGTGCCCGTCTGGCGTCGCTGGCCCGGCGCGGTGGGCTCCTGCCATTGCCGTTTCGCCGCCGCCGTCGCGCAGATCATCACCAGGGGGACGGTGATCTGCGACAGCCCCAGGTGCGGCTGGTCCACGATGAACCGTTGCAGGAAGCCGCTGAGTGCGCCGCCGACCATGCCCGCGGCGAACAGGTGCAGCGCGCCACGCGCCACGAACATGTGCCCGGAGAGCGCGACCTTCGCGATGGCGAACACCGCGAGCAGCTCCAGGACGAGGGTGAAGCTGGCCGCGATCAGCGACGGCGCCCGGTAGTTGCCGGCCTCGAGCAGCGGGCGGGCCTGGTAATGCCACATGAACACCGTCGCCGCCACCAGCACCGTGCCGGCGTCCATGCCGATCCGCATCCGGTCGCCACGGCTGGTGGTGCCCAGCGGCAACCGCCACAGACCCCACAGCAGGGTCAGCACGGCGCTGCTGTACGCGGCCACGGTGACGGGGGAGAGGTCCTGGCTGGCGACGCCGCTGCCGAGCGCGTCGCGGGCGTTCGAGGCGACGCCGACCCCGGCCAGCGCCGCACAGATGGCCAGGTGCTTCCAGAAGCGCCGGGTCGGTGCGGGGAACCGGGCCGATCGCGTGATCCTCGCCGCGGCGAGCACCGGCACCACCACCGACAGGGGTCCCGCCAGCCACAGCAGCACCAGCGGGGTCCGGGGACCGGACAGGTTGACGGCGAAGACGGCCACGGCGAACGCCGCCAGCACGGTCGAGGCGAGCGTCGAACCGCCCGCCCTCTGGACGCGACGCTGGAGCCGCCGTGACATCACCAGCAGCTTCCCGTCATGCATCGCGGCCTCCGATCGAACACACAGCACTGCTGTCACCGTCGGCGGTCGCGGGCCGGCGCTGAGCGGATCCCCCATCCGCACCGCGATCGCAGCCCGACGGCAACGGCTCATCCCGACGGTCCCAAGCGGAACAGCGCGTCTTTTCGTCAGGTGTACCGGTCGTGCCGGTCGACGAACCGCCGGCCGTCGTGGCTGCGGACGGCGGGCGTGGGGTCTGCGCGGAGCGCGTCGAGGGTGCGCACGGCGAACACCTCGCTCATCCCTGCGGCGACCTGGTCGGCGGTCCACCAGTCGACGGCGGCCGCCTCCTCCGTCGCCGCCGGGGTGCCCGCGACGAGACGGGCCCGGAAGACGAGCGCGACGATGCCGACGGTCACGGTCTTGTAGATGCCCGTCAGCCGCTCCGGTTCGATCTCCATCCGGGTCTCCTCGAGCACCTCACGGCGGACGCCGGCCTGCGGGGTCTCGTCCAGCTCCAGGATGCCCCCGGGGATCTCCCATGCGCCGTTGTCGCGTCGCTGGATGACGAGCACCCGGCCGTCGTCGTCGGTGACCACCGCCGCGACGCTGACCGAGTGGCGTGGGAACTGGGTCATGGTTGTCCCTTCCTGTGGCCGGCGGGTCTGTCGGGTTCCCTGCGCTCGCTTGGTTTCGACGAAGATCAATTCTTAGCATCTGGTCATGTCCTGGTTACCAAGGTTGTGGCGCGCCCTTCCCGCCGGCCTCGTGCTGGTGGGGACGATTCTCCCGGCCGGCCCGGCGGTGGCCGCCCCCTGCACCGGTGTGACGTGCGTCCGGTACTACGCGGACATCACCGTCGCCGCGACGGTCGACCCGGCGACACCCGTCCTCGCCGGCGTGATCCACAGCTACACGGTCCGGGTGACCAACACGGGCTGGCGCGTCGGCGGGAACACCGCGCCGCGCCCGGGGATCGGCCCCGACTCCGGACCGGTGTACGTGCACCTCCGCCGCGCGCCGGGCGAACTGGACATCCTCTTCACCAACGACAGCGGGGTGCCCTTCGACTGCTTCCGGTGGGGCAGCGGCGCCGGCCACGTGGTCTGCCACGCCGAGAGCCTCCCGACGGGCACGACCAGCCAGTTCACGTACTACTTCCAGACCCCGGCCGTGCCGGGCACCTACCAGTTCGGCATCGACGTCGACAGCTACCAGTGGACCGAGTACGACGAGACCAACAACGCGATCTCGCTGACCTACAGCGTGGGCTGACCCCGCCGGGCCGTCACGGTCTGGCAGCGTCCGCCGGTCGGCTCGGGGTGCCGACCGCGCTGCCCGAGTGCCGCCGACCGCCCACCGCGGGCGGTCGTAGCGCCGTGTGCGTCCCGCACGGCGGAAAATTGTCGCCGGGAGTGGCAAGGTTCCGCCGGTGCGCGGCGTATGTAGCGGCGGAGGTGCACTACGTGGATGCAGTGACCAAGTACGAGTTCACCGAGTTCGTGGAGCAACGAAGTCACGCGCTGTTCCGGTTCGCGTACGCGCTGACCGGTGCGCAACACACCGCTGAGGATCTGCTGCAGGGGGCGCTGGCCAAGGCGCTCATGAAATGGTCGAGCATCACCGACCAACCCGAGCCTTACGTCAAGCGGATCGTGTACCGCGACTGGGTCTCCGGGTGGCGGCACCGCAGCCGCCGGCCCGAGACGCTGATGGCCACGCCGCCCGAGGAGGTCATCGCCGACCCGAGCGAGCGTTCCGACCTGCGGCTGGTGCTCCGCGAGGCGCTGCGGGTGCTGACCCCGCGGCAACGGGCGGTCATCGTGCTGCGCTACCTCGACGACATGACGGAGCAGCAGGTCGCCGACCTGCTCGGCTGCTCGACCGGCACCGTCGCCAGCCTGACGTCGCGGGCGCTGTCCAAGCTGCGCGGCGCCGCCGCCAGTTTCCCGGCCCTGAATGGAGTACCGCTGTGAACAGCCCATTCGACACCGCGCTGCGGGGTGCGCTCGAGGATCTGGTGGACGAGGCCAAGCCGGTCGACCTCGCCGGACCGGCGGTGCGCCGGTACCGGCGGCTGCTGTGGCGGCGCCGCGCGCTGGTCGGGATTGCCGGGGTGGCGGCGGTCGGCGCGCTCGCGATCCCCTACGCCGTGCTGCCCGACGACACGGCGGCACCGATCACGCCCGGCGCGGTCGCCAGTTCGGCGCCGGCGCAGCCGACGACCAGGCCGGCGACCCCCAGCGCCCCGCCCACGCCGGGCCCGACACCGGCGTTCTCGGCCGGACCGGTGGACGTCGGCGGTGGTCTTGTCATCGTGGCCGCGCCGGTGCACAACGGCACCCTGGTCCTGAACCGGAGCAAGGGCAGCTACCGCACCGTCCAGTACGGCAACGTCCGTCCGGCACCGTCGGGCGACCTCGCCGCCGTGGTCAACGGCCAGAACGTGGGCATTCTGAACGTCGGCACCGGCAAGGTCCGCTGGGTCACCGGGCCGAAGATCGTCAGCGCCACACCGGACTGGTCCCCGGACGGCACGCAGCTGGTGTACGCGACGAACGGCACCGAACCGGACAGCATTCAGATGGCGGTCGCCGACGTCGCCGCGGCCACCGCGAGGAACGTCGGCCCCAACATCGTGTGCCTGGAGCAGTGCGCGCCCGGCTGGCGATCCAACGGCACCGAGCTGACCCAGAAGCTCATTGACGACGGCACAGCCGTGTACTCGGTGGCGACCGGCACGCGCGTCGGCGACACCGTGCCGGGCGCGGTCCCGGGCCGCCGTTCGTGGTCGCCTGACGGCAGGTTCGTCGTCGCTGCCCAGGGTCGGCAGGCCGCCGTGATCGACCTGTCGACCCGGCAGCCCGTGCTCACCCTGCAGGATGACGCGCGCACGGTGTACTGGACGGGCGCGGACGAACTGGCCGTGGCCCGCCCCGACGGTGTGGTCCTGCTCGGCCTCGACGGCGCGGTCCGCCGCATCACGCCGCTGCCCGCCGACGTGGTCCCGGACGAGGCCACCTCCCTGGTGCTCGGCCGCCCCTGACCCCTGCTGCCCTGCCCTGCCTCGGCCGGGCAGGGCAGCAGTCGGCTTGACGCATGCCGTTATCGGAATATGATTACCGGCGTGGCACGAGCAGCGACGACGTCGGACACGTTCAACGCGATCGCCGAGCCGCAGCGCCGGGACATCCTGGCGCTGCTGCGGGCGGGTGAGCGGCCGGTGACCGACCTGGCCCGGGAGCTGGGGATGAGCCAGCCGGGGGCGTCCAAGCACCTGCGGGTGCTCCGGGAGGTGGGGCTGGTGCGGGTCCGCGAGGTGGGCAAGCAGCGCCTCTACGGCCTGGACGCCCGCGGGCTGCGGCCGATCCACGAGTGGGTCGGCGGGTTCGAGCAGTTCTGGAACGAGAGCTTCGACCGGCTGGACACCTACGTGCAGGAGCTCAAGCAGACACGGCAAGGGGATTGATCGATGGCAGTGGCAGGGCAAAATGCGACGGCCGACCGGGAGGTCGTGATCTCCCGGATCATCGACGCACCGCGGGAGCTGGTGTTCGAGGCGTTCACAGAGGTCCGGCACCTGTCGCGGTGGTGGGGTCCGGACGGGTTCACCACCTCCACGCGGTCCTTCGACTTCCGCGAGGGCGGGGTCTGGGACTTCGTGATGCGCGGGCCGGACGGGACCGACTACTCCGAGTGGATCACCTGGACCGGGATCGTCCCGCCCGAGCGGATCGCGATGCTGCACGGCGAGTCCCGCGACGACCCGAACGCCTTCGAGTCGGTCCTGACGTTCGAGCCGGACGGCGCGGCGACCCGGATCGAGATGCGCACGGTGTTCCCCACGAAGGAACTGCGCGACGAGGCGGTCGAGAAGTACCACGCGATCGAGGGCGGACGGCAGACCCTGGGCAACCTGGCTGCCTACGTCACCGAGCTCGTCCGGACGGGAGCCGAGAGCTGATGGCCGGGAAGGTGTTCTTCAGCGTGTCGATGTCGCTGGACGGGTTCATCGCGCCCGCGTCCGCCGGGGAGCTGATGGGGCGGCAGTGGATGGAGCTGCAGCGGTGGATCTTCCCGCAGCGGTTCTTCCGGGAGAACCTCCACCTGGGCGGGGGCGGCGAGGAAGGGCGCGACAACGACATCGTGCGGGAGACGTTCGAGCGCACCGGCGTGAGCGTGATGGGCAAGCGCATGTTCGACGCCGGCGAGCAGATGTGGCCGGAGGAGGCGCCGTTCCACACGCCGGTCTTCGTCGTGACGCACGAGAAGCGTGACCCCTGGGAGCGGCCGGGCGGGACCACGTTCCACTTCGTCAACGACGGCATCGAGTCCGCGCTCGACCAGGCCCGCGTGGCCGCCGGCGACCGCGACGTCCGCATCGCCGGCGGCGCCGAGACGATCCTGCAGTACGTGAACGCCGGCCTGATCGACGAGTGCTCGATCGCGCTGTCGCCCGTGCTGTTCGGCTCCGGAATCCGCCTGTTCGACGGCGTGGACGCGGCGCGCGTGGCCCTGGAGCCGGTCCGCTCGGAGCACTCCCCGAGGGTGACGCACCTGACCTACGCCGTGCGCCAGCGGTAGCCGGGGCACCACGGCCAGCGCGGCGGGCGCGTCCAGGTCGGACGTGCCCGCCGCCGGTGTCAGACGGCCGGTCAGGCGCCGCGCACCCAGTCCAGGGAGAACCGGGTGAAGATGATGCCGCCGGTGTTGCCGATCTCGTACAGGTCCGCGACCTGCCCGTCCGCCAGCACCGCCATCGTGGAGTAGCCGGCGGCGCCGGGCTTGAGCAGCGCCCGGGTCGGCCACGTCGCCCCGTTGTCGGTGGACAGCCGCACGGTGAGGTTGTTGCGGGCGCTCGAGCTCGCGTTGTTGCTGAACAGCACGGTGCTCGTGCGGGCCGGCGCGCCGTTCGACCCGACGTCGGAGGGGCGCAGGTAGCTCAGCTCGTCGGCGTTGCAGCCCGGGTCGGGCAGCAGGCTGTTCGCCGTCGCGGCACCGAAGGTGACACCGCCGTCGGTGGACGTGGAGTAGTAGCGGCTGCGGACGCTGTCGTGGCGCATGTTCTGCACCACGGCGCCGGTACCGCGTTCGACGGCCTTGCTCTCGTTGATGGCAGCGCCGGCCGAGCCGCCCCGCCGCCACGTCGCGCCGTGGTCGTCGCTGTACACGTTGCCGGCGTTGCTGACGCCGTTCGCGTCACGGTAGGAGACGGGCTGGATCAGCCGTCCCGAGCTGGTCTGGATGCCGTGGCCGGAGGAGAAGAAGACCTGCTTCCACGCCGGGTCCTTCGCCTGCGGGTTGAGCTCGACGGGGGCGCCCCAGGTCGCGCCGTGGTCGGTGCTCTTGATGTAGCGCAGGTGCAGGCTGTCGGGATCGGTGGCGGTGTTGACGCCCGAGCCGGCCGACCAGTAGCTGATGCCGGGCCTGGGGGAGTAGGTGAAGAAGACGTAGACGGCTCCGGTGGTGCGGTCGACCAGCACGCTGGGGTCGCCGACACCCTCGGTGACGGTGGCCGCGTGGTGGATGATGCGCGGCTGTTCGAAGCTGGCGCCGCCGTCGGTGCTGCGCATCATGGCGATCTGGATGTTGTTGTCGCCGCCGCCGAGGTCGTAGCTGCCGTTGACGCGGGCGTCGGCGACGGCGATCACGGTGCCGTTGTTCGTCACGGCCATGCCGGGGATCCGGACGGAGGCCACGGTGCCGTCGTAGGCGCCGCTCGGTCCGTTGAGCCCGCGGATCACGCTCTGCGTCGTCAGCACCGTGACGGCGTTCATCTTGGGGGTGCCGTCGGCCAGGCCGCAGGTGGCGGTGCCCTGGTTCGTCAGGTCGAATCCGGTCGCGGTGGTGCGCAGCGTGTACGCGGTGCCCGCCGGGACGGTCCAGTACAGCTGCGCGTTGCCGCCCGCCGCCACCGTCGTGGTCCACGGGGAGCCGGACCGGCCCGGCCACGTGGTGGTGAACGTCGTCGCGGCGCCCGTCCGGTTCTCCAGCGTGAGCTGCAGCCGGCCGGCGGTGCAGTCCATGCTGGTCAGCGCGGACATGCCGGTGCCGCAGTGGAAGATCCCGGCGGCCGTGGTGTCCAGCCCGGTCGGGGTGGTGGTGCGCAGGTTGTACGCGGTGCCCGGGGCGAGGGTCCAGTAGTGCAGGAAGGAACCACCGGCGGGGACCGTGCGCGTCCACGGCGAGCCGGAACGCCCCGGCCAGGTGACCGTGTACGTCTGCGCGGCGGTGCTGGTGTTGACGAGGTTCAGCGTCAACCGGCTGGCGGCGCAGTCGGCGCCGGCCACCGCGATGACGCCGGCGGGGGCGGCGGCCTGGGCGGAGGCGGCCGGCAGCACGGCGGTGAAGGTGAGCGCCGCGGCGAGCGCGGTCGCGGCTCGGATCAAACCTCTCGGATGTGGCACATCGGCTCCTTCGGATGCATGACCACGGGGGTTGATGTCATCGGACGTACGATGTCCGATGACCATAGGGTGGTGTGGATGCACCGTCAAGACGCCGAAGGGCCGCCGGACGTGCCCGGCGGCCCTTTCGAGATCGGTGGTGACTCAGTCGCGGGCAGGCTCCGCCGCGGACCGGGTGGCGGCGGCGATCCGCTGGCGGACCGGGGCGTAGTGCGCCACCACGGCGGCGGCGAACGCCGCCGCGTCGCGCTGGCGGACCGCCTCGACCATGGCCCGGTGTGCCGCGACGGTGTCGGCCTTCTCCTCGCGGTTGGCGATGCCCAGGTACGGCGCGACGATCGTGTAGACGTCCCAGAACGCACCGTTGAGCTGGGTGATCAGCTGGTTCCCCAGGGGCTGCATGAGCAGGTCGTGAAACGCGCGGTCGGTGTCCACGAGCGACTCGCCGGCGCCGCCCGCCTCGAGCTGGTCGACCAGGCCGTCGAGCTCGGCCAGCTGCCCGTCGTCGAGCCGCTCGATGATCCTTCCGGCCATGCCCTGCTCGAAGAGCTGGCGCACCTCGATGAGGTCGAGCAGGACCTGGAAGTCGTCCTCGGGGCTGAGCAGGCCGCGGAACGTGAGGCTCTCCACCAGCGACGACAACGACAGCCGGCCCACGAACATGCCGAAGCCGTGCCGCACCTCGACGATGTCCAGCGCGGCGAGCGTCTTGATCGCCTCCCGCAGGCTGGACCGGCTCGCGTTGAGCGCCTCGCACAGCTCGGCCTCGGTGGGCAGGGAGTCGCCGGGCTTCAGGCGGTTCTCGATGATGTACGTCTTGATCTGCTCGGTGACCGCGTGCCGCAGCAGCGCGCGGTTGGCCCGTACCGGCTTGATGTCCGTGCGCATGGCGTTTCCGATCGTCCGCTGCCAGAAGTGCTGGCCATGCTAACAAAGCATCCGACATCAGACATCCGTTGCTGTCCGGCGAGGGCTAGCGGAATGTCAGGCGTATGATGTCTGATGTCATGACAGTGGTGCCCTCGGGTACGAGTTCAGGGAGGGTCAACTCTCATGCGCACGGACATCAAACCGGTCCGTCCGGACCGCACGCCGCTGCGGCAGGCGGTGACGGACCGCATCAAGACGTACATCATCGACAACCGGCTCAGACCCGGCGACTCGCTGCCGACCGAGGCCGAGCTGTGCGAGGCGCTCAACGCGAGCCGGTCCAGCCTGCGGGAGGCGATCAAGACCCTCGCGGCGCTGGACATCGTCGAGGTACGGCACGGCTCGGGCACCTTCGTCGGGCGGCTGTCGCTGTCGTCGCTGGTGGAGAGCCTGGCATTCCGCGGCCTGCTCAGCCCCGGGGACGATGTGCGGGCGCTGCTGGACCTGGTGGAGGTCCGCCAGCTGTTCGAGGAGGGCATGGCCGGGCGGATCATCGAGCGGCTCGACGAGGCGCACGTGGCCAGCCTCGAGCGTGCGGCGTCGGAGCTGGAGCGGTGCGCGCCCGGCAGCGCGCCGCAGATCGAGGCCGACCGCCACTTCCACCGGCTGCTCATGGAGCCGTTGGACAACCAGCTCGTCAGCCAGCTCACCACCGCCTTCTGGGACGTGCACGCCATCGTCGCGCCGTATCTGGGCATGTCCAGCCCGCAGGAGGACGCCGAGGCCATGGCCGCGCACCGGGCCATGGTGGAGGCCGCCCGCCGGCGTGACGTGGACGCGTTCGCCGCCGCCGTAGTGCAGCACTATGCGCCGGTCCGCCGGCGGATCGCCGCCGCCGACCCGGGCTGACCGCTGCGGACGTCGCCCCGGACTCCAGTGGTCTGTGGCGGTCTCGGTGCGCGCTAGGGTCCGAGAGAATGAATACGCAGCGTGATGTGTGCCGCCGTCCGGTGGGTGCGTCGCGCTGTCCTGTCACGGCTGCGGGCGGATCGGCGCGCGGCCGGTGATGCACGCTGCCACCAGGCATGTCACGTCTTCGTCGGCGACCGTCGGGTTCCTTGGGCGGAGCGTGTCGGCACGGCGGGCCGCCGGAATCGATGTTGCGCATCCGTTACAGATGGTTCTCGCCGCGGCCTTGACTCAGCCCTGGCAGGCTTCTAGCGTACCGCTCACATTGATCAGACATACGATGTCTTACAACCTCGGGAGTGGGCATGAAGAACAGCTTCGAAGGCGTGTCCCGGCGCGACCTTCTGCGGTACACGGGAGTCCTCGGCGCGGCGACCGCCATCACCGCCGGCCTCGGCGCCTGCGGTGACGGCGAAGACACCACGAGCGGCGCCGGCGGCGGCCCGGCCGGCAAGACGATCGAGGCCACGCTCGCCTTCACCCTGTCCAGCGCGTTCGATCCGATGAACGCCTCCAGCGCGGTGGCCACGGCGGTGAACCAGCACGTCTTCGAGGCGCTGATCGACCTCGACCCGATCACGCGGGAGCCGTACCTGGCCCTGGCGGGCGCGCAGCCGACGCCCAGCGCCGACGGCCTGACCTGGACGGTGACCCTGCGCGAGGGCGCGAAGTTCTCCGACGGCACGCCGGTGACCGCCGAGGACGTGGCGTGGTCGTTCCAGCGGGCGATGGACCCGGCCAACAAGGCGCTCATGGCGGGCTTCATCACCTTCCTCGACAAGGTCACCGCCAAGGACCCGCGCACCGCGGAGTTCACCCTCAAGCACCCGTTCAGCCTGTTCCCGCAGCGGATCGCGGTCATCAAGATCGTGCCGAAGGCGAAGACCGGCGACGCCGCGGCGTCCAAGGCGTTCGACACCGCACCGACCGGCTCGGGCCCGTTCACCGTGGTCAGCGCCAACGCCACCGCCGGCGTCGTGATGGGCATCAACGCCGCCTACAACGGCTCACGCCCGGCGAAGGTCGAGAAGATCACGCTGCGGACCAGCTCGGACGGCACCGCCCGGCTCAACGACCTGCGGGGCGGCTCCTCCCAGGCGATCGAGGCCGTGCCCTACCTCGACGTCAAGGCGCTCAGCGGCGGCGACCGCAAGGTCGAGGAGAAGCAGGCCTTCAACCACATGTTCCTGATGTTCAACTGCACGGCCGCGCCCTTCAGCGACAAGCGGGTGCGCCAGGCGCTGCACTACGCCATCGACAAGGACAAGGTCATCAAGACCGCGCTCCAGGGCTACGGCACGGCGGCGACGAGCTACCTCGACGCGGGCAACGCCGGCTACCAGCAGGCCGGCACCGTCTACAACTACGACCCGGACAAGGCCAAGAGCCTCCTCGCCGCGGCGGGCGCGAGCAACCTGTCGTTCGAGCTGCACACCACCGACGCGGCGTTCATCAAGGACAGCGCCCCGATCGTCATCGACGCCTGGAAGGCGATCGGGGTGAACGCCACGCTCAACACCATGCCGTCCTCGGCGATCTACGGCACCGTCGTGCCGGGCCCGAACTTCCGGGTCCTCGCCGCCTCCGGCGACCCGACGACCTTCGGCCCGGACGTGGACCTGCTGCTGCGCTGGTTCTACCTCAACCAGACGTGGACCAAGGACCGGCACCGCTGGACCAACGAGCAGGCCAAGCAGTGCGCGCAGCTCATCGAGTCGGCCGCGAAGGCCTCCGGCGCCGAGCAGAAGGCGATCTGGAAGCAGGCGCTGGACATCATCGCCGACGAGGTCCCGCTGTACCCGGTGTTCCACGTCAAGATGGTGACCGCGCACGACCCGAAGAAGCTCAAGAACTTCCAGGGCGCGTCGACCACCGGCCTGTACTTCCTCAACGCGTCGCGGGCGTGAAGCCTCGCCCCCTGAGGTTTGAGCGAATGCCGCCGGACGCCGGCCGGACCGGTGCTCCCGGCCCGGCTGTGACCCCGGCGGCGCACCCCGACAACGGAAGGAGCGGCGGGTGAACGCAATCCTCGGCATCGTCCTGCGCCGGCTCTCGGCGCTCGTCCCGCTGATGCTCGGCATCATCCTGTTCATCTTTCTCGTCATGGCGCTGTCACCGAACAACGCGGCGATCTCCGTGCTGGGCAACCAGGCGACGGCGGAGCAGATCGACGCGTTCAACAAGGCCAACGGCCTGGACCGGCCGCTGCTGGTGCGCTACCTGGACTACCTGTGGTCGCTGCTGCAGGGCGACCTCGGCAACACCTTCTCCCTCAACGTGCCGATCAGCTCGGTGATCTCCGCGGCGCTGCCCGTCACGTTGCAGCTGACCTTCCTCGGCGTCCTCGGCGCGATCGTGGTGGCCCTCGTGCTCGGACTGACCGGAGCGCTCTACCGGGACCGCTGGCCCGACCAGCTCACCCGGCTGCTGTCGATGGCGGGCATCTCCATCCCGTCGTTCTGGCTGGCGATCCTGCTCATCCAGCAGCTGTCGACGATCGGCGGCGGATCGCTGCCAAGCGGGCACTACGTGCCACCGTCGGAGTCGTTCGGCGGCTGGCTGCAGCACATGATCCTGCCCGCCGTCGCCCTGGCCGTGCCGGTCGGATGCGCGCTGGCCCGGGTCGTGCGCACCTCGATGGTGGAGGAGCTCGACAAGGACTACGTGCGCACCGCGATCGGCGCGGGGCTGCCACCGATCGTGGTGGTCGGCCGCAACGTGCTGCGCAACGCCCTGCTGACCCCGATGACCGTCCTCGGTCTGCAGGTCGGCTACCTGATCGGTGGCGCGATCATCATCGAGGCCATCTTCACGCTGCCGGGCATGGGCACGCAGATCATGAGCGCGGTGCAGCAGAACGACATCGGGCTGGCCCGGGGACTGGTGATCGTCATCGCGCTCGGCTTCGTCATCGTGAACCTCGTCGTCGACCTGCTGTACCTGGCGGCGAACCCCCGATTCCGAGGAGCGCAGGCATGATCGCGCGTGCCGTTCACGCCGTCGGCTCCGGCGTCCGCCGGCTGCCGCTGCCGGCCAGGATCTGCCTCGGCCTGCTGCTGGTGGTCGTCGCGGTCGGGGTCGCCGCGCCGTGGCTCGTCCGGCACGACCCGACGCAGGTCGCCCTCGCCGCGCCGTCGACCGGCCCGAACGGTGACTTCTGGTTCGGCGTCGACCGGCTCGGCCGGGACATCTTCTCCCGCCTGGTCGCCGGCACCCGGCGCTCGCTGATCGTCGGCTTCTGCTCCGCCGGGCTGGCGTTGCTGGCCGGGGCGATCCTCGGCGCGGTCGCGGCCACCAGCCGCCGCGCCGCCGACGAGATCATCATGCGGGTGCTGGACGTCGTGATGGCGTTCCCCACCATCGTGCTCGCGGCGATCCTGGTCGTCGCGTACGGCAACGACAGCCTCCCGGTCCTGGTGGGTGCCATCGGGTTCGTCTTCACCCCGCAGATCGCGCGGCTGGTCCGGGCCAACGTCGCCGCCCAGTACCACGAGGACTACGTCGCCGCCGAGCGCGTGATCGGCGCCGGGCGCTGGCACATCGTCGTGCGGCACGTCGCCCGCAACTGCGCGGCGCCGATCCTGGTGTACGCGACGATCATGGTGGCCAACGCGATCGTCTTCGAGGCGTCGCTGTCGTTCATCGGCGGCGGTCTGCAGCCGGAGGCGGGCCCGTCGTCCTGGGGCAGCGTCATCGCCTACGGGCAGCAGCTGCTGGCCAGCAAGGGCTGGTGGGCGACCTTCTTCCCCGGCCTGCTGATCCTGCTGACCGTGCTGAGCCTCAACATCCTGGCGGAGGGCATCTCCGACGCCTGGGCGGCACCGGCCGGCCGGCGCCGCAGCGGGTCCGGCGAGCCGCTGGACAAGGCGGTCGCCGGTGACCGCACGCCGGTCGCCCTGCCGGGCCTGGCCGAGGCGGCGGCCCGGATCGCCGCCGCGGCCCGTCCGCCGGTCACCGCGGCGCCCGTGCTGTCCGTGCGCGACCTCCGCGTCGGCTTCCCCGGCAGCCACGACGGCGTCGACATCGTCGACGGGGTGAGCTTCGACGTGCGCCCCGGCGAGGTGCTCGGGCTCATCGGCGAGTCCGGTTGCGGCAAGTCGCTCACCGCGCTGACGCTGATGGGCCTGCAGCCGCGCGGCGCCCGGGTCGGCGGCACCGTCGACTTCGCCGGCACCGACCTGCTCACCCTGCGCGGCGCCGCCCGGCGGGCCGTGACGGGCCGGCAGGTCGCGATGATCTACCAGGACGCGCTGTCGGCGCTCAACCCGTCGATGACCGTCCGGGCACAGCTCAAGCAGGTCATCCGCCGCGGCGGCACGCGCACGGCACCGGAGCTGATGACGCTCGTCGGGCTGGATCCGGCCCGGACACTGTCGTCCTACCCGCACGAGCTGTCCGGCGGGCAGCGGCAGCGCGTCGTCATCGCGATGGCGCTGGCCCGCGACCCGAAGCTGGTCGTCGCGGACGAGCCGACCACCGCGCTGGACGTCACCGTCCAGGCGCAGGTCATCGAGCTGCTGCTGCGGCTGCGTGCCGAGCTCGGCTTCGCGCTCGTCCTCGTCTCGCACGACCTGGCACTGGTCAGCGACGTCTGCGACCGGATCGCGGTGATGTACGGCGGGCACATCGTCGAGCACGGCGCCACCGCGGCCGTCCTGGCCGCGCCGGCCCATCACTACACCCGTGGGCTGCTGGGCTCGGTGCTGTCGCTGGAGTCGCAGGCGCCGAGGCTGGTGCAGATCAGCGGCACGGTGCCCTCGCCCGCGGACTTCCCGGCCGGCTGCCGCTTCGCCGACCGCTGCCCGAGCGCGACCGAGCGCTGCGACCGGCAGCGCCCGGTGCTCGCCGAGCTCAACGGTCACCTGGCGGCCTGCCACCACCCGGCACCACGCGACAACGATGTGAAGGTGGCTGTCCAATGACCGCACCGTCCCCCGTGAACCTGGGGAGCCTGGCGGAGCTGCGTGAGGTCAGCGTCGAGCACCGGGCGCCCGGCGGCTCGCTGTTCAACCGCGACCGCGTGCACGCCCTCACCGGCGCGGACGTCACCGTCGCGCCCGGCGAGACCGTGGGCGTCGTCGGCGAGTCCGGCTGCGGCAAGTCGACCCTGGTGAAGGTCCTCGTCGGCCTGCAGCGGCCGACCGCGGGCACGGTCCTGCTCGGCGGCCGCGACATCTGGCGGCTGGGCACCACCGAGCGGCGCCGGCACATCGGCCGGACCGTCGGGATGGTCTTCCAGGACCCGTCGACGTCGCTCAACCGCCGCCTGCCCGTCGAGCGGATCATCGCCGATCCGCTGGACGTGCAGCGGTGGCGCAGCCCGCGGGACCGGCAGCAGCGCGTCGGGGAGTTGCTGCACCTCGTCGGCCTGCCGTCGTCGGCCCGCGACGCGCTGCCCGCGCACCTGTCCGGCGGGCAGCGGCAGCGGGTGGCGATCGCCCGCGCGCTCGCCCTGGAGCCGGCGCTGCTCGTCGCCGACGAACCGACCTCCGCGCTGGACGTGTCGGTGCGGGCGCAGATCCTCAACCTGCTCATGGACCTGCGCGAGCGGCTCGGGCTCGCCATGGTGTTCGTGTCGCACGACCTGCAGACGGTCCGGCGCGTGTCGGACCGGATCGTCACCATGTACCTCGGCCGCGTGGTCGAGGAGCTGCCGGTCGCGCGCATCGAGCGGGGGCGTCACCCGTACACGCAGGCGCTGTTCTCCGCGACACCCGGACTGCTGCGGCCGATGCGCCCGATCCCGCTGACCGGCCCGGTCCCGTCCGCGGTGCGTCCGCCGTCGGGCTGCCCGTTCCGCACCCGGTGCTGGCGCGCCACCGACACGTGCGCCACCGCGATGCCGCCCTACGCCGAGGACAGCGCCGACCCGGCCCAGCGGTACCGCTGCTACCACCCTGTCACCGATTACTCGGATCTTCACCACGTCGCCGGCTCGGCGGACGGTGCCGATCGATCCACTGAGGAGCACGTATGACCAGCACCATCACCCCCACGACCGCAGCGGCACCCACGGCGGGATCCGCGGCGTCCAGGGGACTGACCGGCGTGGTGCCGCCGGTGTGCACCCCGCTCACCCCGGATCTGGAGGTGGACGTCGCGTCGCTGCTGCGCCTGGTCGACTTCCAGCTGGCCGGCGGCGTGGACGGGTTGTTCGTGCTCGGCTCCTCCAGCGAGGTGGCGTTCCTGCCGGACCGGCACCGCGCCACGGTCGTCGACGCGGTCGTGCGGCACGTCGCCGGGCAGGTGCCGGTGCTGGTCGGGGTCATCGACATGACGACCCTGCGGGTGCTCGACCACGCGCACCGGGCCGTGCGCGCCGGCTGCGCCGGCATCGTCGTCACCGCGCCGTTCTACACGCGGACCCACCCGGCGGAGGTCGAGCTGCACCTGCGGCGCGTCGCCGAGCAGTGCCAGACCCCGGTGTACGCCTACGACCTGCCGGTGTCGGTGCACACCCGGCTCGACCCGGAAATGCTCCTGCGGCTCGCCGCCGACGGGGTCCTCGCCGGGCTCAAGGACTCCACCGGCGACGACGCCGGGCTGCGGGACCTGCTGACCGCGCGCGACGACGCCGGGCTGTCCACGTTCAGTGTGCTCACCGGCTCGGAGCTGACCGTCGACAACGCGCTGCGGATGGGCGCCGACGGGGTGGTGCCCGGCCTGGGCAACGTCGACCCGCACGGGTACGCGACGCTCTACCGGCACGCGGTGGCCGGCGAGTGGGACCTCGCGGCCCGCGAGCAGGAGCGGCTGCTGCGGCTGATGCGGATCGTGCACGTAGGCTCGGCGGCGCGGATGGGCCGCGGATCCTCGGCGCTGGGTGCGTTCAAGGCGGCCCTGCGGCTGCGCGGCGTCATCGACCACGCGGTCACCGCGCCGCCGCAGATCCAGCTCGACGAGGCCGAGATCGACGCCGTGCGGCGCACGCTGGTGGCGACGGGCCTGCTGTGACCGGAGGAACCACTGGCCGGCGCCGCGCGTGGATCGCGGTCGACATCGGCGGCACGAAGATCGCGGCGGGGCTGGTCGAGGACACCGACCGGGTCCTGGAACGCGCCCAGGTCGGCACACCGAGCGGCGGCCCGGCGATCCTCGACGCCACCGCGCAGCTCGTCCGGGAGATGCGGGGGCACGCCGAGCGGTGGGGGGTCGAGGTGGGCGCCGCCGGCGTCGGCGCCCCCGGCGTCATCGACCCGGCGACCGGGACGGTCCGCTCGGCCACCGACATCGTGCCCGGCTGGGCCGGGACCGCGGTGGGCGCCGAGCTGTCCGCCCGCACGGGCCTGCGGACCGCCGTCGCCAACGACGTGCGCGTCGCCGCGATGGGCGTGGCGCGGGACCCGGCGGTCGCGCCGTTCCGGGACGTCCTGCACGTCTCGATCGGCACCGGTGTCGGCGGCGCCCTGCTGCGGCACGGTGCCGCGGTGGCGGGTCCGCACGCCAGCGCCGGTGAGGTGGCGCATCTGCTCGTCCCCGTGCGCGGCGCGATCCCGTGCGGCTGCGGGCGCATGGACCATCTCGAGGCGGCGGTCGCGGGTCCGGCCATCGCCGCGGTGTACGCGCGGCACGTGGGCGTCGACGCGCTGCCGCTCACCGAGGTCGTGGCGCGGCTGCGCGCGGGCGACCGGGTCGCGGACATCGTGGTCCGCGGCGCGGGGCACCTGCTCGGTCGTGCCCTGGCCGGCCTGGTCGCCGCCGTGGACGTCGACGCGGTGACCCTCGGCGGCGGTGTCGCGCTCAACGTCGCCGAGTTCAGCGGCGCCGTCGGCGAGGCGTTCCGCGAGGAGGCGCTCCCGCCGCTGCGGTCCGTGCCCGTCCTGGTGCCGGCCACCGGCGCCGACACCGTGCTGCTGGGGGCGGCGCACCTGGCCCGCACCGCCGTTGCCGCGCACCGCTGAACCTCTCGCCATCTGTACAGGAGCAACATGAACCTCACCGATCTCATGACGGCGATCCGCGGTGGACTCGTCGTGTCGTGCCAGGCCGGTCCCGCGCATCCGTTGCGGGACACGGCCACGATCCGCCGCCTCGCCGAGGCCGCCGTGCTCGGCGGCGCCACCGCCGTGCGGTGCGGCGGGGTCGGTGGCCTGGCCGATGTCCGTGCCGTCGCCGACGCCGTCACGGTGCCGGTCATCGGGCTGACGAAGCGTGGCGACAGCGGCGTGTTCATCACGCCGACCGTCGCCGACGCGCTGGAGGTGCTGGCGGCCGGGGCGGACGTCGTGGCGACCGACGCCACGGCCCGTCCCCGCCCGGACGGCGCTTCCCTGCGTGACACCGTCCGGGCGGTGCACGGCGCCGGCGGCCTCGTCATGGCCGACGTGTCCACAGTGGATGAAGGGATCGCGGCGGCTGCCTGCGGCGCGGACCTCATCGCCACCACGCTGTCGGGGTACACCCCGCACAGCAGGCAGCTCACCGGCCCCGACCTCGCCCTCGTGCGCGAGCTGGCCGCCGAGGTGCCGTCGGTGCCGGTCGTCGCCGAAGGGCGCTACCACCGGCCCGAGCACGTCCGGCAGGCCCTGGACGCGGGCGCGGCCGCCGTGGTTGTCGGCACCGCGATCACCGATCCGGCCTGGATCACCAGCAGGTTCGCCGAGGTGACCGACCGATGACGCCGGCGCCGCTCGGGCGGCCCCCGTTCGACCCGGCCGTCGGCACGGTGCTGGAGCGGATGCGCGCCGAGGGCACCCTGGTCCCGGTGACCGCGGACCAGATCGCCGGGCGTCGCGCGAGCGCCGTGCCGGAGGACCTCTCGGCGTTCCCGGTCGACCGGCGGGACCTGACCATCGCCGGCCATCAGGGCGCGGCCCTGCGGGTGTCGGTGTTCCGCGGGTCCACTGTGAATGGACCGGCGCCGGTGCTGCTGCACTTCCACGGCGGCGGCATGATGCTGGGGGACCGCTTCGCCGGCATGTCCGCCGTGCTGCCCTGGGTGGTCGAGCACGGTGCGGTGGCCGTGACCGTCGACTACCGGCTCGCCCCCGAGCACCCGGACCCGGTCCCGGTGGAGGACTGCTACGCGGCGCTGCGCTGGGTCGCCGGGCACGCCGCCGAACTCGGTGCCGACCCGGCCCGGATCGTGCTCGTCGGGGCCAGCGCCGGCGGTGGCCTGGCGGCCGGCGTGGCGCTGCTGGCCCGCGACCGAGGGGGACCGGCGCTGCTCGGGCAGATGCTGATCTGCCCGATGCTCGACGACCGGGACCAGACCGTGTCGATGCGGCAGTTCGACGGTGTCGGCGCCTGGGACCGGGGCAGCATCCGCACCGGCTGGACCGCCCTGCTCGGCGACCGCCGGGGCACCGGGGACGTGTCGATCTACGCGGCACCCGGCCGCGCGACCAGCCTCGCGGGCCTGCCGGCGACGTTCATCGACGTGGGCTCGGCCGAGGTCTTCCGGGACGAGGACGTCGCCTTCGCCACCCGGATCTGGGCCGACGGCGGTGTCGCGGAGCTGCACGTGTGGCCGGGCGGCACGCACGGCTGGGACCAGCTCGTCCCGCGGTCGCCGATGGCCCGCCAGGCCGTGCGGGCCCGTGACGGGTGGATCGCCCGGCTGCTGCGGCGGTGACCGGCAGGGCCGGGCAGCACGGGGCGTCCAGGCCCTGCATGGTCACCGCGCGGTGCGGAGGGCATGCTGGACGCGCCCGCCGCTCGAACGACCATGCCTGGAGCGTCCATGACCGCGCTGCCCCGTGCCGCCGCGCTGACCCTCGCGCAACGGATCCGCCTGCTCTCCGGCGGTGACGTCTGGCGGACCCGGGCGCTGCCCGAGGCCGGCGTGCCGGCCGCCGTGCTGAGCGACGGGCCGCACGGCCTGCGGTTCCAGGCCGACGCCGGCGACCACCTCGGCGTCACCGGTAGCGAACGGTCCACCTGCTTCCCGACGGCGGTGACCATCGCCAGCGCCTGGGACGAGGACCTGGCGGAGCAGATCGGGCAGGCCCTGGCCGTCGAGGCGCGGGCCCTGGGCGTCGACGTGGTGCTCGGGCCGGGCCTGAACATCAAGCGGCATCCGCTGTGCGGCCGGAACTTCGAGTACTTCTCCGAGGACCCGCTGCTCAGCGGCCGGCTTGCCGCGGCGATGGTGACCGGCCTGCAGCGCCACGGGGTCGGGGCCTGCCTCAAGCACTTCGCGGTCAACAACCAGGAGTCCCACCGGTTCGTCGTCGACGCGGTCGTCGACGAGCGGACCCTGCGCGAGCTGTACCTGTCCGGCTTCGAGCACGCGGTGCGGGCCAGCCGGCCGTGGCTGGTCATGGCGGCGTACAACAACGTCAACGGCCACCCGGCGACCCAGCACCACCGCCTGCTCACCGGCATCCTGCGCGACGAGTGGGGCTTCGACGGCCTCGTGGTGAGCGACTGGGCCGCCACCAACGACCGGGTCGCCGCCGTCGCCGCCGGCATGGATCTGGAGATGCCCGGCAGCCACGGCCTGTTCGACCGTGAGGTCGAGGAGGCGGTCACGTCCGGGCGCCTGCCCGCCGAGCTGGTCACCGAGTCCGCCCAGCGGGTGCTCGACCTGGTGGCGAGGTCGGCGCGGTCGGCGCGGGCCAAGGGTCCCGCGATCCCCGTCGACGACCACGACGCCCTGGCCCGCCGCGCCGCCGCCGAAGGCACCGTGCTGCTCACCAACGACGGCGTCCTGCCGTTGGACCCCGGCCGCTCGGTCGCGCTGATCGGCGCGTTCGCGGAACATCCCCGGTACCAGGGCAGCGGCAGCTCCCAGGTCGCCCCGACCCGGATCAGCACCGCCCTGGACGAGCTGACCCGCCGCGGCGTGACCGTCACCTACGCGCCCGGGTACGACCCCGTCCACACGCGCCCCGAACCCGACCTGATCGCCGAGGCCGTCGCCGCCGCCCGTGCCGCCGACGTCGCCGTCGTCATGGTCGGGCTGCCGCCGGCCAAGGAGAGCGAAGGGTTCGACCGCACCGACCTCGCGCTGCCCCCGCAGCACGACGAGCTCGTCGCGGCCGTCTGCGCGGCCAACCCGCGCACCGTCGTCGCGCTGTCCAACGGCGCGCCGGTGCTCATGCCGTGGAAGGACGCCCCGGCGGCGATCGTCGGGTCCTACCTCGGCGGTCAGGCCGGTGGCGCGGCGCTCGCCGACGTGCTCTACGGCGACGTCGAACCGTCCGGGAGGCTGGCCGAGTCGTTCCCGGCGTCGCTGGAGGACGTCGCCGCGGACCCGTACTTCCCCGGCGACCCGCACCAGGTCGAGTACCGGGAGGGCCTGTACGTCGGCTACCGGTACCACACGACCGCACAGCGTGAGCCGCTGTTCCCGTTCGGGCACGGGCTCAGCTACACCACCTTCGGCTGGGACGGCATCGGCGTGGACCGCGCCACCGTCCAGGCCGGCGCCGACGTCACCGTCACCGTGACCGTCACCAACACCGGTCCGCGGCCGGGCGCCGACGTCGTGCAGATCTACCGGCACGACCGCACCGGGGTCGTCGCCCGCCCCCGCCGCGAGCTCGCCGGGTTCGCGAAGGTCCACCTGGAGCCGGGGGAGCGGCGCGCCGTCACCGTCACCGTCGCGGCGCGGGCGTTCGCGTTCTACGACGTACGCGCCGCCGACTGGCGGATCCCGTCGGGCGCCCACGACCTGGAGGTGGCGCGGTCCAGCGCGGACGTGGTCGGCGTGGTCACGATCACGGTGGAGGGCGGCGTCAGCGCCGCCGCCGAGCCCGCCGGTGCGCCGCTGGTCGCCGCCGACGACGAGCAGTTCGAGCGGCGGCTGGGGCACCCGGTCCCGCGGCCCCGGCCGGTGCGTCCCTTCACCCGCCAGTCGACCCTCGACGAGGTCGGCACGACCCGCCCCGGCCGGCTGCTCAAGGCGATCCTGTGGCGGATGGCCCCGATCGACGACGACGTCCGGGCGGACCCGGCCACGCTCGCCATGTACGAGCACGGCATCAACGAGCTGCCGCTGCGCGGCGCTGCCATCTTCTCCGACGGCCGCCTGCGCCTGGGCACCGTCGACGCGCTCGTGCACCTGTTCAACGGGCAACCGGGCCGGGCCGCCGCCCGCGCGCTGACCTCGCTCGCCACGGCGGTGCGCCGGCGGGTGGGCCGGCGGTGACCGGCACGGTGGCGAGAAACTTGTGGTACGTGGCTTTCCCGCCACTGTCCGGGCGGCCCGTGCCGATGTGACGCTGCACGGGTGAGAGGAGGGGCAGCCGTGACCGACGGGGTGCATCGAGTCGTGGTGCTCGTGCTCGACGGGGCCAAGCCGCTCGACGTGGGCATTCCCGCGCAGGTGTTCACCAACCGGCCGAGCATGCCGTACGCGGTGCACGTGTGCGGGGCCGCGCCGGGGCTGGTGGCCGGTGGGGACGGGCTCGCGTACCACGTCGCCGAGGGGCTCGACGCGTTCGACGCGGCCGACACCGTGTTCATCCCCGGGTACCGCAACCCGGATCGCGAGGAGCCGCCGGCCGAGGTCGTCGCCGCGCTCCGCGCCGCCCACGCGCGCGGGGTCCGGCTCGCCGCGATCTCGACCGGGGCGTTCGCGCTCGCCGCGACCGGGCTGCTGGACGGCAAGCGGGCCACCACGCACTGGCATTACACGCGCGAGCTGGCCCGGCGCCATCCGGCGATCCTCGTCGACGAGGACGTGCTGTTCGTGGACGAGGGGGAGGTGCTCACCTCGGCCGGCGCGGCCAGCGGGATCGACCTGTGCCTGCATCTGGTGCGCCGCGACCACGGGGTCGCGCTGGCCAATCACGTGGCGCGGCGGCTCGTGGCGGCGCCGTACCGCAGCGGGGGACAGGTGCAGTACATCCCGCGCAGCGTGCCGGAGGCGGTCGGCGAGCACTTCGCGGCGACCCGGCAGTGGGCCCTCGAACGGCTCGACGAGCCGCTCGCGCTCGAGGACCTGGCCCGCAACGCGAACGTGTCGGCGCGGACGCTGTCGCGGCGGTTCGTGGAGGAGACCGGGTACACGCCGACGCAGTGGATCCTGCGGGCGCGGGTGGACCGGGCGCGGGAGCTGCTGGAGCGCAGCGGGCTCGGGGTGGAGCAGGTCGCGGCGCGGGTCGGGCTCGGCACCGGGTCCAACCTGCGGCTGCACTTCCAGCGGATTCTGGGCACGTCGCCGAGCGAGTACCGCAAGACGTTCGCCCGCCCGAACGGCTCGGCGGCGGCGCGGTCGGGTGGCGGGATCCTTGCGGAGACTGGCGAACCATCCGCTGTCGGCTGACCTCGCAAACCAGCACGATTGACGCATGTCAGGACGAATTGCCATCAACGGGTTCGGTCGCATCGGGCGCGGCGTGCTGCGCGCGATCGTCGAACGCGACAGCGACCTCGAGGTCGTCGCCGTCAACGATCTCGCCGCGCCGGCGGCGTTGGCGCAGCTGCTGAAGTACGACACCACGCTCGGCCGGTTCGGGCGCATCGTCGCGGTCGACGGCGACGACCTGCTCGTCGACGGCCGGCGCATCCACGCGCTCGCCGAGCGGGAGCCGCTCAAGCTGCCCTGGGCCGAGCTCGGCGTCGACATCGTGCTCGAGACCACCGGCCGGTTCACCGCCGCCGACGCGGCCCGCGCGCACCTCGAGGCCGGCGCCGAGCGGGTGCTCGTCGGCGCGCCCTCGGCCGGCGCCGACGTGACGCTCGCGTACGGCGTGAACACCGAGGCGTACGACCCGTACCGCCACACGATCGTGTCGAACGCCTCCTGCACCACCAACGCCCTCGCGCCGCTCGCCGCCGTGCTCGACGGGCTGGCCGGGATCGAGCACGGGTTCATGACCACCGTGCACGCCTACACCCAGGAGCAGAACCTCCAGGACGGCCCGCACCGGGACCCGCGCCGGGCCCGGGCCGCCGGGGTGAACATCGTGCCGACCACCACCGGCGCCGCCAAGGCGATCGGGCTCGTCCTGCCGGGCCTGGCCGGGCGGCTGTCCGGCGACTCGATCCGGGTGCCGGTCCCGGTCGGCTCGCTGGTCGAGCTGAACGCGACCGTCGAGACCGAGGTGACCCGCGACGCCGTGCTGGACGCCTACCGGAAGGCGGCCGAGGGTCCGCTCAAGGGCATCCTGTCGTACTGCACGGACCCCATCGTCAGCGCGGACATCGTCGGCGACCCGGCGTCGTGCATCTTCGACTCGGCGCTGACCAGGGTCGACGGTCGGCACGTGAAGGTCGTCGGCTGGTACGACAACGAGTGGGGCTTCGCCAACCGCGTCGTGGACACCCTGACGCTGATGAGCACGAAGCGGATCGCCTAGAACCGGAGCCCGTCCGGGTACTAGGTTCGGTACCCGTGGGCGCACTCGGACGGGTCGGCGGAGCCTTCGTGGCGGGACCGGTGTTGTCGCTGCTGGACGGGCGGCTGGCGGTCGCGCCGCCGGACGGGGCCCGGGTCGAGGCGCGGCCGCAGTCGCTGATGGGGGTGGCGGTGTCGGCGCGGACCGAGACCCGGGTGGTGTACGACGTGGACGGCGAGCGGCTGGTGCTGCTGGCGACCGAGCTGTTCCGGACGGTGGCCGGCGATCTGGGGACGGCCGTCGGTGCGGTGGTCGCGTCCGGGCCACTGCCCGCCGGTCAGCGGCTCGTCCCGATCCCGGTCCCGGGTGACGCGGTGGCCTACGGTTTCCAGCCGCTGGACACGACGCGCCAGGCCGTGCCGATCGCGGACGCGTTCGTCCGGGCCGGGGACGAGTGCGTCTTGCGGGTCCAGCTGTTCGTGTCGCCGAACGCCGCCGACGACCCGGACGGTCTTGCCGGGCTCGCCGCGCGGATCCTGTCCACCGTCACCCCGGGCGGGCGTAAGTCCGGCGCGGCGGCCGGCACGAGGACGCTGGCCGGGTTGGACGGCCGGCCGGTCCTGGCCCTGGACGCGCCGACCGGTTGGGTCGCCTACGAGGAGTTCGGCCTGTCGTTCGCCGTGCTGCGCCTGCGGCGGCTGACGCCGCTGGACGGGCCGTACGTGGCGGGCAGCGTGTACCGGGGCAGCGCGCCGTCGCTCGTGCACACCGCCTTCCCGCTGGACGCGGTGACCCGGACCGGCGGGCGGCTGCTCGGCCTGCCGACCGACTGGATCCACGTGTTCCCGAAGGACGACGGCGCCCCGCCCCGGCACCTGCGGGAGGCGCTCGTCGAGGACGGCGGCGGGCAGTTCGTCCACGCCATGGCCGAGACCGGGGACGTCGCCTACGAACAGGAGATCGACGCGCTGCTGGGCTCCGTGCGGCGGTGCTGACCGGGCCAGGGCTCAGGCCCGGGTGACCTCCACCGGCAGCTTCGTCGGGGCCAGCATCACCCACGGGTTGCGGAACACCGCCGCTCCGGTGTCGACGGCGATCGTCCGGTACCGCCGCAGCAGCAGCTCCATCGCGATCCGCGCTTCCAGGCGGGCCAGCGGCGCGCCGATGCAGAAGTGGATGCCGTGCCCGAAGGTCAGGTGCGGGTTCGGGTTGCGCCGGATGTCGAAGCGCGCGGGGTCGGCGAAGACCCGGGCGTCGCGGTTGGCGGCGGCCAGCCAGGCGACGACGACGTCACCCTCCGGCACGGTCAGCCCGCCGACGGCGGTGTCGGTGGTGGCCCGCCGGGCCAGGCGCGGGAACGGGGTGCGCAGGCGCAGCACCTCTTCGATCGCGTCCGGCAGCAGCGCCGGGTCGGCCCGCAGCTGCGCCGCCGCGTCCGGGTGCTGGTCGAGGGTGGCGACCGTGTTGCCCAGCGTCGCCGTCGTCGTGATGTGCCCGGCGAGCAGCAGCAGCCCGACGAAACCGATGATCTCCTCGTCGTCGAGCTGTTCGCCGTCGGCCTCCGCGTGCACCAGCCCGCTGGTGAGGTCGTCGCCGGGGGCCGCGCGACGCGCCCGCACGTGCCGCAGGAGGTACTCGTTCATCTCCCGCAGCACCGGTGCGACCGCGCGGACCCGCTGGTCGTCCATCATCCGGGTCAGCGGATCGTCCGGGCCGATCTCCGGCCGCTCGAACAGCGCGTCGGCCCACCGCCGGAACACCGGCCGGTCCTCCGCCGGGATGCCGAGCAGCTCGGCGATGACGATGACGGGCAGCGGGTACGCCAGGTCGTCGACCAGGTCGAACCGCTGCGCCCCGGCGACCTCGTCGAGCAGCTCCTCGGTGACCGCGGTGATGCGCGGGGCCAGGCCGGCCACCACCCGCGGCGTGAACGCCCGGCTCACCAGCCGCCGCAGCGAGTCGTGGCGGGGCGGGTCCATCTGGACGAAGTTGCCGCGCCGGAACAGCTCCAGGTCCTCCTGGCGGGGCAGCAGGTCGCCCAGGTCGGACGAGAACCGGCGCGGGTCGCCGAGCACCGCCGTGACCTCGGGGTGCCCGAGCACCATCCAGGAGCGTTGCCGCTCGTCGTAGTGCACGTCGCCGGCGCGGCGCGCGTGCTCCAGCCAGGTGAACAGGTCCGGCAGTGTGCGGGTCGTCATCTCCGGTCACTCCCCTCGCGGGTACGCCGGTCGCGGGCTACCCGCCGGGCGGATCCGCAAACCGAGCCGTGCGGTCCTCGACGGCCCCGTGTCACGGCCCTGTCAGCGGGTAGGCGGGCTCCCGATGCGGACGGGTGCCGCCGGCTGGTAGGAGGTAGGACGATGGTGCTGCAGAGGGCGGGCCAGCGACGGCTGCCGCGGGTCGCGGACGGCAACCCGTTCGCGACGGTCGCCAACCCGGCGCTGGCCGAGCAGGTGGCCGGTCCCCGCGACGCGCTGGCCGAGGATCCGGTGCCCGCCGACACCGCCTGGCAGCTCGTGCATGACGAGCTCATGCTCGACGGCAACGCCCGGCTGAACCTCGCCACGTTCGTGACGACCTGGATGGAGCCGCAGGCGGTCCGCCTCATGACCGAGTGCGTCGACAAGAACATGATCGACAAGGACGAGTATCCGCAGACCGCCGAGTTCGAGCGGCGCTGCGTCAGCATCCTCGCCGACCTGTGGCACGCCCCGGACCCTGCCGAGGTGGTCGGCTGCTCGACGACCGGGTCCAGCGAGGCGGGCATGCTCGCCGGCCTGGCCCTGAAGCGGCGCTGGTCGGCCGGGCGCGCCGCAGGCGAGGCCGGGCGGCCCAATCTGGTGATGGGCATCAACGTGCAGGTCTGCTGGGAGAAGTTCTGCAACTACTGGGAGGTCGAACCCCGGCTGGTGCCGATGGAGGGCGACCGGCTGCACCTGAACGCGCAGGAGGCGGTGGCGCACTGCGACGAGAACACCATCGGTGTGGTCGCGGTCCTCGGCTCGACGTTCGACGGCAGCTACGAGCCGGTCGCCGAGATCGCGGCGGCGCTCGACGCGTTGCAGCAGCGCACCGGATGGGACATCCCGCTGCACGTCGACGGCGCCTCCGGGGCGATGATCGCGCCCTTCCTGGACCCGGACCTGGAGTGGGACTTCCGGATCGGGCGGGTCGCCTCCATCAACACCTCGGGGCACAAGTACGGCCTGGTGTACCCCGGTGTCGGCTGGGTCCTCTGGCGCGACCGCGACGCCCTGCCGGAGGAGCTCATCTTCAACGTCAACTACCTCGGCGGCAGCATGCCGACGTTCGCGCTGAACTTCTCCCGCCCGGGCGCGGAGGTCGTCGCGCAGTACTACACCTTCTTCCGCCTCGGCCGCGCCGGCTTCCGCGCCGTCCAGCAGGCGTCCCGCGACGTGGCCCTCCACCTCTCCGGCGAGATCGCCGCCATGGGCCCGTTCCGGCTGCTGACCCGCGGTGACCAGCTGCCGGTGTTCGCGTTCACCACGAACGCCGACGTCGAGGCGTTCAACGTGTTCGACGTGTCCCGCCGGCTGCGCGAACGCGGCTGGCTGGTCCCGGCGTACACCTTCCCCGCCAACCGCACCGATCTCGCCGTGCTGCGGGTCGTGGTCCGCAACGGCTTCACCCACGACCTGGCCGACCTGCTGCTCGCCGACCTGCGGCGGCTGCTGCCCGAGCTGGAGGCCCAGCCCGGACCGCTGCACACCGCCGGCGACGCCACCGGATTCCACCACTGAGGGCTGCTACAGCTCACCCGCTCACTCACCCGATGCCGGCACCGGCCGGGCGTAGCATGGGACTTGCCTGCGAGACGACCGGGCGAAACTGGTAAAACAGTGGAGCCGGATAGCATCGGGAGATCGAAAGGTCGATCGGTGTTGTCGAATACCTGAACCGGTAGCGCCGGGGAGGGTAGATCGCCTCGCAGGTTAATTGCGTCCCCAGACGCGGCCCCCAGGCAGCGCTCCCGCGCCGGGGCCCCGGCGCGCCGCTCAGGCGCCGAACGCCCCGCGCAGCATGTCGCCCCAGCCGGCCTGGATCATGCTGGTGAAGCGCCACTCTCCGCCCGTCTTGGCCATCACGTCGACGTACCGCATGTGCTGCACCTGCTCGCCGGTGGTGACCGTGCTGTCGGTGACGACGACGGCCAGATCGGCGTTGAGGAACACCGGCCGGCGGTGGTTGTCCAGCCGCGGTCGCGGCTCGCCGACAGCGTCGCCCATCGCCTGGATGAACGTGGCGCGGTCCCACTGCTGGGTCACGCACTCGCCGGTCGAGTCGTTCGTCGTCACCGTCAGCGGGAACAGCGCGACGTCGGCCATGCGCTCGACGTCACCCCGCTCGGCGAGCGCGTCGTAGGCGGCGAACCAGTCCAGCAGCCGCGTGACGTCCTCGTCCTCGGGCGTGAAGGCGGCACTGGTGATCGGACTCTGGTCGGACAACGTCACTCCCTGGCTCGGTTTCTCTGTACACCGTAGAGAGTAATCGCGCATCGGCGGTCCGGCAACCGCATTCGAAGCTGGGATGACGCGGCAGCGGCGCCGGGGACGGCTCGTCTCTACGGCGCGGGTCGGCGCATGTGTCGCCGCTCGTCCCGGCGGATCGCGCGGTCACGCGCTGCCGACTCCCACGCCTCGCGGTAGCGCCGGGACCGGCGGTCCCACCGGTCCCGGCGCGCCGCCGCGCGCAGGCGCAGGTCGTTGTGAAGGACCCACCATGCCTGCGTCAGGCCGTGGCGCAGCCCGGCCAACGCCGGCGGCCGGCGCCACCGCAGCGCGGCAACGGCCTGACGGTGGACGGCACGCGCGGCGGCACGACCCGATCGGTGCGCGCGGGGGTGCCGCAGTGCGAGCAGGCGGTAGTGGAACATCGCCTGCTCGCTCAGGCGGGCGGCCTGCGCGTGCGCACCGACCTGGAGGAACAGCGCCGCGGCCTCGGTCAGTGCCGCGGGGTGCTCCGCACCGATGACGCGGCCGCGCGGGTCGCTCGCGTGGCGATGGGCGCCGATCGCGTCCTCGGCGAACCGGATCGCCTCGTGGAGCGACCCCCGGTCCGCGTGCCGCCGGGCCAGGTTGCTCAGCGCGGCCGCCGACAGCCGGGCGATGGCCCGCTCGCCGTGCTCTTCGAGCTCGTGCGCGCGGTGCAGCGCCGCGTCGGCGGCGGCGAGCGCGTCGTCGTGCCGCCCGACCGCCGCGAGCAGCGCCGAGCGGTCGATCGCGGTCGCGACGAGCTCGGCCCGGAAGGCCCCGCCGCCCCGCGGCATCTCCCGCCGGGCGGGGTGCACCGCCGGTGGGGTCCGCTGCAGCGGGGGATGGTCGGCGTCGATCCGCACCGGCACGTTGCCGGCGAGCTGCCGGAGCGCCTCCTGCTCGGCGCTGACGAGGTCGCGGTAGACCGCCTCCGCCTCGTCGATGGCGGCCAGGGCCGCTTCGGGCCGGTCGAGGCGGGCCAGCAAACCCGACCGGACGGTGAGCGCAGCCGCGAGGCGGGGCTGGAAGGCGGCCGGCTGCGTCATGGTCGCGGCGTGGAGGAGCTCGAGGGCCTCGTCGGCCGCGGCGAGACCGTCGGTGCGGCGACCGGCGGCGCACAGCAGGTCGGCGCGCTGCGTGAGCGCCGCGCCGAGATCGCCCAGGAACGCGACCGGGTTCGTCGTCGACAGGCCGCGCAGCAGGCTCGTGGCGCGTTCGACGCCGGCCAGCGCGCGCCGGTGCTGCCGTGCCTTGCCACGCAGCCGGGCCTGCTCGACCAGAGCGGCCGCCAGCTCGGGGCGGAACGCGTCGGAGCCGGGTGTGACCAGCGAGCGCCAGTGCCGCACGGCTCGCCCGGCGAAGCGTCGGGCCCGGGCCTGCGCGCCGGCCCCGTCCTCCTGGCGGGCCAACGCGCCGAGCGCCATGGCCAGACCCGCCCGGTGTCTTCCGGTCCGGGACAGGGCGAGGGTGCGGTAGGTGAAGACGGCGCTTTCGGCGTGCTCGATACCGTGCGGGAGGTCCCCGACCTCGAGGCACCGTTCGGCGGCGCCGGTCAGGGACGCGGCCACCTCGGCGGCGACCGCGCCGCCGAGATGGCGCCGCAGGGCCAGGTGCGCGTGCAGCGCGCCCCTGGCCGCGTCGTACGCCCGCCAGAACTGCCCGACGTCGCGGTAGCGCAACGACAGGGTCCGCTGCACCAGTGCTGACGCCGAGATCTCCGCGTTCGGATGGGGATAGGGCGCCCGCGACGACACGGCTTCGGCCTCGGTGGCGGCCAGCAGGGCGAGCTCGTGCTCCCCGACGTCGGCGTGCCGGTCCGACAGCCCGATCAGGGCCTGGGCCAGGTCCGGGAGGAACTGGTCCGGATGCTCGTCGACCAGGCGGCGGTAGTGCTGGACCACCCCCTTCGTGATCTCGAGCGCCATGCCGCGCCGGCCGAGGGCGCACATCTGCTCCGCCAGGCTGTTGACGACGGCCGGCCGGTCCGGGAGGAACGCGGTCGGCGCCAGCCCCGTCAGGATCCGATAGACCTCCTCGGCTGTCGCGAGCGTCTTCAGCGCGTCGTCACGGCGTCCCAGCGCGGTCTGCACCCGAGCCTTCGTGTGCAGGAACTTCGCCAGGTCGAGCCGGTACGCGTCCGGGTTCTCCTCGACCAGGTCGTGCTGAAGCTTCAGTGCGGCATCGATGAGCGCGAGGCTCCGCTCGTCCCGGCCGATCGCGGCCCCGTGGTGCGCGAGCGCGTGCAACGCACCGGCCAGCGCCGCCCGGTCCGCCGGCTCGGTGCCGCCCGACCGCCGGTAGATCCGCACGGCCTTGGCCGCCGACGCGTATGCCGGCCGGCTCCGGCCGAGACGGCCCTGTTGCCAGGACCGGACGACGAGCGCCGCGGCGAGAGCGGTCCGCTCGGTGCGCGGGTGTTGCCGGTACAGCGCCACGGCCCACTCGGTGTGCTCCAGCCCTCGCTGGTGCTCACCGACGTCGCTGAGGCGTTCCGCGGCGTTGGTCAGCGACAGGGCGAGATCGGCCGCGAACTCGCCGGCCCGTCCGACGCCGAGGCGCTGGTGGATCGAGACGGCAGTCATCGCGCTGTCCAGCGCTTCACCGCGGTCCCCGCGTGCGGCCCGGCTGACCGACTCCGCGCGGGCGTTCATGGCGTTGTCGCGGCGGTGCTGCTCGTCGTCCGGGTCGCCGGTCTCAGCCGCATGCCGTCTGTGCGTGGCGAACAGTTCGGCGGCCAGGTTCTCGAGGAGGAGGCTGGCTGCCGGCAGGGCGGCGACCAGCGTCGCCTGCAGCGCCGGGGTGCACGTGGCATTCGCCACCAGGACGCCTCTGATCAGCGGTTCGGGTCGTTCGACCTGGGTGGCGACCTTGATCGCGATCGCCGCGAGGTGTTCCGGTCTGCGTGACACCAGGTCGGCCAGGTGCTGGTCGAGACGGCGGGAGAACGCCGGCTGGTTCGCCGCGCGGGCGTAGACCGTCAGCAGCTGGGCGCGCTGGACGGCGGACGCGACCGGCAGGAGCTTGTCGATGAGCTCCGGCCGCCGCAGCAGCCGCAGCCCGGCCGCGCGCTCGGCGAGCCGGTCGGGCTGCAGGCCGCCCCACGGGCGGTCGTCCGCGGGCGGGTACAGGTCGCCGATCCAGGCGTGGATCCGGTCGATCTGCGACCGGGGTCCGCCGGCCAGCGTCGGCATGTGCTCCAGCAGCGCGTCGGCGGCGGTCCAGCTCTCCGCACCGAACAGCATCGTGGCCGCCAGGATGTCCTCGAGCGTCGCCAGGCCGGGGTCGGGGTCGAGGCCGCGGGCCCGGGCGGACACCCGCCAGTAGCTGCCCTCGTGGGTCAGGACCCGGTCCTCGACCGATTCGTACCCTGCCGGCCGCGCGGTCGGGTCGATGCTGTCCAGGAGGTCGGCCAGCGCGGTCAGCTGGACGGTCAGCGCCATCACCCGCGCCGGTTCGGGTTCGGCGGCGGCGACGAGCCGGGCCGCGGTCGTCGCCCAGTCGTGCGCCGCGTAGCCCGGCATCGCCGCGATGTGGTCGGACAGGTCGGTGATCGCCTGCTGGTATCCGGTCGGTTGCCCGGCAGGCTGGGGCTCCAGCTCCCCGAGCTGCTCCACCCGGGCGCCGTCGAGCAGTTCCCTGGCGTTCGCCCCGCGCATCTTCCGCAGGCTGTGCCACCAGTCGCCGTCCGTGCGGGCCAGCAGCAACAGCCGCACCGGACCGTTCGGGCGCTGCTGCACGTACGCCCGCAGCAGCGCCTCCAGCTGATCGATGCGGCTTTCGGCGTAGTCGACGATCAGCAGCATCGGCGTGACCACCTTCGGCAGGACGGCGAGGGCGTCGGCCTGCGCGTCGGGCAGCAGCCACACGGTCGCCCAGCGCCCGTCCGCGAGCCGGGTGGCGAGCTCCTGCGCGACCCGCGTCTTGCCCTGTCCGCCCGCTCCGTGCAACAGCCACGCGCCGAAGCCCGTCCCGCCCGCCCACGTCACCATCTCCGCCAGCAGGTCGTCGCGGCCGAGGAACCGCACGATGTGCCGCCTGGCGAGCAGCAGCGCCGCGGGGGAACTGCCGGGCTGCGGGTCACGCTCCGACAGCTGGTGCGTCTCGATCGGCCGCAGCAGCGCGGCGACGCCGTGCCCGTCGAGCACCTGCCGGAACCCGGGATCCCGTTGCAGCACGTACATCGGGACCGCGTGCAACAGCTTCCCGCCGCCGAGCGGAGGGTCGGCCGCGATCACCCCGGCGAGCAGGTCGCCGCAGAACACCGCCGCGCCCGACATGCCCGCCCACGCCGATCTGGTGCTGGGCGGCTTGCGCGGTGCCACGTCGAGCCGCAGCACGTAGCGATCGCCCAGGACGCCGTCACCGGCGCTGATCTTCCCGGCGGTGAGCGTCGACTCCAGACCCTCCTCGGGTGCGTCCCGCACCCACTCCGGGAAGCCCCACGTCGTGCAGTCGATCTTCGCCCCGTACGTCACGGTGCGGCCGAGATCCGTCGGTGCCTCGGCCGGCGGTTGCCACGCCGGGTCGGTGATCTCCACGAGCGCCGCGTCGCCGTTCTTACCCGTGCCCCGCCAGACGACCACGCCGCGGTAGGTCTCCGGTTCGGCGAGCACGACGACCGACACCGGCTCGTCCGTGTCCATGCAGACATGCGCCGACGTCAGGATCAGGCGCGGTGCGACGAGGTACCCCGAGCCGCGCAGGTCCGCCTGGCGGACGCCGACCACCCGATGACGCTGCAACTGGATCTCCCCGGCGGCGGCTCAGTCCCGGCCGATGTGGCCGGGCGGCGGGGTGGGGGCGGCACCGTTGCCACCGGCGACGGCGACCGGGCGCTGGTCGGCGCCCTGCGGCGTCAGCGTCACCTTCACCCGGTGGGTGCGCCCGCGGGTGATCCCGGCGTCAGCGTCGGCGGTCAGCACCCACGCCCTGAAACCCGCCTTCGCGCGGGCATCGGCGCGCAGCTCCACGGCGAACTCGAGCTCGATCGCACCCACGGTGAAGGTGATCTCCTGGTCGGCGCCGCGCGCCGCCGCCTGCACCAACTGCTCGCGGACCGCGGCCACCGCGTCCGCCAATTCGATCTCCACCCGACCGCCCTCCGGACCACGCCGAACCCCGGCGCCACCGGAGCCCAGCATCGACGCGCATCGCGGAGCGGGCAATCGTACGTCGGGTCGGATACCCCCGCGAACCGGTCGGCGCCTTCATGACCTACGGCACCAGCCACTCCTGGCCGCGCAGGCCGTTGCAGTCGTAGATCTGCAGCTGTACCGAGTTCGCGGTGCTCTGGCCGGTGATGTCCAGGCATCGGCCCGAGTTCGGGTTGCGCAGGGTGTTGTTCGCCCCGACCACCCACTGCTGGTTGGGGTAGCCGTTGCAGGTGTACAGCTGGATCTTCGACCCGTTGGCGGTGCCGACGCTGACGATGTCCAGGCACAGCGTCCCGATCCGCAGGGTGTTGTCGGGGAGCAGGGCGAAGATCTGCGAGTACGGGATGCCGTTGCAGTCGTAGGACTGGATCGGGTTGGTGTTGGCGATCGTCGCGCCCCGGTTGTCGAGGCACTTGCCCGGAATGCCCGAGCGGAACAGGCCGATGCCCGTCCACTGCATCGTCCACTGCTGGGCGGCGTTGCCGTAGCAGGTCCACAGCTGCAGGTGGGTCCCGTCGGTCGCGCTGCCGTTCGGGATGTCCAGGCACAGGCCGGAGCTGGGGTTGCGCAGCGAGTTGAACGTGCCGACCTCCCACTGCTGCCCCGCCCCGCTGTTGCACGTCGCCAGCTGCACGGCCGTGCCCGGTGCGGTTGCGTTGTTCGCCGCGGTGAGGCACTTGCCGTTGATGCGCAGCGTGTTGTCGCCGGGCATCGTCCACAGCTGGGCCGTGTAGCCGCCGTTGCAGCCGTACGAGTTGACGGAGTTGCCGTCGTTGCTCAGGCCGCCGGCGTTGTCCAGGCACTTGCCGGCGATGCCGGAGCGCACCAGCATCAGCGTGTTGGTCTGGATGGCGCCGCCGGCGGACCGCTGGGCGCCCGCGTACACCTTGACGTCGTCGACCGAACCGGCGAAGAACTCGGCGCCGGCGCCGGCCTGCAGGGTCCGGCCGACGTTGAACGTCCCGGTGGCGTTCCAGTTCGCCGTGACGGCGGCTTCGCCCTGCAGCTGGTCGTTGACGTAGAACCGGATCTTCCCGAGGGGTGCGTCGTAGATCGCCTCGAGGCGGGTCCAGGCGTTGAGTGTGGGCGCGGCGGTCGAGTTCACCTTCACGACGGCCGGTGCGTCGGCGTCGGTGCCGGTCGCCGCGAACGACCAGCGGTCGACGGCCTTGTCGTAGCGGACGGTGAACGCGGCACCGCGGGTGCCCTGCTGGGAGAAGACCGTGCGGGACACGCTGGTGTCGGTGATGCGGACGTCGCCGGTGACCGTGTACGACTGGTCGGTGCGCACGACCGCGGGTGCGGTGGCGGCGCCGGAGAGGCCGTCGAAGCAGAGGCCGGTGCTGTTGAGGCTCTCGCACCAGGTGACGGTGCCGGGAGGCTCGGTGAGGGTCAGCGGCCGCTGGTAGTTGGAGTCGTCGGTGACCTGCCGGGGCGCGTCCTCGTCGTAGTCCTCCATCGCCCACTCACCCGCGGCGACGGGCGCGATCGCCGGCTTGATGTCGACGAAGTGGTCGATCGCCCGGTCCCAGACTCGCACGTCGCCGATGTCGCCGAGGAAGCTGGGCTGGCGGACGCCGTTCCACCTGCCGCCGCCGACGAGCAGGCCGCCGGTGGCGTTCCAGTTGGACGGGCGGCTGAGCTGGCCGGCCGCGTTGCCGTTGACGTAGAGCTTCGCGGTCTTCGTGCCCTTGTCCCACGACACGGCGAGGTGCGTCCACTGGTTGAACGTCGGTGGGGTGGGCGCGGTGGCGTAGACGGTGGCTGCGTTGGCGGTGTCGCTGTCGTACATCGTCAGCGCCCACCGGTTCGTCGGCGCCGGCAGGTACATGACGGCGAACCCGCAGGCCATCGAGCCTTCGACGCACAGCACGGTGCGCTGGCTGCCGGTGCCGCCGGTCAGCCGGACCCAGGCCGCGGCGCTGAAGCTCTGGGACGTGTCCGCGATCGGGCCGGGCGCGGCGGCGAGGTCGTCGACGCCGTCGAACCGGAGGGCGTTGTCCTTGCCGTTGACGGCGTGGGTGCCCACGACGCGCCCGTCGGTCCAGGCCGGGCCGCCGATGAGGGTCCCCGCCGGGCCGCCCGCCGGTGTCGTGGCGACCGTGGTGCCGGCGCCCTCGTCGAGCTTCCACGCCTTGGGGTCCGAGTGGGTGTTGACGAGGAACCGGTAGTCCTTCGGCGGTGACGCGTTCTGTGCGGCGTCGCGGGAGCGGACCGTCAGCACCTGCTCGCCGACGTGGGTGGGGGTGACCCAGACGGTCGCCGGACCGCCGGTGCCGGAGGCGTTGACGTAGGCCTTGGCGCCGCCGTCGAGCTGGTACTCGTAGTCGGCGATGTCGGTCTCGCCGTTGGCGCCGAAGGTGAACTGGCCGCTGCGGCCGACGGAGCCGCGCATGACGTCGTTGGGTGGCGTCTCCACGTACAGGCCGTCGGCCGCCGCGACGGTCGGCAGGACGCCGGGTGGGGTGGTGTCGAGCGTGAACTCGCACCACGGCGACCAGTTCGAGGTGCCGGTGAGGCCGTCGCTGACCTGCACCTGCCAGCGGGCCATCGACCCGGTGAGCGTGCCGGCGAGCACCTGGACCTCGGCCAGGGTGCCCGACGGGACTCCGGTGTCGGTCTTGGGCCAGCCGCTGATGGCGGTCCAGGCGGTGCCGTTCCACTGCTCGAGGGCGAACGATGCGGAGAGCTGCCCGCTCTGGTCGCCGTCGGGGTCGGAGATGCTCGCCTTCAGCCACGGCGTCACCGACCGGACGATCGGGCGGCCGGTGCCGGTGACGCACGCCTGCCCGGCGGCGGTGTAGTCGGTGTGCGTGGTCAGCGCGGTCGCGGCCGGGGTGTTCGGCAGGTTGTTGTACTCGATCGACATGGCGGTGGAGGCCTGGTCGAACTTCTTCCAGCGGTTGCCGGTGCTCTCGTCGGTGCCGTCGCTGTCGCGGGCGGACAGGCCGAGGGTGTAGGTGCCGCGGCCCTGGCCGAAGTTGACGACGTCGTTGACGAGGGTCTGGTTGGAGAACTCCATGTACATGTTCGGCTGCGGGTCGTTGGCGCAGCCGGCGCCGGTCGAGGGCTTGTGCGCGTTGCCGGACTTGGTCTCGACGAACACCTGGAGGTCGGGGCCGTCCCAGGTCTGCTTCCCCGCGCTGGTGAGGTCCTGCGTGCGGTACAGGCTGACCGGTGTGGCGGTGCACGACCAGGAGTGGGTCATGTAGGTCATGAACTTGGCGCCGCGGATCTGCTTGCCGGGCAGCCAGCTGAGGTCGAAGGCGAAGAACGACCGGAACGTGCCGGACCCGTCGGTGTTCTGCCCGACCCGGACGATGTTGTCGTCGCGGTTGGCGTTGGTGGTGTTGGCATAGCCCCACCGGGTCCGGCCGACGCCGGTCCACGGGTCGATCACGACGGGGTAGGCGACGCTGGGGTCGGCGAGCATGGCGGCGTCGGGGACGATGACGAGGGAGCCGCCCTCGACGGTGGTGGGGAGGTTGGCCTTGCGGGAGTCGTCGGGCACGTGCCGCAGTGCCGAGTTCGGGCCCGCGGTGCGCGCGGCGGCGAGGGACCGCAGCGCACCCGGCACACCGGCGGAGTCCCACATGAGCGCCTGCCCGGCGGAGGCCGCGACCTTGCCGGCGGCGTCACGGGCCTCGTAGCCGCCGCCGGGCCTGCCCCGCAGCGACCATCCCGTGGTGGTCAGGCCGAACTTGAGCCTGGTGAGGGCCGGGTTCGCGGCCGCCTGCCGGGTCTTGACGATCAGGGAGTACCCGAAACCGTCCACTGTGGACTGCACCTGGAGGTCGACGTCGGGCAGCACCGACTCGTAGACCGCGGTGTCGCCCTCGATGCGGGGCGCCGGCAGCTTCGACGGCCAGCTCAGCTTGAGCGCGCCGCCGGCGCCGTTGAGGGTGACGAGGGGTTCCGTGCCGCCGGCGGAGAACCGCACGTCGGCCACCGACGCCGCCGGGGCGAGCGTGTTGCCGTCCTTGCGCAGGGAGAGGTCGACCTGCCGCCAGGTGCCGTCCTTCTTGGTCCAGTGCGGCACGGAGTAGGTCTCCCGCACGAGCGTGCCCCGTGGCGTCGCGACGACCCGCGCCAGCTCGGACTTCGAACCCGGCACCTCGACGGTGCGACCGGTCTCGGCAGCCTGCCGGAGCGCGGTGCTCTCGGCCACCCGCTGCTCGGCCGCCGATGTCGTGGCCTGACCGGTCGCCCCCGGCTCGGCTGCGGCCGGGCCGGCGGTGCCGGCCACGAGCGCGACGGCCGCCCCTGGGGCGGTGACCGCGAGTGCTGCGGCCATGGCGAGCCGGACGGAAAGCGTGCCACGTCGATATCGGCGCACGGCACGGCGCAGCTTGATCACAGATCCCCCCGGTGAAGTGAAAGTGAGCGAAACGTATGGGCGGCCCGATCGCCGTGTCAATCGATCACCGTGAGGTTGGCGCTACGCCGGAGGAATGTCCGATTTGATGGTCGGGCCCACGCGCACGCAAGGACGGCCTTGACTCCGGTGAATGTGGGACCTAGATTTCGCCCTGCACGGGTATCGATCCCGGTGCGACTGCATGGGCCTAACGGGGAGGCTTCGCATGTTCAGTGGTGGCTGCGCTCTGCGCAGAAGGCAATGGCCGACATGATTCCGCAGATGGTCGGCGTACCGGCGTAGGCCGGCTGGATCCTTCTTCTTCACCTTCTGTTTCTTGACGATGTTCGGCTGCCGTCGTGTCTCGACGGCGGCCACTTACGCATTGCTGCGGAGGAATTGTGTCCTTGACCGGTGTCTTCGGACCGCCCGGCCTGCCATTGCTGCCCCGCCGGTCCCGCCGGCTGTTCGGGCGGGTGACGCGCGTGGTCGCCGCGTCGGCGATCCTGACATTGGCCGCCAACAATCTCGTGGTGCCGCCCGTGCAGGCGGCCCCGAAGGTGACGAAGCCCGAGGCGGCGCAGCGTTACAAGGACGTGCCTGGTGGCACGGTGGCGGTGAAGGAGCCGCAGCCGGGGACGGCGTCGGCGGCGGCGCGTCGCGCGTCGGTCGGCTCGGTGCAGTGGCCGGCGGCCGCGACCGCGGAGGTGAACATCGCCGCGGCACGGTCGCAGTTGCGGGCCTCCGGCAGTGCGTCGCCGGCCGAGACCGCGGTGTCGGTGCCGGGTGCGCCGCTGCGGGTGGTGGCCGGTGCGAAGGGGCCTGAGCAGGTCCGGGTGCAGACGCTGTCGCAGGACGAGGTCCACGCTGCGGGTGTGCAGGGTGTGATGTTCCGGGTCGCGCGCACGGACGACGCGGCGACCACGGGTGCGGTGAAGCTGGAGACGAGCTACGGCGCGTTCGAGTCGGCGTTCGGTGCGGACTGGGGGAGCCGGTTGCGGCTGCTCGTCATCCCGGAGTGCCACCAGAGTACGCCGGATGATGCGGCGTGCCGGCCGGTGCCGGTGCAGTCGGACAACAACGTGAAGACCAAGACGGTGACCGGTGAGGTGACGCTGCCGGCGCCGGTGACGACCGCGGCGGCATCGAAGCTGACGTCGGGCAACGTCATGGTCGCGCTCGCCGCCGGCCCGTCCGGTGGTGCCGGCGACTTCGGTGCCACGCCCCTCGCGCCGTCGTCGACGTGGTCGCAGGGCGGCTCGTCCGGTGGGTTCTCCTGGAACTATCCGATGCGTGTCCCGCCCGCGGTCAACGGGCCGGGACCCACGGTGGGTCTGAGCTACTCGTCGCAGTCGGTGGACGGACGGCACGCGGCGTCGAACAACCAGCCGGGCTGGGTCGGTGAGGGCTTCTCCTACGACACGGGGTTCATCGAGCGGCGGTACGTCGGCTGTGCGGATGACAAGGCCGATGACAAGGGCAGCAAGGCGAACAACACCGAGGACACCGGCGACATGTGCTGGGCCACGGACAACGCGACCATGTCGCTCAACGGTGGTGGCGGTGAGCTGCTGAAGGATGCCGCCGGCCTGTGGCACCCGGTCCAGGACGACGGGTCGCGGATCGAGAAGGTGATCGGCGGAGCCAACACCAACGGTGACGACAACGGCGAGTACTGGAAGGTCACCGCGACGGACGGCACGAAGTACTACTTCGGCCGGAACCGGCTGCCGGGCTGGACGACGAACAAGCCGGAGACGAACTCGGTGCAGGCGGTCCCGGTCGCGGGCAACCACGCGACGGAGCCGTGCAAGGCAGCCACGTTCGCCGCGTCGTTCTGCACGCAGGCGTACCGGTGGAACCTCGACTACATCGAGGACATCTACGGCAACACCGCCTCGCTGTGGTACACGCGGGACACGAACTACTACGCGAAGAACAAGCAGGAGAACTCGCCGGTCGTCTACCACCGCGACGCCTACCCGGCCCGCATCGACTACGGCACCGACAACCGCACCCTCGTCAACGGGGTCCGGACCGACTCGGCGTACACGGGCGTCGCGGCACCCGCGCAGGTGCACTTCGGCGTCTCCGACCGGTGTGTGACGGCGAACTGCGGTACCAAGGACAAGACCAACTGGCCGGACACGCCGTGGGACCAGAACTGTGCCTCGACCGGCACCTGCTGGCAGTCGGGGCCGTCGTTCTGGAGCAGCAAGCGGCTCACCAGCGTCACCACGAAGGTGTGGAAGGGGTCCGGCTACCAGGACGTCGACCAGTGGATCCTGCGGCAGTCGTTCCCGGATCCCGGTGACGGCACGAGGGCCGGGCTGTGGCTGGAAGGCATTACCCACAAGGGTTTGAACGGCGCCGCGGTGACGCTGCCCGAGGTGACGTTCGAGGGCATCCAGCTGCCGAATCGGGTGGATGCGGTGTGGTCGGACTTCGCGCCGGCGATGAACTGGTGGCGGATCACGTCGATCCGGACCGAGGCGGGTGCGGAGATCGCTGTTGATTACAGCGACCCCGACTGCGTGAACCCGGGCCGGCTGCCGAACGTGAACGCGTTGGACAGCAACACGTTGCGGTGTTACCCGGTGAAGTGGGTGCCGCAGGGGTACACGCAGCCGCGCACGGACTACTTCCACAAGTACGTCGTCGACTCGGTGCAAGAGATCGACCTCACCGCCGGCGGCAGCGCCACCAAGACGTTCTACGAGTACGAGAACCCCGAGAACCTGGCGCTGTGGCACTGGGACGGCGAGGACGGTCTCGTCCAGGCCAAGTACAAGTCGTGGGGTCAGTGGCGCGGCTACCCGTACGTGAAGACCAAGGTCGGCGAGGGGCCGAAGCAGCAGGTCATGCGGTCGCAGTACTTCCGCGGCATGCACGGCGACAAGACCGCATCCGGCACCCGCACCGTGAACGTCACCGGCCTGGAGGGTGGTCCGTTCCCGGACTACGAGCAGTTCGCCGGGATGGCCCGCGAGCAGGTCGTGTACCTCGACGGCGTGGTCAATGCCGGCACGGTGAAGACGCCGTGGCGTTCGACGACCCCCGCCGCGAGCCGGACGATCAACGGGGTCACGACCGAGTCCCGCTTCGCGGGCAGCGAGAAGACCGCGACCCGGGCGCTGATCAGCGGCGGGCAGTGGCGCCGCTTCGAGACGGTCATCGAGAACGACCAGCAGGGCGTCCCGCTCAAGGTGAAGGACCTCGGCAACCCCGCCGACACCACCGACGACAAGTGCACGGTGCACGAGTACCTGCCGAACACCGACGCGAACGTGTGGCTCCTGCACTCGGCCAAACGCGTGCGCACGTGGGCCGGCGACTGCTCGGCGGCCGGGCCGTCCGCCGCCGACCAGGTGATCTCGGACATGCGGTACACGTACGACAACCTGGCCTACGGCGCGACGCCGACCACGGGCCTGGTCACCAAGGTCGAGCGGATGAACGCGTGGAACGGCGGCAACGTCCAGTTCCAGACGATCGGCACGTACAAGCACGACCCGCACGGCCGCACGACCGAGTCGACCGACATCGCCGGCCGGGTGTCGAAGACCGACTACTCGCCGGCGACGGGCGGACCGCTCGTCGGGATGACGACGAAGAACCCGAGGCTGTGGGAGACCACGGTCGTCATCGACCCCGCCCACGGTGAGGTGCTCAGCGAGTCCGACATCAACAGCCGGATCACCTCGGCGGCGTATGACGGGCTCGGCCGCCGCACGAAGGTCTGGTACGCGGACCGGGCGCAGGCCAGCAACCTGAACACGCCCAGCGTCGAATACCGGTACACCATCAGCAAGACCTCGGTGAACGCCGTCGAGACCCTCACGCAGGACGCGAACGGCAACTACCAGTCGCTGTTCGAGCTGTACGACGGTCTGCTGCGGCCGCGGCAGGTCCAGGGGCGCGCGGTCGGCGGCGGCAGGATCATCGCGGACACGAACTTCTACGACACGGCCGGCCGCGTCTGGAAGACCAACGATGCCTACGACACGACCGGCACGGCCGGGCTCACCCTGCACCAGCCCGCCGACCTCGACGTGCCGACGCAGACCAGGGTCGACTTCGACACCGCCGGCCGGCCGATCGAGACGGCGCTGTACTCGAAGAACGTCTTCAAGTGGAGCACGGTCACCAAGTACTACGGCGACTACACCACGGCCACCCCGCCGCTCGGCGGGACCGCCAGCGCCACGTTCACCGACAGCCACGGGCAGACGACGAAGCTGCGCCTGTACCACGGCGGCACCCCGACCGGCACCTACGACGAGACGACCTACGCGTTCAACAAGACCGGCCAGCTCGAGAACGTCACCGACGCGTCCGGCAACGTGTGGTCCTACGAGTACGACGAGCTCGGCCGCCTGAAGAAGTCCGTCGACCCGGACAAGGGCGCCGCCGAGATGACGTACAACGCCTGGGACCAGGTGGAGACGAGCAAGGACGCCGAGAACCGGATCATGGCGTTCACCTATGACGACCTCGGCCGGCTGGAGACGACCCGCGACGGCAGCATCACCGGGGCGCTGCGGACGAAGACGGTCTACGACCTGCCCGCGAGGGGCCTGACGAAGTCGGTGTCCCGGTTCGTCGGGACCGACGAGTACAAGACTGAGCTGGTCACCGCGGACGCGATGTACCGGCCGACCCAGACCAGGGTGACGCTCCCGGTGACCGAGGGATTCGGCACCTCGTACTCGGTGCGGATGACGTACAAGGCCGACGGCAGCCCGAACACGGTGGTGCTGCCGACCACGGGCAACCTCGCCGGTGAGACGCTCACGTACGAGTACGACAGCGTCGACGCCCTGCCGAAGGCGCTGACCACGAACTACGGCGACGTGACGCACTACGTCACCGACGCCACCTACACGGAGTTCGGTGAGTCGAGCTCGGTGATCCGCTCGACGGCGCTGACGGGTGCGCCGTTCGTGCAGAGCAAGACCGAGTACGACGACGTGACCCACCGGCTGAAGCGGCTCGCGGTGTTGAAGTCGGTCGGGTCGGCGTACGTGGCGGACGCGGAGTACAAGTACGACGACGCCGGCAACCTGATCAAGATCGACGACAACCCGCTCAACGGTCAGCGCGACACGCAGTGCTTCCAGTACGACCACGTGCAGCGGCTCAAGCAGGCATGGACACCGCAGAGCGGCGACTGCTCCACCGCGCCCGCGTCCACGCCGATGGGTGGCCCGGCGCCGTACTGGCAGGAGTGGGACTTCGGTGCCGCGACTGACGCGAAGGGGCGGACCGGTTCCAGGCTGAAGGAGATCGACCACCTCACCCCGACCGGGCTGCAGACCACCGACTACACCTACCCGGCGCAGGGCGTCGCCGGCACGCAGCCGCACCTGTTGAAGGGTTCCACGCTCAAGAACTCCACCGGGCAGGTCCTCAAGACCTCGACGTACGAGTACGACAAGACCGGCAACACCACGTCGCGGCCCGGCCCGAACGGGCAGCAGGACCTGCAGTGGGACGTCGAGGGGCACCTCACCTCGGTGACCGACCCGGCCGGAAGCACGTCGTACGTCTACGACGGCGCCGGCAACCGGCTGCTCGCCAAGGACGGCACCGGCGCGACGCTCTACCTCGGCGGCGGGATGGAGCTCCGGCTCACCGGCGCCTCGCTGTCGGCCACGCGCTTCTACTCGTTCAACGGCGAGGTCGTGGGGCAGCGGACCGCCGGTGGCATCGCCTGGCTCTGCGGTGACCAGCAGGGCACCGGCAACATCGCGATCAGCGCCGACGCCGCGCAGACCGTGACCCGGCGGCGGCAGACACCGTACGGCGAGACCCGTGGCCCGGTGGTGTCGTGGCCGAACAAGAAGGGATACGTCGGCGGCGACGCCGACCCGACCGGCCTCGTGCACCTCGGTGCCCGCGAGTACGACCCGAACATCGGCCGGTTCATCTCCGTCGACCCGCTGGTCGACTTCGGCGACCCGCAGCAGATGCACGGCTACTCGTACTCGAACAACAACCCGATCACGTGGTCCGACCCGACCGGTCTGAAGCCCGGGTTCTTCAAGGGATTCCTGCAGGGTCTGTGGAACAGCGTCAAGTTCTGGGAGATGTTCATCGGCATCTGGAAGATGCTGAAGGACCCGAAGGGCGCGTGGAACGGACTCAAGGGCGAGGCGAAGAAGTGGGAGGAGAAGACCGGCAACTTCGTCATGGGCTGGGCCTGCGCGATCAGCGGCATCTGCGACCAGATCGCCTCGTGCGTCGGCGGTGATGCCACCGCCTACGACTGCGGCGTCACGATCGGCGAGCTCGCCGGCGAGATGCTGATCACCGCGTTGTCCGGCGGCGCGGGGCTGAGCGCCCGCGGCGCCGCCCTCGCCAAGAAGCTCGCCGAGAAGTTCAACGTCAAGATCCCCGGCCTCGACACCACACCGTCACACAACCGCGACGGCAACGGCAACGGGTCGGACGGTGACGGCAACGGCGACGGCAACGGTCACCACGACGGCGACGGCAACGGCTCACCCGACACCAACGACTCCGGCGGACCGGCGGTCGACAAGAACGCCGACAAGCCCAAACAAGAACGAACTGACACCGACGACACGAACGACCCCAAGAACACGAACGACACCTGCGAGCACAGCTTCGACCCCGAGACACCAGTCGTCATGGCCGGCGGATCGGTCAAGGCCATCAAGGACGTCGAGGAAGGCGACGCGGTTGTCAGCACGGACCCCGCGACGGGCGCGACGACCACGCAGGTCGTCACCGACCTGCACCTCAACCTCGACACGGACCTGACCGACCTCACCGTGGCCGACCCGGCCACCGGGGCGATCGACACGCTGCACACGACACAGCACCACCCGTTCTGGGACAAGAGCACAGGCGCGTGGGTGGCGGCCGCCGACCTGGAGGCCGGTCACGAACTGCTCACCTCCGGGGACACGGCCCGCGTGGTCGTCGCGGTGCGCAACTTCGCCGGCGCCAAGCGCATGCGGGACCTCACCGTGGCCAACATCCACACCTACTACGTGGTGGTCGGCCAAGCGCCGGTGCTGGTGCACAACTGCGGCGACATCGATACGGACGACGGCGTCCAAGGGGCCCACCCCAAGGAGCACTTCGACCTGACCGACGACCAACTCAAGGCTCGCTTCAACAACCCGAACTTCCGCGGTAACAGCGCCTCGACCGTCTTCAGCTCGGCGGCCCAGCAGGCGGTGGACTACATCCTGCGCAACGTCGACCTCGAATCGTGGGCCAAACGCACCGCCCCGGGCAACATCCGCGACATCGGGCCGGTCCGGCTCCCCTTCCAGATCGGTCGGGTCGCGCACCGCGACACATCCGGCCGGGGCAACCACACCGTCGGCCCGGCCTATACGCTGACAGTCCGGGTCATGCGGGTCGGGAGGAACTCGGGCCACCCTCGTGGACCGGGCGCTTCATGGGTCGTCTACACGCTCATGGCGAGCTGACGGTATTCGGGCGCGATCCCGCGGCGGTGCTCGGCACCGCCGCGGGATCGCGGAAAGTGGTGAGGTCGTGTCGAACGCGGCTGTGGTGGAGGCGCTGTCCCGGCTGGAGCGGTTGCACCGCCGGCTCGGCGAGTACACCTGCGGGCTGCCGGCGCGGTATCACCTCGGCGACGACGTGGTCTGCCTCCCGCAGATCCGGTTGGAGCCGGCCGAGGGTGCCGTCCGGGTCGTGATGTCGCACCTGTTGCCGTTCGGTGGGGCGGGAGCGTTCCACGAGATCGAGATCGGGGTGCGTCTCACGGTCACCCCGGCGGGTCACGAGGGCGTCCTGTTCGCCGGGATCGCCCTCGACCCGCCGGACGACGCCCTCGCGGGGGGCGGGACCGTGTCGCACGAATGGGCCGCGGCAGGCGCCGATGTCCTCGACACGCTGGAGACCGCCGCGGTCGAGCTCTGCGCCCGCGCCGACCCGTTCGGCTTCCTGGCCGGCCGCGAGTGGAGCGGCGCGTGAACACCTTCGCGGTGCTGACCGAGCTGGCGCACCTGAACCGGCGGGTGCACGACCACGCGCTGCTGCTGATGACCGAGCACACGCTCGCCGGCGACGTCGCCATGACCCCGCGGATCGAGCTGATCCCGGTCGGCGACGGCATCCGGGCGGTCCTGTCGCACCACATCACCTTCGGCGCGGCGCACGAGATCCGGCTCGCGCTCCGCCTCACCGTCACACCGGCCGGCTACGACGGTGACCTGCACGCCGGGATCGTCCTCGACCCGCCGGACGACCGCTTTCCCGGCGCGGGCCGCGTGGCGCGCGACTGGCCCGCCCCGGGCCCGGACGTCGCCGCCGTCCTGACCGCGCTGGAGACCGCGGTGGCGCAGCTGTGCGCCGGCGGCGACCCCTTCGGCTTCCTCGCCGACTACGCACGCGAGGCGGTCATCCCCGGGCTGTTCCCGGAACCGGAGGACTGAACGGGTGCGGGCCGCCACGGCAGGTGCGGCGAGCCGCTACTGCGGCTCGGGTGCCGGGTCCCGGCGCAGCCACCGCTCGTCCAGCGACGCCGGCGGGTCGGGTGCGCCGAGGTCCGCCGGGCGGTACCCGGTCGGGTAGCCCGGGTAGGTGCGGTTGCGGGGTGACGTTCCCAGCTTCGACACCCGCCGGGGCGGCAGGAGCAGCCGCACCGCCGCCGCCCGAGCCCGCAGCGTCGCCCTGGACAGTGCGGTCAGCCAGCGTGGGGCGGGGCGGAAGCCGAACGCGGCGAGCATCGGCGGGTCCAGCATCGCCCGGACCCCCAGGCGGGCCATCGGCCGCAGCGGCGCCGGGAACCAGCTCGCGAACAGCCCGACCGTGTACTGCCCGACCCGGGCGTTGGTGTCGCTGTAGCGGAAGTTGGCCGCCTCGTAGTCGCGCTTGAACGCCCGGAACTCCTCGAAGTCCGATGGGATGTCGCGGATCGCCATGCGCAGCCCGACCTGGCGGTAGAAGTGGAACGCGGCGAGGCGCTCTTGCTCGGTGAGCGGCCGCCAGCCGAAGCGGTCCAGCCAGTCGATCGGGTCGTAGACGAACGTGGACAGCACATACCGCATGTCGTCGTTGTCGATGGCGTACCGGCCGTGGGCGCGGTTGATGACCCGCAGCGCCGCCCTGCCTCGGGGCGAGTCGTAGCCGTGCGCGGCCAGCTCCGCCATGAGCAGCTGGGTGTCGTCGTAGCGGCGCTGCGGCCGGTCCCGGAACTCGCCGGTCGCGTCGAGCAGGGCCGAGATCGACGGTACGCAGTACGTGCGGAACAACGCGAACTCGAGCGCCCTCGTGTGGTCCCAGGGGAACTCGTGCCCGGCGGAGATCCGGTAGATCTCCTCGTGGTCGCGCGCCGGGTCCAGTTGCTCGATCCGTCTGCGCCAGCGCATCCGGTCAGCGACCACGGCACCCACCTCCGCCGTCAGCGTGCCACGGATCCGCGGCTGCCGGAAGCACATGTGGGCCGCATGGCGTGCTGTCGTAGCACCAGCAGACGATCCCGTCGACCGACGCCACGTACTCGCTGCTGGTGCTGGACGTGTTCGGCAACGTCGTGTCCGTGCACATCCCGAAGCAGACGGCGGGGACGTACGCGCTGGTCCCGCACGAGTGGGAGGGGACGCTTCCGGACGGCATCCCGCCGGTGTCGGTGCCGTTCCCGGTCACGATCTGGAACCTGCGCGCCGACAAGTACTCCGCCACCGTACACCCCGGACACCATCGAGCTGATCCCCGGCCAGACGAAGTTCGTCGTCGCGCGGTACACGCCGGACCTGTACACGGCGCCCGACGGCTCGATCACTGTCTATATCGGACGCAACCAGCCCGCGAACGCGCCCGCGGCGAACTGGTTGCCGGTGTCCGACGCCCCGTTCAACATCATGGTGCGGGTGTACGGGCCGGAGGACAACACCGACCCCGACAACAACCCGCCCTACAACCCGCCGCCGATCAACCTGAGCAACTGAGGCGGCCGGGTGTCACCGGCCCGGCGGCGACCGGGCCGGTTTCCGCCTGACCGCGGCTGGAGTCGCTGGGCGGTCAGGCCCACCATGCGGCGGTGCCGACAACGGCCGCCGCGGGGCTGGTCCCGGCGAGCGTCTCGATGGCCCCGGCGAGGCCGGTGATGGCGGCGAGGCCGATGCGCCGGTCCTGGGCGTCGAGGCCGGTCCGCAGGACGAGCACGGCGGTCCGGGCGGTCGCGGCACCGGGCTGTGCGTCGAGACACTGGCGGGCCCGGCGGGCGACCGCCAGCATCGCGTGCGCGGCGTGGTCGCTGTATGGGTCGCCGGCGGTGCCGGCCGCCGCGGTGGCGGTCCGGGGCAGCAGCGCCGCCGGCAGGTGCGGGGCGATCTCGGCGACGGCGGTTGCCCGGGCCTCTCCGGGCTGCCCTGCCCGAGCGCGGACGGTGTCCGGTTCGGTGGCGATCGCCTCGGCGGCGTCCAAGGCCTGGGCGCCGGTCTCGACGCGCTGGTGCTCCGGAAGGACGGGCAGCAGCCGGCTGAGGGCACTCACCCGGAGTTTGCGGTCGTCGACCTCGGCCGCGGCCGCGAGAGCGCCGGCGACGGCGGCGTCGCGGGCGGGTGCCGGCAGGTGGGGCGCGAGCCAGGTCAGGGCGAGCGCCCGCGGGTACGCGCCGGACATCCCGGTCGCCGCCCGCAGCACATGGTCGCGGCGGTGCGCGGGCAGGCGCGGTGCGAGGCGGCCGAGCTCTCGGGCCCGGGAGTGCTCGTCGTCGATGAGCAGTGCGCTGTCGACTGCCCGGTCGAGCAGGTCCGCCTGTTCGGTGGGGGTGCCGGCAGCGGCCGCGGGCGGGCCCGGCTGCGAGTCCCGGCCGTGCGGCGCGAGTGCGGCCAGGGCGTCAGCCCGTTGGAAGTGGTTGGCGACCGTGGCGGCGAGCCGCAGCGCCCGGTCTGCCACGTGCGGCGGCAACGTGCCTGCCGTCGTCGCGTGCCCGAGGGCGACGAGGATCCGGGCCCGGTGCTCCGGTTCGGCCTCGGCGTCATCGAGCGTGAGGTCGAGGGCGGCGGCGCGGTCGCCTTCGGGCAGGTACGGAGTGAGGCCCGCCAACGCCTGTCCCCGCGCGCCACGGTCCGCGGCGAGGGCCGCCACGGCGACGGCGTCCCGGCGCTGCTGCGCGGGCAGATGCGGCGCGAGCCCGGCGAGGGCCTCCGCCCGGACCCGCGGGTCGGTGATCGTCGCCGCGATGTCGAGCGTGTCACCGAGCCTGTCGGGCGGCAGGTGTGGCGCGACACCGACGAGCGCCTGTGCCCGCGCCGAGGCCGACACGATGCCGCGCACGGCGTCCAACACCCCATCGGCCGTCACGTCGTCGCGGCCGGGGACGCCGTGTTCCTGGCCGCGGGCGCCGGGGTCTCGGTCTCGGGCGCCGGTTGCCCGGCGGAGAGCGGTCGGGGCGAGTGCGGTCAGGGCGCGGGCCCGCCAGTCGTGGTCGCCGACGGCCGTGGCGGCGGCCACCGCGCGGCGGAGGATCACTGCGCGCAGGCCGGCCGGGAGGCGTGGCGCCAGCGCGGTCCACACCCGGGCGCGCAGCGGCGGGCTGTGCAGGGTCGGCACGGTGGCGACGCCCTGGGCGGCGCGGTCGGCCGGCAGGTGGGCGACCAGGGCCTCCAGCGCGTCGGCGCGGTGCTCCTCGTCGTGGATCGCGGTCGCCGCGGCCAGCGCGGCGTCGACGTGGCGGGCCGGCAGGTGCGGGGCGAGCCCGGCGAGGGCGGCCGCGCGCTCCCGTTCGTCGGCGATGGCCGCGGCGATGTCGAGGGCCCGGTCGGTGAGCCGGTCCGGCAGGTGGGCGGCGAGGCCGGTCAGGGTGCGGGCGCGGTGCCACTCCGGGCCGGCGGCGGCGGCGTCCAGAGCGTGCCGGACGACGGCGGCGCGGACCCTGTCCGGCAGGTGCGGCACGAGCGCGGTCAGGGCCTTGGCGCGCGGCACCGGGTGCGTCGTGGCCTTGGCGGCGGCGAGCGCGTGCGGCAGCAGCCGGTCGGGCAGCCGCGGGGCGAGGGCGGCGAGCAGCGCGCCCCGGGGCATCTCGTTCGGGTGGCCGATGGCGAACGCGAGCACCCCGGCGAGATGCTCGGCGGGCAGGTGCGGCACGAGCGGCGTCAGCGCGTCGGCCTGGGAGAGCCAGTCGAAGTCGGCGGCCGCCTCGACGGCCCGCTGCAGTTGCGCGGCGTCCAGGTGCGGGGCGATGGTCGCGAGGGCCAGGCCGCGATATCCGGCGTTGAAGATCGTGGCGGCCGCCGACAGCGCTCGGGCGATGGCCTCTGCACGCCGGTCGGGCGGCAGTACCGGCACGAGCGAGGACCACGCGAGGACCTCGTGGAGGCCGGGGTTCTCGATGGTGGCGAGGGCGTCCAGCGCGGCCGAGGCCTGGCCCGGATCCAGGTGCGGGGCCAGGTAGTCGATCGCGGTGCTGCGCCAGTGGTTCCCGTCGTCCGCCAGCGGGTCGGGGTCAGGCACGGGGGGCCGGAACGCGAGCGTGTGCTCGAGGGTGTCGGCGATCAGGGCCGGGCGGTCGCCGGGCGGGACGTCCGGCAGTATGTGCGCGACGATCTGCACCTGGTAGAGCTCGCCGTCGGCACGCGCCTGCTTGAGCCAGTAGTCCACCCGGCGGGGTGTCTCGTGGCGCGCCAGCCGGTCGACGGTGCCGATCCCGGCCGCGCGCAGCCGGGCCGCGACCTCCGTGGAGGCGCGGTCGCGGCGGCTGTGGACGCTCGCCGCGACCAGGCCCAGCCACACCTCGTCGACGAGTGACGGTGCCGGGCCGCCGCCGGCGAGGGCGGCGTCGGTCTCCGCGGCGGCGTGCCGGCGGGCGAGGTCGACGTCGGCGAGGAAGCCTTCCACGTGGTCGTGGGCCTCGTGCGCCTCGAACCAGACGTTGCCGAGCGTGCCGGTGAGCAGCAGGCGGCGCAGGTCGCGGTGGCGGCCGGCGGCGGCGAGGCCGGCGGCGAGGGTCCGCAGCGGGGCGAGGTCGTCGACGCCGGCCAGCAGCGGGTCGGCGGCGAGCGCCGGCAGGCCGGCGTCGAGCCCGCCGAACAGCGTCAGGTAGCGGTCAGGGGAGAGGTCTGGGCCCGTCACGCTGATCATGATGGTGTGCCGGGTCGACCCGCACGCTCAAGCCGTGCGGGTCGCCGTGCGCCAGGTCCAGGCGTACCAGACGATGAACGCGGTGCAGCCGATCTCCACGACGCTGTACAGGACGTAGTACGTCGCCGGGGTGCCGACGGTGAGGGAGGCCGCCTGGACGAGGGTCATCACGGTGCCGGCGGCGATGTTGGCCCAGCGGGCGGCCCGTTGCGGCAGTACCCGTGACAGCAGCACCATCCAGATCGGCAGCTGCATGAGGAAGCCGGCGCCGAGGAGGAACCCCGGGCTGATGCGCATGCCGTCGACCTCGCCGTCGAGCAGGTCGGTCAGCACGGCCGAGTCCATGTGGCCGAGGACGTCGCAGTACAGGTAGTTGAGCACCGCGAAGATCCAGAGGGTGGAGAGCAGGACGGCCCGGTCGCGGCGGGTCGTCTGGTCGGGGAGCAGGGTCGTCCCGGTCACGGTGGTGGGCCGCCTTTCCGCGTCAGTGCCGCGCCGGTGCGCGGCGGTTCTGACGGTATGTGCGGCGGGTCGGCGGTCGTACCCTCCGCGGAGGGAACCTGGCTGGTCCTCTGGAGGGAATCACTGCCCGGGGGTGACGAAGCCGGACTCGTAGGCGGCGACGACGGCCTGGGTGCGGTCGCGGACGCCGAGCTTCGCCAGCAGCGTCGCCACGTGCGACTTGACGGTCTGCACGGACAGGAACAGTTCGGTGGCGATCTCGGCGTTGGACAGGCCGCGGGCGAGCAGGCGCAGGACGTCCCGTTCGCGTTCGGACAGCTCGGGCAGGCCCGCGCCGGAGGGGGTGGCGAAGCGTTCGATGATGCCGCGGGTCGAGGCGGGGAACAGCAGCGACTCGCCGGTGCCGACCACCCGCGCCGCCTCGATCAGCCGCGCGGGCGGGGTCCGCTTCAGCACGAACCCGCTGGCGCCGGCGCGGATCGCCCGGTACACGTACTCGTCGACCTCGAACGTCGTCAGCACCAGCACCCGCACCGCCGTGCCGCCGGCGGTGATGCGGCGGGTCGCCTCGATCCCGTCGGTGCCGGGCATCCGCACGTCCATGAGGATCAGGTCGGGCGCGGGGTCGGCGGCGGCGATCGCGACCGCGGTGTCCCCGTCGCCGGCCTCGGCGACGACCTCCCAGCCGGGCTCGGAGGCCAGGATGGCCCGCAGCCCGATCCGGACGAGCGGATCGTCGTCGACGATGGCGATCCTCATCGCCACACCGTACGGTGCAGCGCGCAGCCCAGGCAGTCGCACCCGGCGGTGAGGCGGCAGGCGGCGGCCCCGTCGGGCAGGGCGGCGCCCAGCGGCACGACGGCGCGGACCGCGAACCCGCCGCCGGTGGTGTGTCCGACCGTGGCGTGCCCACCGAGCAGCGCGACCCGGTCACGGATCGACGCCAGGCCGAGCCCCGTGCCGGCGGCCGGCGCCGGTTCCCGGAGCGGGTTGACGACCGACAGGGCCACGATCCGCTCGTCCGCGGCGACGTCGACGTCCACGTCGCCGCCGGGGGCGTGCTTGGCGGCGTTGGTGAGCGCCTCCTGTACGACCCGGTACACGCCCCGGCCGACGACCGGCGGCAGCGGCCCGAGCCGGATCCGGGACCGCACCCGCAGCCCGGCGCCGGCCGCGCCGTCCAGCAGCGCCGTCAGGTCCCCGGCGCCCGGCAGCGGCGTCAGGGCGTCGGGCCCGTGCCCGCGGATGCCGGCGATGATGCGGTCCAGCTCGCCGAGGGCGGCCCGCCCGCGCTCCTCGATCGTGGCGAGCACGGCCCGGGCGAAGGCGGGGTCACGGTCGAACACGTGCGCGCCCGCCCCGGCCTGCACCACGATCATGGACAGGAGATGGCCGATGCTGTCGTGCAGCTCCTGGTCGATGCGCACCTGTTCCTCGGCCCGTACGGCGCGGGCCAGCACGGCGGCCTCGACCTCCTTGCGGCCCGGCCCGAGCGCCCAGACGGCGAGGCGGCGGTGCCATCCCGCGAGGGCCCGCAGCGAGCCGCGCAGCACCGGCACCGCCGCGACGAACGCGACCGGCCCGAGCAGCGACCAGGCCGTCCCGGCAGCCCCGACCTCGATCCGGTCGCTCATCCGGTCGGCCAGCGCGACCAGCGGCCAGAGCACGAGGAGCGGCGAGGCGGCGTACAGCAGCACGACGGCGGCGCCGAGCGGCCCGCTGACGGCACGGACCAGTGTCCATGCCAGCACCCGCCAGCTGTGCGGGTCGCGGACCGCCGCGGCCGTCCACCGCCACGGGTCGACCAGCCGGCGCCACCGCGGGTGGCCGCGGATACACGGCGCGCCGGAACCCGATCGGCGCCGGCGCCGCCACGTCCTGCCCCAGCAGGACCCGGGCCAGGAGCCGCTCGAACCGCCCGATCGGCCGCAGCAACAGGTGCGCGGCGAGCAGCAGCACCACGGTCACCGGCGCGAACCGGGTGACGATGCCCGACAGGTACAGCGAACCGACCAGCGCCGCCCAGAACACCCCGAAGACGGCGCCGAGCAGGAGGTACCCCGCTTCCCGTAGCTCCCGGCCGGTCACGAGCACATCGTGCCAGCCGTGCCGGTGCCGCCGCGCCGGGTGGCCCCGGGTCATCGCCGCCGGTCCCGCCGGGCCCGTGCCTTGCGTGGCCTGCGCATGGCGAGCACCTGGACCAGCGTCCCGATCGCGGTGACCAGTCCGATCACACCGGTGACGAGTTGGGTGAGTTCGAGCAGTACAGGCATCGGACGTCCATTCATCGAGGGCCGGCCACCGTTGCGGTGGCGTGCACCAGAGTCCGGCGAGCGGGCCGCGCCGGAGTGTGCGGTGCTGTCCCGCATGCCGGACCTGCGCCCGGTCGCGGGTCGAGGCGCCGGCTTCGTGCGCGGCTGCAGGACAATGACGGGACGGCGAGAGGACAGCCCCGGCCGGCAGGAGGTCGCATGGGTCGCGGTCACCCGATCGACAGGTCCGCGTGGCCGGTGAGTGGTCCGTTCCGCGCCTGGCTCGAGTTTCTCGACGGCGTACACCGGGCGAACGGTCTTCGCAGCCAGCGGACCATCGCGCGGGACATGGGGCTGGCCGCGCCGACCCGGGCCGGCCAGCTGCTGCGTGGCCTGGCGTGGCCGGCGGACACCGACCAGGCCCGGCGGCTGATCATCGCGCTCGGCGGGTTGGACGGCGAGGTCACCCGCGGCCTGCGGCTGCACCGCGATGCGTGCGGCGCGCGGGAGGCCGAGCTCCGGCCCGATCAGGAGCCGTCCTGGTGGTCCCGCTCCGGCTATGTGGACCAGGTCCGTGACATCGCACCCCGCCGACTGGTCGGGCGGGAGCCGGAGCTGGCCGAGCTGGCGTCCTTCTGCGCCGGTGACGAGGGGTATGGCTGGTGGCAGGCCGAGGCCCGGGCCGGCAAGTCGGCGTTGATGTCGTGGTTCGTGCTGCACCCGCCGGCCGGAGCCTGGGTGGTGTCGTTCTTCGTCACGGCACGGCTGGCCGGGCAGTCCGACAGCGTCGCCTTCACCGATGGCCTGTGCGAACAGCTGGCCGCCATCGTCGGCGAGCGGCTGCCGGAGATCGCGTCGGTGGCCGGACGGGACAGGCTCCGCCGGCAGTTGCTGTCGGCCGCTGCCGCCCGGGCCCGGCGCGCCGGCCAGCGGCTCGTCCTGGTGGTCGACGGACTGGACGAGGACTGCGGGGTCCGGCCGGGTTCGGGCCTGGCGAGCATCGCGTCGCTGCTGCCGAAACGCCCGGACGAGAGCCTGCGGGTGATCGTCGCCGGGCGGCCGGACCCGCCGTTGCCGGGAGACGTCGACGAAGATCATCCGCTGCGGGCGGCTCGGGTGCGGGCCCTCGCCGCGTCGCCGTATGCGCGGCAGGTCGCCGAGCTGGCCCGGCGTGAGCTCGACGACGTCCTGGCGGGCGGGCCGGGCGGATCCGGTGCGCTGGGCCGCGACGTGCTCGGCCTGGTGACGGCGGCCGGTGGCGGACTGACCCGGGACGACCTGGAGACGCTGACCGGGCGCCCCCGGTTCGAGCTGGAGGGCCTGCTGCACGGCGTCGTCGGCCGGACCCTCGCCAACCGGCCCGACCCCGATGCGACCGGGCGGCAGCAGGTCTTCCTGTTCACGCACGAGACGCTGCGGGACGACGCCGCGAGCCGTCTGGGCCCGCAGACACTCGACCGGTTCCGGGACCAGATCCACGCCTGGGCCGACGACTACCGGCGGCGGCGCTGGCCGGCGGCGACACCCGGCTACCTTCTGCGTGCCTATCCCCGGATGCTGCGGGACGCCGGCGACGTCGAACGCCTCGTGCGGCTGGCCGGCGACCCGGTCCGGCACGACCGCATGCTGCAGATGATCGGCGGGGACAGCGGCGCCATGAGCGAGGTGATCGCCGCCCAGGAGCTCCTGGCGGCGCAGGACCGGCCGGACGTCGGCACCGCCCTGCACCTGGCCATGCACCGGTCGGCGCTGCACGAACGCAACGCCAACATCCCGGTCGAGCTGCCCGCCGCGTGGGCCCGTCTCGGCCAGGTGTTCCGGGCGAGCGCACTGGCCTACGGGATCTCCGACCCGGCCCGCCGGGCGGTGGCGCTGGCCCGCCTCGCCGTCGCGGTGGCCGCGACCGGCGACCGGGGGCAGGCGCAGCTGCTGTGCGGTGCGGCGGAGTCGGTGGCCCGGTCGATCGGGCACCAGTGGCAGCAGCTGCGGATACTTCCCGCGCTCGCCGCGGCCACCGCGGCCGCCGAGGGACTTGCGGCGGCGGAGCGCATGGCGCGGGACATCACCGAACGAGCGGCACGGACCCGGATGCTGGCGGCGCTGGTCGAGCCGGCGGCATCGAGCGGCGACCTCGACCGGGCCGAGGCCCTCGCCTGGGAGGTCGTGCTCGAGGTGCCGCGCTCCCGGGCGCTGGCCGCGGTCGCCGAGGCGGCGCTGGCCCGTGGTGATGCGTCCCGGGCCCGGGCCCTCGCCGATGCGTTGGCGCCGCCCGAACTGCGCCTGCGGGTCCTGGCGGGGCTGGCGGGCGTGACCGCAGGGGCGCACGCGGGCGTCTCGGCGGACGAGATCCGATCCGCGGCCGAGCGCACCCTCGATCCGTACCATCGCGCCCGCGTGCTCGCGGTGCTCGGCGAGTCCACCCGGTCGGCGACGGTGCTCCAGGCCGCCATGAGCGCGGCTCGTGACGTGGCCGAGCCGCGCCTGCGGGCCGAGGCCGCGGCGGCCGTCGCGGCGGCGGCGTTCAGGGCGCGTCGGCCGGATCTCGGCGTGGTCGCGGCCGACGTCGCCGAGGACGTCGCATTCCAGATCGCGGACACCTACCGGCAGGCCGAGGCGTTGGTCGTGGTGGCCGGGGCGTCGGCCGGACCCGACCGTGAGGCGCGCGCCGTGCGGCTGCTGGAGGCGGCCGAAGCGGGCGCCCGCCGGGCAGGCGACGGTGCGTGGCGGGCGTCGCTCGGCACGACGGCCGCCCTGCTCGCGCCGGGCGGCGGCGCTCGGGTCCTGGCCCTGACGGATGCGATGGAGTCGCCGGCCGCTCGGGCGTCCGTGCTGGTCCAGATCGTGGTGGCGGCGTCCGGACGCGGCGACAGCGCCTGCTTCGAGACGTTCGCCGCGGCCGCTGACGAGGCCGTGGCGCTCGCCCCGGGCAACGGCCGGCTCGGCAGGGACCTCGCGGTCGCCGGCACCCGGATGGGACGGCGCCATCACGCGGAGGCGCTGCTCGACACCTCCCACGATCAGCCGCAGGACCGGCTCGGGCTCCTGACCGACCTCAGCCGGGCCGCGAAGGACGGCGGGGACCGCGAACTGGCGAAGACCCTGGCGCGTGCGGCCGCTGACGAGGCACGCCGCCAGGGTGCGGAGCCGGACGGGGCGGTGCTGCGCCAGGTGGTGCTGGCCCTGGCCCAGGCGGCCGAGTACGACGATGCCCTCACGCTGGCCGGCGCTCTCGTGGAGCCGAGCGACCGCGCCGAGGTGCTCGGCGAGGCGCTGAAGCACGCCGATCCGGCCGGCTGCCTGCTCCTCGCCCCCGCCGCCTTCGCCGTGACTGAGCAGCTGCGCGGCTACTACAACTACCTGAAGCACGGCACCGTACGATCGGCGGTCGATGCGCTGGTCCGGACCGGGAGCATCGGCGAGGCGCGGCGACTCGTGGCGGGTCTGACGGATCGCGAGGTGCGGGCCGGGGCCCGGATCGATCTTGCCGAGCACGCGGTGAACCTGGGTCTGATGGACGAGGCTGCGACGGCGGTCGCCGCCGCAGTGCTCGACGTGGACGGCGCCCCGGTCCCCGTGATCAGCCCGCCGCACGTCGAACTGGCCGTGGTGATGGCCACGATCGGCGGCACCAGGTCTGCCGAGGGCATCATCGACCGCATCCCTGGACCGGATGATCGGGTGCGGGCCTGGTCCGGCATCGCGCGGACGCGGGCCGGGGCGAACGGACAGGCCGACGCTCGAGCGGCCGTCCGCCGGGCGCTCACGATCGCCCGCGGGGTCGAGCGGCCGTGGCAACGCGACCGGCTGCTCGCCGACCTTGTCGCGGTGATGGCGGACTGCGTGGACGTCGGTCAGGCCGACGCCCTGGCCCGGACGATCGAGGACCAGGAGCAGCGTGGCAGGGCGTTCGTCGCGCTGGCCGAACGCGCGGCCGCGGCCCGGCCCGCCGCCGATGACGGATCCCGCCATGCCAGCCGCGCGCTCGCCGAAGCTCTGCTGATCGGGCGTTGGGCGTCGCTGCTGGAGACGACAGCCCGGGTCGACCCCGCTGCGCTGGCCGTCGCCGGGGACAATCTCACCGAATGGGCAAGGGTGCGGCCGCCGGCGGCCGCCGATCACACCGGCAGCCGGGTGTTCGTGGTGGAGCCGGAGCCGCTGATCTGCCTGGACTTCCGGGAGATTCTCGCCGAAACCGGGTTCGAGGCGACCGGTTTCGAGGACCGTCGAGCGGCGCTCGACGCCGCGGCCGGCGAGCGACCGGACCTCGTGGTGCTGGACATCAGTCTGTTCGCACGGGACGGCTGGTACACGCTGCACCGGTTGCGGTGTATGACCGACGCGCCCATCCTGCTCACGAGCACCCAATCACAGCTGGAGTACGTGGTCCGCGCGCTGCGGCTCGGAGCCGACGACTATCTGGTGAAACCGATCGACGCAGCCGTGCTCCGCTCCGCGGTCGAACGGCTGCTGCACGCGCGCGACACCCCGCCGATCTGGGCTCCCCGGGCGGCGTGAGCGCCGCCCGCGGGCCTGCGCCGCCCGGATTGTGCCGAAGGGCCTCCCAGATAGTTGCACAGCGTTACTGTGCGATTACCTGAAGTGTCTGGAGCGGTGCATGAAATTCGTCCGACAGGCCGCGGCTGTCCTGGCTGCCGCGCTCGGAACGGGCGGTCTCGTTGCCGTCTCGGCGACGCCGGCCTACGCCGCCACCACGACGTTCACCTACACCGGTGCGGTTCAGACGTACACCGTCCCGGCCGGCACCACGAAGCTGCAGGTCGTGGTCAAGGGCTCCCAGGGTGGCGGCGGCGTGGGTGGTGGCGGCGGCACCGTCACCGCCGTCATCACGACCCCCGCCGGGCTCGGCAACAAGATCCAGGTCATGGTCGGCGGCACCGCCGGCTTCAACGGCGGCGGCCTGTCCGCGCCGGGCGGCGGCGACGGCGGCGACGCCTCCGACATCCGCCAGGGCGCCTGCGCCGCCACGGACTCCTGCGGGCTGAGCGACCGCACCGTGATCGCCGGCGGTGGCGGCGGCGGGACGGTCTATCCCGGTGGTGGCGGCGGCAAGCCCCCGTCGCCGGCCTACGCGTCGAACACCGCGGGCAGCGGCTTCGCCTTCCCGGGCGGCGGCGGCACGCAGAGCGCCGGTGGCGCGGGCGGCGCGGCGTTCGGCGCCGCGTCCCCGGGCGGCTCTGGATCCCTCGGCTACGGCGGCAACGGCGGCCCGAGCGGCTCGAAGAGCGGCAGCGGCGGTGGCGGCGGCTACTACGGCGGCGGGGGAGGCGGCGCCACCGCCAACCCGTCGGCCGAGGGCGGCCCGGGCGGCGGCGGGAGCAGCTACGTCGACCCCGCCCGGGAGGACTCGCCGTCCACCTTCGCCAGCGACGACAACTACGGTGCGGGCTCGATCTCCTTCACCACCCTCGGCCCGCCCGAGCCGGACAACGTGAGCGCCGAGGTCGCCGCGGGAACCGGCAACGTCGCGCTCGACTGGGACGCGCCCAGCGGCGGCGCCGACTCCTACGTCGTCTACCAGAGCCTCAGCAGCGGCGGGTCGTACGCCGCCGTGACCTCCGGCAGCTGCTCCGGCGTCACCGGCACCTCCTGCACGGTCGGCGGCCTCACCCCGGGCACGGTCTACTACTTCACCGTCGCCAGCGTGCTGAGCGGCGCCGAAGGATCACCGTCGAGCCCGGTCAGCGTCACCGCCATCGGCCCGCCGGCCGCCCCCACCGGCGCCGCGGCCTCCGTGACCGGCGACGGCACCCTCACCGTCACCTGGACCGACCCGGCCACCGCCGGCGGACCCACGACCAACTTCCAGGTGCTGGTGTCGCTCGGCGGCGGCACGTTCACCGCGGCCACCGCCGGCACCTGCACGGCCGGCACCGTCACCAGCGGCTGCACCGTCACCGGCCTCACCGGCGGCGGCAGTTACCAGTTCAAGATCGTGGCGGTCAACGCCGCCGGCAGCGGGGCCGCGTCGGACCCGTCGACCGCCGTCACCGCCGTGGCCGCACCGTCGGCGCCGACGCCGGGCGCTGTCACGGTCACCGGGTCGGGCACCGTCACCGTGGCCTGGACCGGCCCGTCCGGCAGCGTCAGCGGGTTCAAGGTGTACGTGTCCAGCGGCGGTCCGTACACGGCGGCCGGCTCGGGCACGTGCGCCGGCACGCCGGTGAGCAGCCCGTGCACCGTCACCGGGCTGACCCCCGGCCAGGCGTACCGGTTCAAGATCTCCGCCGTGGCGTCGGCGATGGAAGGCAGTCAGTCCGTTCCATCGGCCGAGATCACCGCCATCACCACCCCGCTGGCGCCCGCCCTGCCGGTGCTTGCCCTCGCCGGCAACCGCAAGCTGCGTATCGCGTGGACCTTCCCGACCAGCGGCGCCGCACCCGCGACGCGCTTCACCGTCGAGCTCTCGAAGGACGGCGGCTCCTACACCGCCGTCACCAGCGGCGACTGCGCCAGCCCCGCCGCGAGCCCGTGCGACGTCAGCGGTCTGGACGTCGGCGCCGCCTACCGGGCCCGGGTGACCGCCGTGAACGCCGCCGGCACGGGCAGCCCGTCCGACGGGTCGGCCCCGGTCACCGTGGTCGCCGCACCGGGCATCCCCACCATCACGACCGCGGAGGCGGGCGACGGGCAGGTCACCGTCACCTGGACCGCCGGCACGCCCGCGAACGCGACCACCTATCACGCGGCCGCGTACCCGGCCGGCTCCGGCACTCCGGCGTCGGACTGCCAGGCCACCGCGCCGGCCCTCACCTGCGTCATCCACGACCTGACCAACGCCACCGCCTACACGATCAAGGTGTACGCGTCGGGAGCCGTGGACTCGGACCCGAGCCAGCCGGTCACCGCGACGCCGAGCGCCGCACCGGAGGCTCCGACGGCGACCGCGACCGGCGGCGTCGCCTCGATCACCGTGCAGTGGACCCCGCCCGCGGCCGGCTCCGGCATCGGCGGCTACCTGCTGACCGCGGACCCGGGACCCGCCACGTGCCACGCCGAGGCCACCGACACCAGCTGTGTGCTGGGCGCGGTCGCGGGCACCTCGTACACCGTGAAGATCGTCGCGGAGGGCACCTTCGGCCGCGACTCGGCGCCGGCGGTCACCAACGCGGTCACCGCGACGTCGCCACCCGTGCCGGCCACCACCCCGGCCCCCGACGCGACCCTCACCACCGACCAGGGCGACATCACCACCGCCACCCCGGGCCAGCAGGTCACCGTCGTCGGTCACGGCTTCGCCCCGCACTCGACGGTCACCATCGCGATCTATTCGGCGCCGGCGCTGCTGGCCACCGCGGTGGCCGACGCGCAAGGCGACGTGCACCAGCCGGTGACGGTGCCGGCGAGCCTGGCGAGCGGCGAGCACACGGTGGTGGCGCTGGGCGTGGACCGGTCGGGCGTGACACACACGCTGGCGTTCACGGTGACGGTCCAGGCGGCGGGCGCCGGCCTTCCGGTGACCGGCCTCGCTCTGACCTGGATGCTGCTGCTCGGCGTCGCCTCGGTCCTGACCGGGGCCACGCTGACGGCCGTCGGCCGCCCGCGGACGTGAACCCGGCCGGACCACGGGGCCCGGCCGGGCCGGGTCGGGAGCCGGGTCCTCAGCCGGGCGGCACCGCCACCGGAAGCCGGGTCCAGTGCAGCCCGTCCGGCGACGTGTACAGCGCCGTCAGGTCGTTGGTCAGGTAGCGGCCCGGGGCCGCGGTCAGGACCGGCCAGAACCCGTCGTGTTCGGCGAGGCCGGTCACCGGCGCGGGCGCCCGGTAGGTGCCGTCCTTGCCGGCATACCACTCGGCGAGCTTCTCGTGGACCGTGCGGATCACGTGGGTGCCGTCGGCGGCGAGGTAGGTGTCCTGGCCGTGGTCCTTGTACGGCACCGTGTGCTCCGGATCGGCGGTCGTCCAGGTCTGGCCGCCGTCGGTGGTGCGGTACATCAGCACCCGGCGTGGCTGGCCGGTCGTGACGACGGCGTAGGCGCTGGTGCCGTCGACGGTGGCGACGGAGACGATGCCCGGGTCGGCCGGGTCGGTCTCGGCGAACAGGCGCGTGCGCCAGGTCTGGCCGCCGTCGTGGCTGACCGCGAGGCCGAGGTGGCCGTCCGGGGCCGTCCCGCCGACCCACAGCCCGGCGCCGACCGGCGTGGACAGCACCGTGTCCGGCCGCACGCCGGGCTGGTTCGCCAGCATCCGGGCCTCGCCGGTCCGCGGGTCGACGCCCCGCAGGCCGCACCGGTACGGGCCGGTGTAGTCCTGCTCCCTGCGCTCGTCCGTGCAGATCGCCCAGCCGCCGGCCGGCACCGTGCCCACCGCGCCTCCCACCGGCCGCACCAGCTTCCACGTCCGCCCCCCGTCGGTGCTGACGTGCTTGACGTCGATGGACTCGCCGTCGAAGTGGGCCAGGACCACGCCGGGCGCGGGCGCGGTGATGTCGTCGACGATGCCGCTGTACCGCGCGGTCCAGGTGGCGCCGTTGTCGTCGGAGCCGAGCAGCCGGCCGGGGCAGCCGTACTTCGACATGTTCTCGCACTGGAACGGCGCCCACTGCACGTACAGATGCTTGCCCTCGCCCGCCATCGGCCCTTGTATGCCCACGGCGGGGACGGCCGTGGTGCCGGTCGTGGTGGGTGCCGGCGGCGGCGGGCTGTCCGTGCCGGCCGGACCGGACTGCGGCGCCCGGTTGCCGGCCACGGCCACCACCGCCGCCACGACGAGCGCGGTGAGACCACCGGCGGCCGCGGCCGCCCACCGCTGCCGGGCGCGCCGGCGCCGCCACGCGGCGGCGTACACCGCCCGGCTCGACAGCCGGCTCGGCGGTGCCGTGGTGGCCGCGTCGTCGAAGCGTTCACGCAGAGATGTCATGGCGCACCCCTTCGTCGTCGCCGAGGAGCTCCTTGAGCCGGGCGAGCGCCCGCGCCGCGTGGCTCTTCACGGTCCCCTCGGAGCACCGCATCGCCTCGGCCGTCGCGGCCACCGACAGGTCCTGGTAGTAGCGGCACACCAGCACGGCCCGCTGCCGCGGCGGCAGCTGCCCCAGCGCGGCCGTGAACGCCGCCCGCGCCGCGGACCGCTCGGCGTCGTCGGGTCCGGCCGGCTGGTCGGGGACCTCGGCGTGCGTCAGCTCGCGGCGCCGCCAGGCACGGCGGGTCTCGGACAGGTACGCCCGCAGCAGGCATGTGCGGACGAACGCGTCCAATGCACCGTGGTCCTGGACGCGGCCCCAGCTCACCGCCAGGCGCATGAACGCGGCCTGGGTCAGATCGTCGGCCCAGTGCCAGTCGCCGCACAGCAGGAACGCGGTCCGGCGCACGGCATCACGGCGCGCGGCGAAGTAGTCGTCGAACCCTGGCGGTGGCACAGGTTCTCTCGGCATGGACACCTCCCTACCAGTTAGGTCAACGGCGGGCGGGCATCCGGTTTACCGGGCCTCCAGGAATTCCGGTCAGAAGCCCAGAACCTGCCTGGCTTCGGCCATGACCTGTGCGGACGCGACGTGGGCCCACGAGGTGAACAGCGAGCGGAAGTCGGCGCCGTACTGCTCCGCCACTGCCGGGTCCTGCTCGACGACGTCCAGCTCGTTGACGATGCTCAGGTCGGCGAAAGGTCGCAGCAGGACGGGGTCCAGGGACTCGGCCTCGTTCGTGAAGCGGTTCCAGACCTTGCCGGTGTCGGGTAGTTGCCGCCAGGTTCGGCCGCGATCGCACGCGCCGTACAGGTAGACCAGCCGCTCCGCCGCCTCGCCGATGAGATAGCGCAGCGTGGCGCGGTCGGCTGGGTCGAGCAGCCTGAGATCGAAGCCGTCCGTGCCGTACACCGCGTGCGCCAGGCCGGCCAGCCGCACTTCGGCGCCCGAACCCAGCCTGCCGAGGCGGTCATGAACCCGCGACAGGTGGGCGTAGAGGGTGCCGCCCGGATGATCGATCGCCTCGGCCCCACGTTGCCGCAGCCACGCCCGCATGTCCTGCTCGGCACTCATGCCACGACCCTAGAATCATTCGGCTGCGTCGATAGGCCGTCAGGCTGGCTGGTTCGTCACATCCGAGCAGGCGCTGTAAGGAACGCTGTCGGCGGGTCATCGTGTCCTGTTGCGGACCGTGGTGGCGCAGCCGGTCGCGACCGGCGCCCATTCGGTGCCGAGCACCTTCGGTGCGGCCGTCTCCGGGTCCGACCACTCGCGGACGACCGCGGCGAAGAAGTCGATCGTCCGGTCCTCGCCGAACCGCTGCACCAGGCACGTGACCGCGAGCAGGGCGATGCCGTAGCGGGCCAGCTGGTCGTCGTCGGACGTGCGGGCCGGCATGCCACCCAGCGTGATCGAGCCGTTCCAACGACCGGCCCGCACGTACCGGCGCACCGACGGCAGCCGGTCCCGGGTCATGCTGCCGTCGCCGTCCGAGGCGTACTCGGCGAGCCCTTCCTCCAGCCACCAGTACCTGCCGCCGCCGAACTCGTCGCCGATGCTCACCACATGCGTGAACTCGTGGATCAGCAGCTGCGGCAGGCCGTCCGGGTCGCCGCCGGCGCGGATCGCCACCCCGTAGGAGCCGTGGGCGGAGCCGTCATAGTCCGGGTCCTCACCGTTCCACCAGGCGCGCCACTCCTGCGGGCCGGCGAGGTAGACGACATGGCGTTTCGGCGCCGGACCCCACCGGGCGAAACGGTCGGCAACCGCCGCTGCCTTCTCGGCGGCGGCGAGGGTACGGTGGAGCTCCCCGACGGCCGTGCCGACGGGTGCGGCCACGATCGCCCGGCTCCCGGCGACGGCGTGCAGCGGCGTCAGGTCCCACGGCAGCACCGTCCGCTGGAACGAGGTCGCGACCGCCCGCCCGTCACGGACCGTCCACGTGCTCGGCAGGACCAGCTCGACCGGCACGCAGTCGGCGGCGCCGAGACAGTAGCCGACCGTGACGGTGACGGGCCATCGGTCATCGGGGTCCCAGCGGCATCTTCGACACCTTCGCCGTCCACGCCGCGATCCCGAGCGCCCGCAACGAACGGAACCGCTGGGTGAACTCACCGTGCAGCGGCGGGTCGGCCGCGGTGAGGTAGGCGTCGAGGTCGCCGGCCAGCAGCGCCCGGCCCTGCGCGGCGAGCGCCTCGTTGATGAGGTCCGCCTTCACCTGTGCCGAGCTCTTCGGCGACGGGAGGCTCGCGGCGGCGCTCGCCACGGCCGCGGGCTTCGGCGCCGCCGTGCCGGTGGTGACGTACAGCGCCGCGACCAGCCCCGCCACCAGGAACCCGGCCAGCACGAACCACGGCCACGACCGGCGCCGCTCGACAGGCTCCGGCGGCCGGGCGAGCGTCGTGAACGGCATCGGCACGCCGGGCCGGCCCGCACCGACGAACTCGACCGGCCGCGGTTCGCCGTCTCTTTCAAGGTCCACGCGCGCAAGGTACCGGCACCGCGGTGCATTTCATCCACCGGCCGCGCAGCGAGCGTGCCCCTGGGCGCTGCCCGGGCGGACAGGAGGTCAGGAGATGCGGGCGCCGGTGTGGATGGCTACCGCGTCGTGGGCGGCGACGTCCGTGCGGAACCAGCCGGTCGCGTCGACGGTGATGACCGGGCCGGTGCAGGTGGTGCCGGTCTTCTCGCCGTGGATGACGTCGCAGTAGCGGCCGGCGGGCATGTTCGTGCGGTACGAGCGGCCGGTGACCGCGAAGTCCTCGTCGTTGATGGTGATGTAGCCGGCGCTGCCGCGGCCGAACGCGATGTGCTGGAAGCCGTTGTCGTACCAGTTGACGACGGCGGCGCCGGCGACCGCGTTGCGGAAGGCGACCATGTTGGCGATGACCTGCCAGCGGTGCTCGCAGCGCCAGCCGCCGGTGAAGCAGGTGCTGTTGTTGGTGCGCCCGGACGCGTCCGACGGCGGGCCCTGGTTGCGGTCGGTGAACTCGTAGCTGGACATCACCGTGGGGGAGCCGTACGGCCACGCCAGCATGAACGCGTTGGCCAGGGCGTAGATGCCGTTGTCGCGGTAGGTCAGGGTGCCGGGGACGTCCCGCTGGGTGTCGTGGTTGTCGACGAACACGTTGGCGACGTTGCCCGGGATGTACCCCCAGCCCTCGCCGAAGTTGGTCAGGTACGCGAGCCGCTCGCTGCGGAACACCCGGGCGAGGTCCTTGCCGTACCGGAACTCGTGCACGTCGCCGTTGCCGGTGTACTCCTGCGGGGTGATCGGCTCGCCCGCGCCGTAGATGACCTCCTGCACCATGTACACGGACCGGGACAGCCTGGCCTTCAGCGCGGCGATGTCGGCGGCGGGCATGTGCTTGCTGGCGTCCATCCGGAAGCCGTCGACGCCCAGCGACAGCAGGTCGTTGAGGTAGCCGGCGAGCCGGTCGCGCACGTAGGTGGCGCCGGTGTCGAGGTCGGCCAGGTTCGCCAGCTCGCAGTTTTGCACCTCGTAGCGGTCGTTGTAGTTGACGATGTCGTCGTTGCCGTTACGGCCGCAGTGATGGAAGTCCTGCGTCTGGTACGTGCCGGGGTAGTCGTAGTGCGTCCAGGCGGAACCGGCCCAGCCCGGGCCGCTCTTGTCGGTGTTGGCCATGTGGTTCACGACCGCGTCGACGATCACCTTGACCCCGGCCGCGTGGCAGGTGCTGACCATCGACTGGAACTGCGCCCGGGTGCCCTTGCGCGACTCGATGCGGTAGCTGACCGGCTGGTACGCGACCCACCACTCCTGGCCCCGCACGTGCTCCTGCGGTGGGGAGACCTGGACGTAGCCGTAGCCGCGCGGCCCGAGGAACGACGTGCACTCGGACGCGACCGAGGTCCAGTTCCACTCGAACAGGTTGGCGATGACGGTCTTCGGCCCGGCGGTGGCGGCCTGGGACGGTGTCGCGACGGTCGCCACGGTGGTGGTCAGCGTCGCGAGCGCAACGGCGGACAGGACGGCAGCCAGGGGCCGGCAGCTCGGCATGGGGTGCTCCAATGACAAGGCGGCGGAACCCTAAGTATCGATGACCGTGGCTACCGTCGGCAACCTCGACGCGGGAGAGGTCATAGGCGATGCCTATGACCGTGGTTCCAGGTCGGCCGCTACCGGGGCGTTCCGCCGGGGCGGAGCCTGAGTTGGTGATCGTTCTTGCTGAGGCTCGTGGGCGTCACCTGCCGGTCCATGCCGCCGGGCTCGGTGCGGCCGTCGTGCTCGGCTCGGCCGCGGCTGCGCTCGGCACGTGGGTCCCCGTGCTGGGCGCTCCGGTCTTCGCCGTCGTTGCCGGGGTGCTGCTGAGTCCGTTGGTCCGGCGTCGGTACGACCTGCTGCGGCCGGGGCTGGACCTGGCCAGGGGACCGGTCCTGCAACTGTCCGTCGTGTTGCTGGGTGCTCAGCTGTCCCTCGGCGAGGTGCTGCACGTCGGCGCGGGGTCGCTGCCGGTCATGCTCGGCACCCTGGCGGTGTGCCTGCTGCTGGCCTGGCTGGCCGGCCGGCGGCTCGGGGTGTCCGGCGACCTGCGCACGCTGATCGGTGTCGGCACGGGCATCTGCGGCGCCTCCGCCATCGCGGCCACCACCCCCGCGCTGCGGGCGAAGGGCGGCGACGTGGCGTACGCCATCTCGACGATCTTCGTGTTCAACGTCGCCGCCGTGCTGGTCTTCCCGCCGCTCGGCCACGCGCTCGGCCTGAGCCCGCACGCGTTCGGGCTGTTCGCGGGCACGGCGGTCAACGACACCAGCTCGGTGGTGGCCGCCGCGGGCGCCTTCGGAGGTGACGCCGACCGGTACGCGGTCGTCGTCAAGCTGGCCCGGACGCTGATGATCATTCCGGTGGTGCTCGCCGTGACCGCCTGGACCCGCCGCCGTGAGGAGCCAGTTCGGACGTCGAAGGCGCGTCTGGCGGCCTCCCTCGTTCCGTGGTTCCTGATCGCGTTTCTCGGCGTGGCCGCGCTGAACACCGGCGGCCTGGTCCCGGCCGGGGGGCAGGAGGCGCTGCACCGGCTGGCGCTGCTGTGCATCGCGATCGCCCTCGCCGGGGTGGGCCTGTCCGCCGACGTGGCGGCCATGCGCCGGGCCGGCGTCCGGCCGCTGCTGCTCGGCCTCATCCTCTGGGTCGCGGTCAGCGCGACCAGCCTCGGGCTGCAGCACCTGCTCGCCGGATGACGGACCGGCCTCACCGGATGACGGACCGGGCTCACCGGATGACGGGCCGGCCTCACCGGATGAGGGACCGGCCGGAGGGCGGCTGTGACAGACTGCGCACGATGCCACTGCCGCCCTGGATGAACGACCTGCCGGCGCTCGACCTCCTGATCTCCGTCGCCGAGACCGGCAGTGTCGGGCGCGCGGCGCAGGCGCACGGGATCACCCAGCCCAGCGCGAGCGCGCGGCTGGCGAAGCTGGAACGCCGCCTCGGCGTGTCCCTGCTGGTGCGCTCCCGCCGGGGTAGCCTGCTCACCCCCGCCGGTGAGGCGGTCGTCGCCTGGTCGCACGGCGTCATCGACGCCGCGCACGCCCTCGCCGACGGCGTGCTGACTCTGCGCGCCGACCGGCAGGCCCGGCTGCGCCTGTCGGCGAGCCTCACCGTGGCCGAGCACCTGCTGCCGGGCTGGCTGTTGAGCCTGCGCCGCACCCACCCCGGCCTCGACATCGCCGCCGGCGTGGCGAACAGCCAGGGCGTCGTCGAGGCCGTCCGCCGCGGCGTGGCCGACCTCGGCTTCGTCGAGTCGCCCGACATCCCCGCGGACCTCGGCTCCCGCGCCGTCGGTGAGGACCGGCTCGCCCTGGTCGTCGCCGCCAGCTATCCGCTCGCCGCGCACGCCTGGCGCGAGCTGCGGCCCAGCGACCTCGCCGACCAGCCGCTCCTGCTGCGGGAACCGGGCTCCGGCACCCGCGACACCTTCCTGAACGCGCTCGAACATGCGCTCGGTTTCCCGCCGGTACTGCCGCACGCCATCAGCCTCGGCTCGACCACGACGATCCTCGCCACGGTCCGCGCGGGCGGCGGCATCGGCGTGATCAGCGCCCGTGCCGCCGCGGCTGCCGTCGCCGCCGGCGACCTGGTCGAGCTCCGGGTGGCGGGCCTGCACCTGTCGCGTCCGCTGCACGCCTTGTGGCTCGGCCGCACCCCGACCGCCGTGGCGGCGGAACTGCTCGACATCGCGGCGCGGTGAACGCCGCGACGAGCACCCAAATTCGCGCGCCGGAAGTACGCCCGGCCGTGACGTGCACTGACTGAAAACGATGGGTCGTTCGGCCGACGAAACCGTCCGGACGTCGTGATCTTCCGTCCCGAAATCGTCGTAGGGCTCCCTTAAGCTCTGCCCCGTGGCGTACCCGCAAGCACAGTCATGGCTGGCCATCGACTACGGCACCTCCAACACCGTGGCCATGTTGTCCTGGCCGGACGGCCGGGTGCGGCCGCTGCTGTTCGACAGCTCCCCGCTGCTGCCCTCCGCCGTCTGCGTCGACGACGACGGCCGGCTGCTGACGGGCCGGGCGGCGCAGCGCAAGGCGCGGCTGGTCCCGCAGGCCTATGAGCCGAACCCGAAGCGCCGCGTCGACGACCTGGAGCTGCTGCTCGGCGAGCAGTCGGTGCCGATCGTGACGCTCGTCGGCGCGACCCTCGGCCGGGTCTGGCAGGAGGCCGTGCGGGCCCTGTCGGAGCCGCCGGCGAAGGTCGTCATCACGTGCCCGGTCGAGTGGGGCCCCGCCCGCCAGTCCGTGCTGCTCGACGCCGCCCGGCACGCCGGCCTGCCCGAGGTGACGCTGCTGCCGGAGCCGACGGCCGCGGCGACGTATTTCGCGACCGTGCTCGGCCGTGAGCTGCCCCAGGGTGGCTGCCTGGTGGTCTACGACCTGGGCGCGGGCACGTTCGACGTGTCGGTGGTGCGGCGCGGCCCGGAGACGTTCGAGCCGCTGTCGTTCCGCGGCCTCGACGACTTCGGCGGCCTGGACCTGGACGAGATCGTGCTGTCGATCGTCGGGGACATCGCCGGCCGCACCGCCCCGGACGAGTGGCAGCGGCTGCGCAACCCGAGCACGACCGCGGAGAGCCGGGCGTTCCGGACGCTGTGGCAGGACGCGTCGGAGGTCAAGGAGGCGCTGTCCGCCCAGTCCTCGGCGGCGCTGCTCGTGCCGCTGGTCGACCAGGACGTCCTCGTCACCCGCGAGCAGTTCGAGGAGCTGGCCAGGCCGCGGCTCGCCGACACGATCCGGATCACCACGCAGTGCATGCGGGAGGCGCGGGTCGCGCCGGAGCAGGTCGGCGCGGTGTTCCTGGTCGGCGGTGGCACTCGGATGCCGTTGATCGCCACCATGCTGCATCAGGCGACGGGGATCGCACCGACGGTGCTCGACCAGCCGGAGCTGGTCGTGGCCGAGGGGGCGCTGCGGTCGGTGGCGCACCTGCCGGCACCGGCGTTCGCCACGGCCGCCGGACCGGTGTCGCCGCCGTTCACCCAGCCCGCCGCACCCGTCACCCCGGCCGAGACGCCGGCGGCGCCCGCCTCGCCCGCTGCCGCACCGGCCCCGCAGGGGTTCCCGCACGGAGCGCCGGCCGCGCCTGCTTCACCGGCCGCCGGCCCGGTGTCGCCCGCGGTCTCGGTGCCGGTCAGCGGGCCGTTCGCCGCGCCGGTCAGCGGGTCGTTCAGCGCGCCGTTCACGTCGCCCGGGTCGCCGGCGGTAGCGCCGGTCAGCGGGCCGAACGCGCCGGTGTCGGCGCCCGTCGGGATGGACTCGCCGGTGAGCGGGGCGCTTCAGACATCGGCGGAGTGGCCGGCCGGCCCGTACCCGCCGCAGCCGGGACTCGGCACGGGCTACCCAGGTGTGCCGTCGGTGCCGCAGCAGGGCGGCAGCCGCCCGACCGAGTTCATCACGATGCCGGCCGGGACCGCGGTGCAGGCCGTGGTGCTGACCGTGATCGGTATCGCCGCCTACCTCCTGGGCATCACGCTCGCCGCCGACGAGGCGAACACCTACTACAGCTCGTACTCCTACACGACCTCGTTCTACGGTGAGGCAGAGGCGGCCAGCGCACTGATCTTCCTGTGCCTGCCCGGCTGCCTGATGCTCATGGCGGCGGCATCGGCGGTGGGCGGGCTGCTGCGGCGCAGCCAGCTGCACGTCGACGGCACCGGCCTGCGGCTGCTCGAGCGCGACCCCGGCCCCGACCTGCGGCTCAAGGCGTTCGGCTGGATCGTGCCGTCGCTCGCGCTGGCCATCGGGTCCGTCTGCTTCGTCGAGTACTGGTTCGAGGACGGCGACGAGGGCTGGCTGCTCATCCTGCCGTTCCTGGCCGGACTCGCCGGCCTGGCCCACGGCCTGCTCAAGCTCCGCCGGATCGCCGGAATCCGCCACCGCTGGCTCGCCCAGCTCCGGCAGGCGCCGCCGTCGGCCGCCGGTGCGGGGGTGGCGATCGAGACGGACGCGTACCGCTGGTCGGACGTGCACTCCGTCACCGTGCAGCGGGTCGGGGCCAACCGGCACCGTTCGGTCGTGATCGTGCCGGCCGACCGCAGCGAGCTGCACAGCCCGGCGTCCGCGCACCGCCGGATCCTGTTCAGCGGGACCGCGTTCGTGTTCGCGGACCTCGACGCCGCCGGGATGCCGGCGCGCCGCGTGACCGCCGCGATCGAACAGGTCAGCGGCGGCAAACTGGGCGGCGCCGTCGGTCGCTGAGCGAACGCCGACCGCCGCCGGGCCCGGGGGCGCCCGGTCGCCGCCGGGTGCGGGGCGCCGCCGTCGGACGCGGGGCGCCCGGTCGCCGCTGGGCAGGCCGGTGAAGTGCGGCCACGTGGCCTGATGTCGCTCGGCGCGCGAGATGACGTTGGGTTCCATGGTGAGGCGGACGGGAAAGTTGCCGTCGGCAAGCGGGTAGCGGCCGCCACCCGTGCCGGGGTTCTTCGGTGCCGCGGCCGCCGCCGTGGTCTGCGTGCCTTGGGGGTGCCCCGCCGTTCACCACCTTGCCTGCGGGAGTCGTCTGCTGGCCGGGCTTGTCCGAGGCCGGCGGATCTTCCGGACGTTTGGTGCTGCCCGCGGTGGCTTCGGGGCCGACGGTGAGCTTCGGCGCCTCGGCCTTCTCAGTGGAGTTTGTCGGTGGCGCCGCCGGGCGCGTCCGCCGCGAGGCAGGTGACCACGCCGCCGGCGATGAGCAGGGCGCAGAAGATGCCGCGTCGACGGACATCGCGCCGGACTCGATCAGTACCAGGCGAGGGATTAGGTGTCGCCGTCGGTCAAGGCTGCCGTTGAGCTCGGGGCGCCGCCGCCGTCAAGGGCGCCGTCGCCCCCTGGGTGCCGTCGCCGGTCTTGGCTGCCGCTGGGTCCGGGGCGCCGTCGCCGGTCTTGAGCGGCGCAGGGTGTGGGGCGTCGCCGGTCTCGGTTGCCGTGCGTAGCAGCGCTGCGAACAGTGCCAGGCTCGCCAGGACGTAGACGTTGCCGACGATCGCGGCCACGATTGGCCGGTCGCCCTCGGTGGTCCAGATGAGCCGGCTGGACAGGACCGCCCACGCCCCGCCCGCGACGGCGACCGCACCCGTGTCGGCCAGCACCACGAGCGCGGGGATGAGCCACACCAGGTGATGGCTCCAGCTGATCGGGCTGCACAGGCAGCCGAGCGCACCGGTGAGCGCGAGCCCGAGCCGCACGTCGCCGGTGCGGCGCACCGCCCACCACCAGGCGGCGGCGAGCATTGCCGACAGGGCCGCCCACGCCGGCACGGCCGACGCGTCCGGCAGCAGCCGCACCAGGGCGCCGTACAGCGACTGGTTGAGCACGAACCCGGGTTCGCCGACCCGGCCGAGCTCGAAGAGGGCGCCGAGCCAGTAGCGCCGGGAGGCGTCCGGCGCGGCGGCGGCGGTCAGGGCGCCGGTCGCACCGAACGTGGCCGCGGCCGTGGCGGCCGCCCGGTATCGCCGGGTTGCCAGCAGGTACAGCACGAACACCAGCGGGACGAGTTTGACCGCGGCCGCCAGCCCGATGCCGATCCCGGCGAGGCGGTGCCGCCGCGCGACGAGCAGCCCGAGGTCGGCGGCGACGAGCCCGAGCAGCACCAGGTTCACCTGGCCGAACGAGAACACCGCGCGGACGGGGTCGAGCATGGCGGCGCCGGCGGTCGCGCAGAGCAGCACCGCGCCGGGCGGCCAGCCGGTGCGGGCGGTGAGGGGGCCGACCAGCCAGGACAGCACCCCGGTCAGCGCGGCGGCGCTCACCACGAAGCTCGCGGCGACGGCGACCGGCCAGGGCGCGACGGCGAGCGGCGCCATGAGGATCGCGGCGGCCGGCGGGTAGGTGAACCCGTACGGGCTGCCGGGCAGCAGGTACGCGTACAGATCCCCGCCGGCCAGCCAGAAGCTGACGGCGCCGCGGTACACCCGCAGGTCGAACAGGTCGTTCCAGCCGGTCAGCGTGGCGCTGACGAGCACGGCGGCGAGGAGGGTGGCGCCGGCAACGACGTACGCCACCCGCTGCCGCATGCGGTCACGGTAGCCGCCGGTGCTTCTGGCCGGCCTCAGCCGTTCGACTGGGAGCCGTTCGATCAGGCGAGGGCGGCCGGGGCCAGCGCGGCGTCGTCCGGGGCGCCGTAGATCGCCTTGTAGGCGAGGTAGGCGGTCAGTCCTTCCGGGCCGAGCTCGCGGCCCATGCCGCTGGCCTTCACCCCGCCGAACGGGGCGGCGTGCGAGGTGCCGTACATGTTGACGCCGATGGAACCGGTCTCGATCTTCCGGGCGACCTGCAGGGCGTGCTCGACGTCCTGGCTGAAGACGCAGCCGGCGAGGCCGTAGTCGGAGTCGTTGGCGATGGCGATCGCCTCGGCCTCGCTGCCGTAGGGGATGACCGCGACGACCGGGCCGAAGATCTCGTCCCGGGCGATCCGCATGTTGTTGTCGACCTGGTCGAAGACGGTCGGCTCGAGGTAGTAGCCGCGGTCCAGGCCGGTGGGCCGCCCGCCGCCGAGCACGACCCGGCCGCCCTGTTCCCGGCCGAGCGCGATGTACTGCTCGACGCGTTCGCGCTGGGCCTGTGAGATGAGCGGGCCCATGGTCGTGTCCTCCTTGCGCGGGTCGCCGGTGACGGTGGCGGCCAGCGCGGCGGTGACGGCCTGGACCGTCTCGTCGTACCGCGCGCGGGGCGCCAGCACGCGGGTGTGGGAGAAGCAGACCTGGCCGGTCTCCGGCGCGCACAGCCGTGCGGCCTTGGCCGCGAAGAGCTCCATGTCGGCGTCCTCGAGCAGGATGGCGGCCGACTTGCCGCCGAGCTCGAGGGTGACCGGCTTGAAGTCCGCGGCGCAGGCCTGGGCGATCGCGCGGCCGGCCGCCGTGGAGCCGGTGAAGGCGACCTTGCGGACGCCGGGGTGGGCGACGAGCGCGGCGCCCGTGGCCGCGCCGCCGGTGATGACGTTGAAGACGCCGGGCGGGAAGCCGGCCTCGGCGACAGCGTCGGCGAGCAGGAACGCGTCGAGGCTGGTCTGCGGTGCGGGCTTGAGCACCACGGTGCAGCCGGCAGCCAGCGCCGGCGCGATCTTGAACGCGGCCAGGGGCTGGGGGCCGTTCCAGGGCGCGATCAGGCCGGCGACCCCGACCGGTTCCTTCCGCACGATGGTGTTCGAGCCGCGGTAGGTGCGCAGTTCCTCGAACTCGTAGGTGCGGACGACGTCGGCGTAGTAGCGGTAGAGGTTGGCGGCGCCCATGACGTGCAGGCGCTGCATGGTGACGGGGAACCCGTTCTGCGGCAGGAGCGCCTCGACGAACTCGTCCGCGCGCCGGTCCAGCACCGTGGCCAGGTTGTGGAGCAGGTCGGCACGGGCCGCGGCGGTCAGGCTGCGCCAGGCGTCGGAGGTCAGGGCGGTGCGGGCGGCGCGCACCGCGACGTCGACGTCGGTGTCGTCGGCGTCGGCGATTGATCCGAATTCTTCCTCGGTGGCCGGGTTGGTGATGCCCAGCCGTGCACCGCTGTGGGCGCTTTCGCGGCGACCTGTGACGTAGAGGTGATTCACGTAGGTTTCCACACACAACTCCTGGTGTCTTCCGCCGCTTCGGAAAAGGTCCTGACCGGCTCTTATTACGAGTCAGTTAACTCTGATAGTGTACTCCGGTACATGAGCGTAGTGTCTGTACTCAGCTTCCGCAGCGACGCCACGGGTGGGATCGGTCGCGTGCGCGAGGAGGCACTGCTCCGCGTCATAGCCCGGTCGCGACCATCTCTCGCTAACGTGAAGGAGACCCGGTGACCCGTTTGAGGACGGCTCTGACCTGCTCGATTCTGGCCCTGACCACCACCCTGGCCGCCTGCGGCGGAACCTCTTCCAGCTCCGACCCCTCGGCCGCCTCCTCCGGCAAGCCCGACGAGGCCAAGAACGCCGCGGCCACGCTGCGCGTCGTCGTGCCCTCGATCTCGCAGTTCCTCGGACAGCCGTTCCAGGCGGCGTCGCCCCCACGGGCCGAGTCCACCTCGGCGATCTTCGACGCGCTCACCCGGGTCGACAACACGGGCACGCCCGTGCCGTGGCTCGCCAAGTCCTGGAACCGCGTCAACGACACCACCTGGCAGTTCTCGTTACGCACCGACGTGAAGTTCTCCAACGGTGAGCCGGTCGACGCCGACGCGGTCGTGGCGACCGTGACCACCCTGCTCGGCGCCGCCGGCACCGGCAGCGTCGCCAAGCTGTACAACCCGACGGTGTCCGGGGCGACCAAGGTCGACGCCGCCACCGTCAACATCACCACCGCCAAGCCCGACGGGGTGCTGCCGCAGGAGATCGCGGCGCTGTACATCGTGCCGCCGAAGTACCTCGCCGAGGTCGGGATGGACGGCTTCGCGAAGGCCCCGATCGGTACCGGTCCCTACACGGTCACGTCGATCAGCACCACCGAGATCGCGATGAAGGCCAACCCGACGTCGTGGCGGAAGCCGATCATCGGCAACCTGCAGATCAAGCAGGTCGCGGACCAGACGGCGCGGACCAACGCGATCCTGTCCAACGCGGCCGACATCAACACCCTGCTGGACCTCGACCAGATCGACAACGTCAAGGCCAAGAACTTCACGGTCTTCCCGCTGAAGAACCAGGCCGTCTTCCTGCTGCAGTTCATCGCGTCCACGGGCGGCTCGAAGCCGCTGGACAACCCGCTGGTCCGCCAGGCGATCAACTACGCCGTCGACAAGGACGCGGTCATCAAGTCGGTGTTCCAGGGCCTGACCACCGTGGCCAGCCAGGGCACCGCCCCGGGCACCACCGGTCACGACGACGGCCTGCAGCCGTACCCGTACGACCAGGCCAAGGCGAAGGACCTGCTCACCCAGGCCGGATACCCGAACGGCTTCGAGCTCACCGGCGTCTACTCCCTCGGCGCCTTCGCCGGCGACAAGGACTTCCTGGCCCAGGCGCAGAGCGACCTCGCCAAGGTCGGGATCAAGCTGACCATGAAGCAGGAGACCACCGCGAACATGACCAGCTACCTGCTCAAGGGGCAGTGGCCGGCCGACATGTTCACCACGGCCTACCTCACGGCGCCGACCCAGGACGCGACGAAGGCCTACTCCTTCAACAGCTGCCTGCGCAAGCCCGGCTCGTGGTGCGACCAGACCCAGGCGGACCTGATCAGCAAGGCCCTGACTCAGACCGTGGGCACCCCGGAGCGGGCGGAAACGCTCAAGGCACTCGCCAAGGCGATCCACGACAACCCGCCGGCATTGTTCTTCAACAACGGCCTCAAAGTCATCGCCTACAGCAGCGGTGTGGCCGGTTACACAATCGACAGCTCGACGAACACTTCCTGGGAGACAGTGTATTTCAAGTAGCTGATCTTCCCGACTCGTTCCATGGTGCCGGCACCAGGCAAGACGGTGCCGGCACCTGATCAGAAGGACGAAACGAATGGCCGATACCGGAATCAGTACGGGACAATCAGCCGCCGCCGTGCGGGCACTGAGTGTGACCTATCGTCGCGGCGCCCGGCTGGTGCACGCCGCCCGCGACGTCAGCATCGACATCCCGCGGGGCCGCATCGTCGGGCTCATCGGCGAGTCGGGCGCAGGCAAGTCGACGGTGTTGCGGGCCCTCCTGGGCCTGACCAAGCCGACCAGCGGCGTCGTCGAGATCGCCGGCACCGACCTGTCGACCGTGTCGGCGAAGACGGCCCTCGCGCTGCGCAACCGCATCCAGGTCGTCATGCAGAACCCCTACGCCAGCCTCGACCCGCGCTGGTCGGTGGCGGACTCGATCGCCGAGCCGCTGCGGGCCCGGTCCCGGCAGCGCGGCAGCGAGCCGATGAGCAAGGACGACATCGCCCGCCGCGTCGGCGAGATGCTCGACCGGGTGCGGCTGCCCACCAGCAAGCTGCACTCGTTGCCCCGTGAGCTGTCCGGCGGCGAGCGCCAGCGCGTCGCCATCGCCCGGGCGCTGTCGGTGCGCCCGGCCATCCTCGTCGCCGACGAGCCGGTCACCGCCCTGGACAACGTGACCACCGCGGAGATCCTCGGCCTCCTCGAGGAGCTGCACGCAGAGGTCGGGCTGGCCATCCTGATCGTCTCGCACAGCATGTCGGTCATCGCCCAGCTCGCCGACGACGTCCACGTGATGCAGGACGGCCGGGTCGTCGAGTCCGGCTCGGCCGAGTCGGTCCTGGACGACCCGCAGCACCCGCACACCGCCATGCTCATCGCCGCGAGCCGGTACCTCGACGAGTGGGACGGCTCGGGCCCCGAACTCACCACGGCGGCGGCCCGATGACCCAGCAGCTCTCCACGCGGCCCGCGGCCGCCCCGCCGCAGGACCCCAAGGACCCCGTGGCCCGCCGCATCGCGCTGCGGCTCGGGGTGCGGGTGATCGAGCTGGTCGGGTTCCTGGTCCTGCTCGTCACCGTGCTGTTCTTCCTGGCCCGGGTCCAGGGCGACCCGGCCGTCATCCTGGCCGGACCCGAGGCGACCCCCGAGGACGTCGCCCAGATCCGCGTGATCTACGGGCTCGACAGCCCGCTGATCGTCCAGTACCTCAACTTCCTGCGGCAGTTCCTGCTGTTCGACTTCGGCAACTCGATCACCGAGCGGGTCCCCGCGCTGGACCTCGCCGCCGGCCGGCTCGGCACGACGCTCCTGCTGTGCGTGATCGCGACGGTCATCAACGTCGTGGTCGCCACGCCGATCGGCATCTACATCGGTGGCGGCACCGGATCCGCCGCCGGTCGCCGCCGCCCGCTGCGCAAGGTCGTCAGCGGTATCGTGCTGGCCACCCAGGGCATCCAGTACTACATCATCGCGCTGCTGCTGATCACCGTGTTCGCCATCAAGCTGCAGGTGCTCCCGGCGATCGGGTTCGACCGGGCCGACTCGTGGATCCTGCCGAGCATCAGCCTCGCCTGGCTGGCGGCGCCGCGCCTGGCCCGGGTCGTGCAGAGCGCCGCGCGGCAGGTCTGGTCCTCGGAGCTGGTGCACACCGCGACCGCGTACGGGTTGTCGCCCGCGACGATCCGCACCAAGTACGTGCTGCCCAACGTGCTGGTGCCGCTGATCGCGACCGCGGGCACGCAGTTCACGCTGCTGCTGTCCGGCGCGGTGATCGTCGAGCAGCTCTTCGGCATCAACGGCCTCGGTCAGCTGCTGGTCGTCAGCGTGCAGAACGCGGACTTCCCGTCGCTGGCCGCCGGTGTCACCCTCATCGGCCTGGTCGTCTTCGCCGTCACCGCGGTGTCGGACGTGCTGTACCGGATCGCCGATCCCCGGCTGAGGAGGAACGGCTGATGGCCACCGCAGGCACCCGGACCTGGCGGCTGCTGCCGCGCGGCGTGAAGAGCTCGCTGTACTGGCTGATCAGCCTGCTCATCCTCGGTCTCACCGTGTGGAAGCACGGGGCCGGGCACGCCGAGCAGGACATCCGCAGCCGGCTGCAGGGTCCGAGCGCGCAGCACTGGCTGGGCACCGACGGCGCCGGCCGGGACAACCTCCAGGAGCTGCTGCACGGGCTGCCCTGGTCGGTCGAGGTCGCGCTGCTCGCCACGCTGATCGCCGCGGTCGTCGGCACGCTCGTCGGGGTCACGTCCGGCTGGTACGGGCGCTGGTGGGCGCGGGCGATCCTCCGGCTGGTCGACTTCGAGGTGGCGTTCCCGTTCGTCGTGATGGCGGTCGTCCTGATCGGCGTGCTGGGCCGGGGCACCCTGCAGATCGCGCTGGTGCTCGGCATCGCGCTGTGGCCGCTGGTCGCCCGGGTCGTGCACGGCGAGACGCTGCAGCTGCGCGAGCAGGAGTACGTCGTCTACAGCAACCTCGTGTGGGGCAACGGGCTGCGGGTCATCCGGGAGCACCTGGTCCCGGCGCTGCTCATCCGGGTCGCGGTCGTCAGCGCGTTCGTGTTCGGCGACGTGCTCGGCGCGGCCGCGGCGCTGTCCCTGCTCGGCATCGGGCCGTCGCTGGAGACCTCGTCCTGGGGCAACATGCTGGCCGACGGGCAGCAGTACCTCAACCGCGACCCGTGGATCGCGCTGAGCTCGGCGCTGGCGCTGGTTGTGCTCCTGGTCTTCGTGAACATGCTGGCCGACCGGCTGGCCGCGGCGGCGTCCCGGTCGGGCACGGCGGCCAATATGACGGAGCTGCTCGCACCGGCCGAGGCCGCAGAACTGGACGCGACCGGACCGGCAGATCGGGGAACGCGATGACCGAGACGACCAACACGACCAAGACCGCCGGGACGACCGGTACGGCCGGGGCGACGCAGCTGGTGGTCGACGTGTCGCAGCTGACCGTCGAGCTCGGCGACCCGGACCGCGGGCACGGGGTGCGGATCGGGCCGGTCGACCTGCAGATCGGGCGCGGCGAGTGCGTGTGCGTCGTGGGCACCTCGGGCGCCGGCAAGAGCACCATCGGCCAGGCGCTGCTCGGCATGCTCGGCCCCGGCGGCCGGGTCACCGGCGGTTCGGTGCGTGTCGCCGGTACGTCGCTGTTCGAGGCCGACGACAAGACGCTGCGTTCGCTGCGCGGCTCCACCGTGACGATGATCTTCCAGGACCCGACCTCCGCGCTGAACCCGGTGCGTCGCCTGGACAAGATCTTCGCCGACGTCCTCAAGGCCCACGGCACCACCGGCAAGGACGAGATCGTGGCGCGGACCCGGGAGGCCCTGACCGCGGCCGAGCTCGACCCGGACGCGGCGATGCGGCGCTACGCCCACGAGCTGTCCGGCGGTATGCGCCAGCGCGTGATGGTGGCCCTCGCACTGGTCAACCGGCCCGCCGTGATCGTCGCCGACGAGCCGACGACCGCGCTGGACCCGACCACGCAGAAGGAGGTCATCGAGCTGTTCGGCGTCCTGAAGCGGACGAACACCCTCGTGGTGATCACCCACGACCTGCGCGTCGCGCGCCGGCTGGCCGACCGGATCGTCGTGATGAGCCTGGGCCGGATCGTGGAGACCGGCACCGTCGAGGAGATCATGACCGCGCCGCGGCATCCGGTGACGCAGGGGCTCGTCGCCAACCAGAAGCTCACCAAGGTCGTGAAACGAAGGGACCGGTCCTGAGCCCCATGCCGGAAGCCACGCCGGAAGACCTGTCCGACCTGACGTTCGACACCATCGTCGCCGGCGGCGGCACCGCCGGCTGCGTGCTGGCCAACCGGCTGTCGGCCACCGGCGAGCGGGTCGCGCTCGTCGAGGCCGGCCCGGACTTCGGCCACAGCCGCGGCGGCGACTGGCCGCCGGTGCTCAACGCCGCGAGCTACGTGCCGACCCCGTACGACTGGGGGTACCACGTCGCCCCGTACGGCTACGACATCCCCTTCATCCGCGGCCGGGTCCTCGGCGGCTCCTCGGTCATCAACGCGGCCGGCATCAACTGGGGCCTGCGCGAGGACTACGCGCGGTGGGTGGAGCTGGGCGCCGAGGGCTGGGGGTTCGAGGACCTCCGGCCGTTCCTGCTGAAGGTCGAGCGGCTCCGCGGCGACGACGCGCCGGGTCGCGGCCGGGACGGCGCGCTGCTCGTCTCCCGCGACCGGGCGACGTCGCCGCTGCTGGACGACCTGCGCCGGGCCTACGCCGCGGCCGGCCTCCCCGGCCCGATCGACGCCTCCGGCCCCGACGCCGCCGAGGGCTGGGGGGACGGCACCCGCAACGCCGACGGCGACGAGCGGTACCACGCCGCCCGGGCCTACCTGGACGACGTGCGCGACCGGCCGAACCTCACGATCATCGGTGACACGCTCATCGACCGGGTGCTGTGGGACGGCGACACGGTTACCGGCGTGGCCGTCGTCCGCGACGGCCGACGGTCGCAGCTGCGTGCCCGCCGGGTCGTGCTGGCTGCCGGCGCGATCGGCACGCCCACGGTCCTGCAGCGCTCCGGCATCGGCGACGCGGCCGCCCTCGCGCCGATCCTCGGCGACGGGGTGCCGCTGCACCACCTGCCCGGCGTCGGCCGGAACCTGCACGACCACTACGGCAGCCGGCTGTTCATGCGCACGGCGTCCGGCTTCGCCGAGCGGCTGGCGGCGCGCGGGCACGTCCCGGGCACGCGCCAGTCCCTGTTCGCCCGGGTGAAGAGCGACCCGGCGCTGCCCGCGTACGACCTGAGCATCGGCGTCAACCACGGCGACACCGCACCGCCGGACGGCCTGCTGCCGATCACGGTGTTCCTCGTCCACCTGGCCGCCGAGGGCTCGGTGACGATCGCGGACGCGGACCCGCACTCGCATCCGGTCATCGACCTCGACATCGGCCGGGACGAGGACCTCGACGCGATCGCCCGCGGACTGCGGTGGCTGCGCAGGCGGCTGGCCGACCCGGCGGTGCGCGACTGGTTCGCCCCTGAAGCCCCTGAGTCCGCCGCAGGGGACGCGGACCTGCGCGAGCACATCCGGCGCAACATCTTCCTGTTCCACCACGCCACCGGCACCGGCCGGCTCGGCCCGGCCGGCGACCCGCTGGCGGTGGCCGGGCTCGACGGGCGCGTCCGCGGCTTCACCAACCTGTACATCGGCGACGCCAGCCTCATGCCGAGCATCCCGCGGGGCATGATGATCCTGACGGTGTACGCGATGGCGGAGAAGATCGCCGCCGGTCTGGTGGCGACGTCACCGGTGCCGCGATGACGCCACCCGGACAGACCGTGGTCGGCGCCGGCGTGCGCCTGGACCCGGTTCCGGCGGTCGGCGAGCACACCGAACGGATCCTGGCCGTCCTCGGCCGCACCGCCGAGCAGATCGCCGCCCTGCGCGATGCCGGCGTCATCTGAACCAGCAAAAGGAGGTGGCGACGTGACGGACCTGAACGCTGAGGAACGCGCCGTGGTCGACCTGGTCCGCGACTTCGTCGACCGGGACGTGCGCCCGGTCGCCCGCGACCTGGAGCACGCGAACGAGTACCCGGAGCGGCTCATCGACACGATGAAGGAGCTCGGCGTCTTCGGGCTGGCGATCCCCGAGCAGTACGGCGGGGCGCGCGTGTCCATGTCCTGCTACGTGCAGGTCACCGAGGAGCTCGCCCGGGGCTGGATGAGCCTGGCCGGCGCGATGGGCGGGCACACGGTGGTGGCGAAGCTGCTGCTCGCGTTCGGCACCGAGGAGCAGCGGCAGCGGTACCTGCCGGGGATGGCGACCGGCGCGATCCGGGCCACGATGGCGCTCACCGAGCCGGGTGGCGGCTCCGACCTGCAGGCCATGACGACGACGGCCCGCCGCGACGGCGACGGGTACGTGATCAGCGGCGCCAAGACGTGGATCACCAACGCGCGGCGCTCGCAGCTCATCGCGCTGCTGTGCAAGACCGACCCCGACGCTGTGCCGAAGCACAAGGGCGTGAGCATCGTGCTGGTCGAGCACGGGCCGGGCCTGACGGTCTCGCGGGACCTGCCCAAGCTCGGCTACAAGGGCGTGGAGAGCTGCGAGCTGTCGTTCGACGGCTACCGGGCGCCGGCCGGGGCGCTGCTCGGCGGGGTCGAGGGGCGTGGGTTCGCCCAGATGATGACCGGGCTGGAGACGGGGCGGCTGCAGGTGGCGGCCCGGGCGCTCGGCGTGGGGCGGGCCGCGTTCGAGGACGCGCTGCGCTACGCGCAGGAGCGGCACTCGTTCGGCCGGCCGATCTGGCAGCACCAGTCGGTCGGCAACTACCTCGCCGACATGGCGACGAGGCTGACCGCCGCCCGGCAGCTGGTGCTGTACGCGGCGGAGCGCACCGAGGCCGGTCGGCGGTGCGACCTGGAGGCGGGCATGGCGAAGCTGTTCGCGTCCGAGACGGCCATGCAGATCGCGCTCGATGCGATGCGGGTGCACGGCGGCTACGGCTACTCCACGGAGTTCGACATCGAGCGGTACTTCCGCGACGCCCCGCTGATGATCGTGGGTGAGGGCACCAACGAGATCCAGCGCAACGTCATCGCCCGCCAGCTCGTGGAGCGCGGCGGGATCGACGCCTGACCGGCGGGGCAGGCCCCGGGCGCAGGGGTCTCGGCAATATGTTTATCTCTAGTATAGAACTTGAGTACATGATACCGTGCAAGCATTGCGGTACCCCAGTGCAGCGGAGGACGCATGAGCGGGTGGGACAGGTTTCTGACCGAGCACGACCGGGAGATCGCCGCGCAGGCCGGCTACGGCGCCAGGATGGGGCTCGGCGGCAACGTCGCCGTCCTGCTCATCGACGCCACCTACCTGTTCTGCGGTGACCCCGGGCTCAGCGAGGCCGAGTCGCTGGCGCTGTACCGCAACTCCTGCGGCCCGGCGGCATGGCGGGCCGTCGCGGCCATGGCCGGTCTCGCCGCCGCCGCCCGCGAGCGCGGCCTGCCGGTCGTCTACACCCGGCCGGTGCGCCCCCGCCCCGACGGGCTCAACCGCGGCCGCTGGCTGGACAAGAACCGCCGAGGCCGCGAGGACATGAAGCCGGCGCCGCGCGCCTTCGACATCGTCGACCCGATCACGCCGAACCCCACCGACGTGGTGCTGGACAAGGAGAAGCCCAGCGCGTTCTTCGGCACCCCGCTGGCCGCGTACCTCACCGACTGGGGCGTCGACTCGCTGCTCGTCGGCGGCGGCGTCACCAGCGGCTGCATCCGCTCCACGGTCCTGGACGCGTTCTCGCTCAACTACCGCGTCGGCGTCGTGCAGGAGCTGACGTTCGACCGGATCGAGGCGTCGCACTGGATCAACCTGTTCGACCTGGACCAGAAGTACGCCGACGTGATCGGCCTGGCCGAGGCCCACGACTACGTCGCGCGGGCCGAGAAGGGACCGTTCCATGCGGCTGCCTGACTCCGGGCGGTACGCCTACCGTCCCATCACCGACCGGCCCGCGTTCGCCTGGCCGCACGGCGGCGGCCTGGCCGCCTACGTCGCCGTCAACGTCGAGTGCTTCGCCTTCGGCGGCGGCGGGGCGACGCTGACGCCCGGCATGGACCCGCCGAACAGCGAGCACCGCCGGTACGGCTGGCGCGACTACGGCATCCGGGTCGGCCTGTGGCGCATCCTCGACGAGCTCGCCGCCCGCGACCTGCCGGCCGCGTTCCTGCTCAACGCGTGGGTCCCCGAGCTGTACCCGCCGGTCGCCGAGGTGCTGCGCGCGTCCGGCGGCGAGATCGTCGGGCACGGCCGCACCAACTCCGAGCTGCAGGGCGGGATGGCCGAGGACGAGGAGCGGACCCTGATCGAGGAGTCCACGACGCTGCTCACCGCCGCGTTCGGGACCCGCCCGGCCGGCTGGATGTCCCCGGGCGCCACGCAGAGCGCCAACACCCCGGACCTGCTGGCCGAGGCCGGCTACACCTACACCCTCGACTGGCCGATCGACGACCAGCCGGTGTGGCTGTCGACCCGCGGCGGGCCGCTGCTCAACGTGCCGTACCCGCTGGAGACCAACGACTACCCGCAGGTGCTGTCCCGCGGGCACACCGGCCGCGAGTTCGCCGACATCGCCCACGACCACCTCACCGAGATGCTGACCCAGGTGGGCCCGGCGCGGACGCCGCTGGTGTACGCGCTGAGCCTGCACCCGTTCACCGCCGGCCAGCCGCACCGGCTGCACGCCCTGCGCCGGGTCCTGGACCTGCTCGCCGAGCGCCGCGACGACATCTGGCTCACCACCCCCGGCGCCATCGCCGAGCAGTACGCGGCGCAGGTGACGGCATGAGCGGGCCGGAGCGCAGCGGAGGGCTGCGAATCGGGATTACAGGTTGGAGCTCAGGCCGGCGCCGGAGCGCAGCGGAGGTGACGGCATGAGCGGCCCGGAGCGCAGCGGAGGGGACGACATGAGTGCAGACGGCGCGGTGCGGTACGGCAGCGACGTCATGGTCGACGTGCTGGCCCGCCTCGGCATCGAACACCTCGCCATCAACCCCGGCGCGACCCTGCGCGGCCTGCACGAGTCGCTGGTCCGCGCGGGCAAGCCCGAGCTGCTGCTGACCCTGCACGAGAACGTCGCCGTCGGCATGGCCCACGGCTACGCCAAGGCGACCGGCCGGCCGATGGGCGTCGCGCTGCACAACCTCGTCGGGCTGCAGACCGGCTCCATGGCGCTGTTCAACGCGTTCCTGGACCTGGTGCCGATGCTCGTCGTCGGCGGCAGCGGCCCGGCCGACGCCGCCCGCCGCCGGCCGTGGATCGACTGGATCCACGCCGCCCGCGACCAGGCCGCGCAGGTCCGCGCCTACACCAAGTGGGACGACCAGCCGGCCAGCCTCGACGCCGCCGTGCACAGCCTCGCCCGCGCCCACAGCATCACCACCGCCTACCCGCAGGCGCCCGTCTACGTCGCCCTCGACGCCGGGCTGCAGGAGGACCAGGTCGCCGGTGAGCCGCGCAACGCGCTGTGGTCGCCCGCGACCGCGCTGGCCCGGCAGAGCACGCCGACGGTCGCCGACGCCGACCTGCTCCCGGTCGCCGAGGCCCTCGCCGCCGCCGAGCGGCCGCTGCTGCTGGCCGACACCGCCGGGCGCAGCGAGGCCGCCTACCGGGCCCTCGTCGCGCTCGCCGAACGGCTCGGCGCGGGCGTCGTGGACCTCGGCGCCCGGCACAACTTCCCCAACACGCACTGGGCCGACCGCACCCAGCACCACCACGCCGACGTCGCCGACGCCGACGTGATCCTGGCCGTCGACGTGCGCGACCCGTACTTCGCCCTCGGCCGCACCGACGTCGCCAACCGCGACTTCGCCTGGCTGCCCCGCCCCGGCGCGCGGGTCTTCGTGCTGTCCGGCGCGGCGCTCATCGAGCGGGCCCCGCTGGACCGGGCCGCCGCGGCCTGGGACCGGGTCGAGGCGGTGCTGACCGGCGACGCCGCCGTGGCCCTGCCGCGCCTCGCCGAGATCGTCGCCGAGCTGCCGGTGCCGGGTGCCGCCGCGCGCACCGCGGCCCTGCGCGCCACGGCGAGCGGCCCGGCGGTGTTCCGCGAGCGGCTGTCCCGCGCGCCCGGCACGTTCGGCCCGGCCCGGCTGGCCGTCGAGACGTTCGAGGCGGTCCGCGGCGGCGCGTGGCAGCTCGCGTTCGGCGCGCTGTACGGCAACTCGCGCCGCGCGTTCGACATGGACGAGTTCAACTGCTACCTCGGCATCTCCGGCGGCGGCGGGCTCGGCTACGGGGTCCCCGCGGCCCTGGGCGCCGCGCTCGCGCACCGCCACGACGACACCCTCGTCGTGGACATCCAGCCGGACGGCGACTTCCTCTACACCGCCCAGGCGCTGTGGACCGCCGCCCACGAGCGGCTGCCGCTGCTCGTGGTGATGGCCAACAACCGCACCTACAACCAGGACCGGATGCACCAGACCGAGATCGGCCACCAGCGCGGCCGCGACACCGACGTGGCCGCCGGCATCGACATCACCGGCCCCGACGTCGACTTCGCCACCCTGGCCCGCAGCCAGGGGGTGGAGGGCATCGGCCCGGTCACCGACGCGGCCGAGCTGCCCGCGACGCTCGCCCGCGCGGCGCGCATCGTGCGCGAGGAGCGCCGTCCGGTGCTGGTGGACGCCGTCATGAACCGCGATCGGAGCTGAACACCACATGACCGCACAGAGCACGCCCCGGCCGGGCGTCGCGCTCGTCGGGGCCCGCGACGGAAGCCTCTGGACCTACCTGCTGTTCCACAACCTGCGCACCTTCGGCGATGCCGAGATCTGGCCGGTGAGCCGCACCCGCCCCGAGGTGCGTGGCGTGCCGACCGTCGCCGACCTCGGCCTCGTGCCGCGCACCCCCGACGTCGCCGTGCTCATCGTCAACTCCGCCGCCGCGAACTCGGTCGTGGCCAAGGCGGTCGAGATGAAGGTCCCGCACATCGTGCTCATCTCCGACGGGTACGCCGAGCGCGGCACCGAGGAGGGCATCCGGCTGCAGCGGGAGCTGGTCGGCATCGTCGAGGGCACCGGCAGCCGGCTCTACGGGCCCAACGGCGTCGGGTTCGCCGACTTCCGCGCCGGCATCGCCCCGCTCGGCGCGCCCATCCCGCCGGACCTGCGGGTCGGCGGCGTGTCCGTGGTGTCCCAGAGCGGCTCCCTGACCACCACTATCATGGGCGGCCTGGCCGAGGACGGCGCCGGCGTCGACCTGTGCGTGTCGATCGGCAACGGCGCCGCGTTCGACGCCATCGACGCGATGGAGACGATGCTCGACCGGCCGACCACCACCGTCATCGCCGCCTACCTCGAGTCGTTCGGCGGCAACCGGGCCCGCCTGGAGCGGACCCTGTCCCGCGCCCGCGAGCAGGGCGTCACGATCGTGCTGGCGAAGTCCGGCGGCTCGGAGATCGGCGCGGCCATCGCCCGCTCGCACACCGCCGCCCTGGCCGGCCCCGACCGGCTCGTCGACGAGGTGCTCACCGCGCACGGCGTGATCCGGGTGCGCAGCATGGAGCAGCTGACCCGGGCCGCCGCGATCGCCGACTACCTCAGCCGGCACGGCGCCGGTGGCACCGGCGGCGGCGTCGCGGTCATCGAGACGTCCGGCGGCGCCGCCGCCCTCACCGCCGACCTGCTCAGCCACGAGGGCGTCGGGCTGGCCACGTTCGGCGACGCGGCCACCTCGGCGCTGCGGGCGGTCGCGCCCGACGGGGCGTACGTGAGCAACCCGATCGATCTGACCGCCTCGCCGAAACCGTACGAGGAGGTGACCGCCGCGTTCCACGCCGTCTACACCGACGCGGCCGTGCGTGCCGTCGTCATCCCGTACGCGCTGACCTTCCCGGCCGCCGACGACGAGCGCGACGTGCACCGCCGCTCGCTGGACCGCTACGCCGACCTGGGCGCCGCCACCGGCTGCCCCACCATCGTGTCGACGCTCAGCGACTTCGCGTGGACCGACTGGGCCGTCGCGTTCCGGGAGCGGCACCCGGAGACGCTGCTGGTGCGGGGGATCGCCACCACCGCCCGGATGCTGGCGCGGCTCTACCCGCGCACCCAGCCGGAGGCGCCGCAGGCGACGGGGCCGGCCGACGTGATCGGCGACGCGCCCGACGGCCGCACCGCCCGGGACCTGCTCGACGCGCTCGACGTGCCGATGCCGAAGGCGGTGTTCGTGGCGGCCGAGGACGTCGACGGCGTCGCCGGAGCCGTGGCCGGCGTCGCGCATCCGCACGTCGTGAAGATCGTCGCCGACGGGCTGCTGCACAAGGTGAAGGTCGGCGGCGTCGTGCTCGGCTGCGCCACGGCGGAGCAGACCGAGGCGGCCGCCCGGCGGGTCCTCGCCTCCGCCGCCGCGGCCGGGCTGCCCGGCGTGCGCGGCGTGCTCGTCGAGGAGACCGGCACCGGCGTCGAGCTGTTCGTGTCGCTCAACCGCGACCCCTGGTACGGGCCGTACCTCATCGTCGGATCCGGCGGCGGCGACGTCGAGGCCAAGACCGACTCGTCGCTGATCGCGCTGCCCGCCACGGACGGTGCCGTCGAGCGGGCCCTGGACCGCCTGCCGGTGCCGGACGGGCAGCGCGCCGCCACCGCCGCGCTCATCGCCCGTCTCGCCACCGAGTTCGTCGGCGGCCGGCTCGCCGAGTGGTCGATGCTGGAGCTGAACCCGGTCATGGTCGACGCCGCCGCCGGGCCGCAGATCCTCGACATCGTGCTGCTGCCCAAGAGCGAGCAGGCATGACCGGCCCGGAGCGCAGCGGAGGGCTGGGCATCATGGGCGCAGTCTTGAGGTCAGGCCGACGCCGGAGCGCAGCGGAGGTGGCGGCATGACCGGCCCGGAGCGCAGCGGAGGGCTGGGCATCATGGGCGCAGTCTTGAGGTCAGGCCGACGCCGGAGCGCAGCGGAGGTGGCGGTATGACCGTGCGCATCTCGATGGCGCTGGCCACCAGCCACCTCGGTCCGCTGCTGGACATCACCCGGGCCGCCGAGGAGGCCGGCCTCGACCGGGTGTGGACCACCGAGGGCTTCGGCGGCGACGGGATCGTCCGCGCCGGCCACCTGGTGGCGCACACCAGCCGCATCGGCATCGGTACCGGTATCGCCTACTCGTTCACCCGGGCACCCCTCGCGGTGGCGATGGCCGCCGCGGACCTCGCCGAGCTCAGCGGCGGCCGGTTCGCCCTCGGGCTGGGCGCCGGCACCCGCGGCGTGCGGACCAGACGCTTCGACGCGGCCGGCTACGACCACCCGGCGCCGCGCACCGCCGAATACGCCGAGCTGGTCCGCGCCGCGCTGCGGTCCGAGGGCGGGCTGCGCTTCGAGGGCCGGTTCTACCAGTGCGACTTCCCGCAGCTGGACATGCCGCAGGACGCCGAGCTGCGCGCCGGGGTGCCGCTGTACGCCGCCGCGCTCAACCCGGCGATGCTGCGTGCCGCCGCCCGCTCCTGCGACGGGATCGCCCTGCACAGCCTCGCCACCGCGCCGGCCTACCTGCGTGACGTCGTCGCCCCCGCCGTCGCCGGTCCGGACCGGCCGAAGCTCGCGGCGTGGAAGATCTGCGTCGTCGACGACGACCCGGCGGCCGCCGCCGACGCGGTGCGCCGGCAGCTGGCGTTCTACTTCTCCACCCCCAGCTACCACCCGGTCCTGGCCGGCACGCCATGGACCGAGGTGGCCGAGCGCATCCGCGACCTCGCCACCGAGCTGCGGTTCCGCGACTGGGCGCCGGTGGCGGCGCTCGTGCCCGACGACATGGTGGCGGCCTACTCCGTCGCCGGCGACCGGGACTCGTGCGCCGAGCAGATCGCCGCCACCGCCGGGCGGTTCGCCGCCGTCGGCGTCGACGAACTGGTCCTGCAGCTCACCTCCGGCGGTACACCCCAGCAGACCCGGGCCAACGGCCTCGCGCTCGTCGCCGCCGTCCAGCACGCCCGATCGGAAAGGACGGCCGATGCTCACCTGTGACAGCCAGATCCACCTCTTCCCCGAAGGCCACGAGGAGCGGGCCGCGAAGTTCGGGCAGCGGGTCATCCCCCTGGCCACGATCCTCGCCGACATGGACGCCGCCGGCATCGACCGGGCCGTGCTCGTCCCGCCGTTCCCGGCCGCGATGCAGATCAGCCTCGACGCGGTTGCGGCCCACCCCGACCGCTTCCGCACCACCGCCCACCTCGCCCTCGACAAGCCGGAGGCGCGCGAGCAGGTCAAGGCGTGGCCGGACGACGCGGTCGTGGCCGTGCGGGTCGCGTTCCCGCCGTGGCACAAGGTCTCCTGGCTCGACGACGGCACCGCCGACTGGTTCTGGCCGGTCGCCGCCGCGCAGGGCCTGCCGGTCATGGTGTGGGCGCCGGGGCAGCTGGCCAAGCTCGGCCCGGTCGCCGCCGCCAACCCCGGCCTGAACCTCATCGTCGATCACCTCGGGCTGTTCGTCGACGACAAGGACGACGCCCTCGACCCGATCCTCGACCGGCTCGTCGCGCTCGCCGCGCACGACAACGTGTCGGTGAAGGCGTCGGCGCTGCCGTGCGCGACCGACGAGCCCTACCCCTACCGCGGTCTCGCGCCGCGCATCGAGCGGGTCGTCGACGCCTTCGGTGCCGGGCGCGTGTTCTGGGGTACTGATGCGACCCGCCTGCCGTGCACCTACGCGCAGGCGGTCGCGATGTTCACCGAGGAGCTGCCGTTCCTCAAGGACGACGACCTCGACCTGGTCATGGGCGGTGCGCTGCTTCGCCGCCTGGGCTGGGACCGCTGAATCAGGAGGCTGCACGAGTGCCGGCAACATCATTCGCCGACCCCGCGGTGGACGAGTTCCGCCGCGAGGTGACAGCGTGGCTCACCACCGCCATCCCCGCCGAATGGCGGGAGCGCCGCAACGACCTCACGATGGACGAGGAGATCGAGATCCGCCGGGTCTGGGACCGGCAGCTCTTCGACGCCGGCTACGCCGGGCTGTCGTGGCCCGAGCAGTTCGGCGGCCGCGGCCTCGGCGTCATCGAGGACTTCACGTTCAACGACATCGCCGCCCGCATGGACGCCCCCGAGGGCCTCGGTCGGGTCGGGCGCCTCCTCGCCGGGCCGGCCATCATGCACCACGGCACGCCCGAGATGCAGGCCCGGTTCCTGCCGGCGATCCTCAAGGGCGAGGAGCTGTGGTGCCAGGGCTTCTCCGAGCCCGGCGCCGGCTCCGACCTCGCCTCGCTGGGCACCCGCGCGGTGCGCGACGGCGACGTGTACCGCATCCAGGGCCAGAAGGTGTGGACGACGTACGCGCAGTTCTCCGACTGGTGCCTGTTGCTGGCCCGCACCGGCGCGGCCGGCTCCCGCAGCCGCGGGCTGTCGCTGATGCTCGTGCCGATGCGCCAGCCCGGCGTCGAGGTCCGGCCGCTGATCAACATCACCGGCACGCACGAGTTCAACGAGGTGTTCTTCGACGGCGCCGAGACGAGCACCGACCTGCTCGTCGGCGCCGAGGACGAGGGCTGGCTGGTGTCGGGCACGATCCTGACCCACGAGCGCGGCGTCGGCTTCGGCGCGATCGCCCTCAACCAGCTGCACGGCTACCTGCGGCTGTTCACCGACCACTGCGCCGCGCACGCCCCCGCGATCGCGGCCCGGCTGCCCGAGTTCGTCACCCGGGTCGAGCTGCTGCGCTGGCAGATGATGCGTTCGCTGGAGAAGATGGCCGGCGGCGACGCCTCGCCGCGCTCCAGCGCGGTGCTGAAGGTGACCTGGAGCGAGCTGGTGCAGGAGATCGTGCACCTGGCGGCGTTCGGCGGCTGCCCCGAGCACACCGACCTGTACCGCACCCGGCTGCTGTTCCACCGCGCCTCGACGATCGTGTCGGGCACGTCGGAGATCCAGCGCAACATCATCGGCGAGCGGGTCCTGGGCCTGCCCCGCGAAGGGAGCGCGAAGGCGTGAGCACGCGATACCTGCCCAGCCCGCTGGGCCTGGAGGTCACCGACGCGGTGCACCAGATGGCGGTCGAGGGCACGACCGGCGAGGACCGCTGGTCGCCGGTGAAGCTGTGGGGTGAGCTCGCCGCCGGCGGCTGGACCGAGCTCGCCGACGGCGACACCCCGGGCACCGACGCCGACGTGACGCTGCTGGACCTGTGCGTGATGGCCGAGGCGTGGGGCCGGGCCCTGGTCGGCCTGCCGCTGCTGAGTACCCTGGCCGCGCGCCGCTGGCTGGCCGAGCGGCCGCCCGCCGGCACGCCGGTCACCCTCGTGGTGCCCGAGTGGAACCGGTTCCTGCTGCCGTACCCGATGCAGGCGGCGCTGGTGCTGTCCGGCGACGGCACCGCGCCCGTCACGGGGGAGTTCACCGTCGACGACCACGCGCCGTCGCTGCCGCTGGGCCGCGCGGACACCGCGCCAGGACCGCTCGCCCCGGCCGGTGCGCTGCGCGACTATGCGTTGCTTGCCACGGCGGAGGCCGTCGGGGCCACCGACCGGGCGCTGCAGGACACCGTGGAGTACGCCAAGACCCGGGTCCAGTTCGGCCGGCCGATCGGCTCGTTCCAGGCGGTCAAGCACACCCTCGCCGACATGCACCGCGACGTGGAGCTGGCCCGAAGCGGCGTCACCTGGTTCAGCAACGACCCAGCGGCGATGACCGGCGGCGCGCCGTACGTGCTGCAGCTGTGCGCCTCCGTCGTCGAGCGGGCGATCCAGGTGTACGGCGGGATCGGCTACACCTGGGAGTGCGACCTGCACTGGTCGCTGCGCCACGTCACCCAGGCGCACCGGCTCGTCGTGGCCGCGCTGACGGCGAGCGCGGCATGACCGGCCCGCAGCGGAGCGAGGAGCCGGTCATCATGGGCGCAGTTTCAAGGTCAGGGCGGCGCCGGAGCGCAGCGGAGGTGACGTCATGACCGAACTACTGGAGGTCTTCACTCGGGACCGGGTCGGGTACCTGCGGTTCAACCGGCCAGACAAGCTCAACGCGCTCGCCCCGGAGATGCTCGAGGGGTTCACCGCCGGGCTCACCGCGCACGAGGCGGACCCGGACGTTCGGGTCGTCGTGGTCTGCTCGACCGGCCGCGCGTTCAGCACCGGCGGCGACATGTCCGGCCCGGGCCGGGCCGCGTCGGCGGGGCACCGTTCCTCGTACACCGACTGGCAGCGGCAGCGCGCGAGCCTGGAGCGCTGGCTGCGGATCTGGGACTCGCCGAAGCCGGTCGTCGCCGCCGTGCAGGGTTACTGCCTCGGCACCGCGACGGTCATGGCGGTGATGTGCGACCTGACCGTCGTCGCCGACGACGCCGTCATCGGCTGGCCGCAGCTGCCGGTCGGCGGCGGACTGCTGTCGCCGGTGGCGAGCTGGTTCGTCGGGCCGAAGAAGGCCCGCGAGCTGGCGTACATCGCCGGCAGCCGGTTCAGCGCACAGGAGGCCGTCGAGCTCGGCTGGGCCAACCACGTGTATCCGGCCGGCGAGCTGCACGAGCGGGCGCACGAGCTGGCGACGCGGATCGCGAACACGCCCAGCGACGTGCTGGCGGTCAAGAAGTACGCCCTGAACCGCACCATGAACCTGCAGGGCTTCCGCGACGCCGTGCTGTCCGGTGCGGAGTTCTCCGCGGTGAGCCACCAGGCGCCGGGCGCGGAGTTCATCGCGGCCCGCCGCGCGGAGCTGGGCATGAAGGAGACGATCGCGGCGGTCCAGCAGGGCCTGCTGGCCGGCGACTACCCGCCGGCGGAGTGAGAAGCGGCATGAGCGGAGTAGGTATGAGCCTGGTGGACAAGGTCGTCGCGATCACGGGTGCGGGGCACGGCATCGGCCGCCGCGAGGCCCTCGAAGTAGCGGCGCTCGGCGGCAGCGTGGTGGTCGCGGAGTTCGACGCCGACGCCGGCGCCGGGGCCGTGAAGGAGATCGAGGCCGGCGGCGGGCGGGCCGTGCTGGTCGCCGGCGACGTGGCCGACACCGCCGTCGCCGACGCGATCGTGGCCGCCGCCGTCGACACGTTCGGCCGGCTCGACGCGGTGGTGAACAACGCGGGGTTCCTGCGCGACCGCACGTTCGTGAAGATGACGGCGGACGAGTGGGACGACGTGATCCGGGTGCACCTGCGCGGGCACTACGCGGTCGCGCACGCCGCGTGCGTGCACTGGCGCGACGCCGGCACCGGCGGCCGGCTCGTCGGCACGTCGTCGACGGCCGGGCTGCTGGGCAACTTCGGCCAGGCCAACTACGGCGCGGCGAAGGCCGGCATCGTGGCGATGTCGTCGATCGTCGCCCAGGAGATGGCCCGCTACGGTGTGGTCAGCAACGTCGTGTGCCCGGCCGCGCGGACCCGGATGACGTCCGGCGCCTACGGCGAGATCGGCGGCGGCGAGGGCTGGGACTTCTGGTCGCCGGACAACGTGGCGCCGATGGTGGCGTTCCTGTGCAGCGACGCGGCCGGGACGATCTCCGGCAAGGTGTTCGGGGTGCAGGGTGACGTCGTGGAGCTGTACGAGCCGTTCACCAGCGTCGCGTTCATCCGCAACGGTGAGCGCCGCTGGACCCAGGAGGAGCTGGCCGCCGGGGTGCCGGGCCTGTTCGCGCAGGCCGGGCAGGATCCCGAGGTGGAGAACATGATGGCCCGGCTGCGGTTCTCGATGACCGACCGCGGCAAGCGGGCGGCCGGCCCCGCGGCGCGGGGCTGAGCCCACTACCGACCGTGGAAGACGGGCGGCCGCCTGGCGAGGAACGCCGCGGCCGCCTCCGCGGCGTCGGCGGATCGGGCGGTGGCGACCTGGCGGCGGGCCTCCGCGGCGAGGTGCTCGCCGAGCGGCACGCCGGCGGCGCCGGCGAGGTTCTCCTTGATGGCCGCGACGGCGAGCGGTGCCCGGGCAGCGCACCGTTCGGCGAACGCGTCGACGGTGCCGTTGAACGCCGGGCCGGACACGACGCGGTGCAGCAGTCCGTACCGCAGCGCCGCCTGCGCGTCGAGCTTCTCCGACAGCAGCAGCAGCTCCCTCGCCCGCGCCTCGCCCAGCAGGGCCGGCAGCAGCCAGGTGATGCCGTAGTCGCCGCTGACCCCGGCGTCGAGGTAGGCGGTGCGCAGCACGGCGCGCTCGGCGGCGATCCTCAGGTCGCATGCGAGGGCCAGCGCGAGCCCGGCGCCGGCGCAGCCGCCGTTGACGGCGGCGATGGTGATCTGCGGCAGCGCGCGGATCGCCTCGGTGAGCCGCCCGCGCTCGATCTGCGCCCGCACGTCGTCGTCCACCGGCACGTCCTGGCGCGCGGCGGCGAACGCGTCGCCGGCCAGATCGCCGCCGACGCAGAACTGCCGGCCGGCGCCGGTGAGCACGACGACCCGCACGTCCCGGCGTGAGGCGACCTCGGCGACGACGTCGTGCAGCCGCGCGGCGAGGGCGTAGGTGACGCCGTTGCCGCGCTCCGGCCGGTTGAGCGTGATCCGGGCGACGCCGTCCTTGACGTCGAGCAGCACGTCGCTCATGCCGCCGCCTCCGCTGCGCTCCGGCGTCGGCCTGAGCCAACCTGCAATGCTGGTTCGCGGCCCGAGCCGCTCCGCTGGTCGCTCATGTCGTCCCTTCCGTCGTGCTGGGGCGCGTTCACCTGAAGGTTTCCGAGAAGCCCTCGGCTTCAGCTGTGGGGAGGTTAGGGAGTGCTCTAGGTGTTGCACTGGTTCTTGGGGCGCCGCACGACGTGGGAGTGGCATTGGTGGGCGACGTTGGTGTTCTGCCTGACCTCGTCCGTCCTGGCGCTGTACGACTTGTCGCCATATGCTGTCTTGCGTGGAGGAGGTGGTGCGGTACAACTACCGTCTGCGCCCGGGCGCGACGGCGGTTGCCGCACTGGTGGCTGAGTGGGGCCGCTGTCGCTGGTTGTGGAACGAAGCCGTTCACCAGCAACGCAGCGGCCGTAAGCCCACCTTCGCGAAACTGTGCAGACTCCTCACCGAGGCTCGGGCCAGGAACGCGTGGCTTCGTGACGGGTCGCAGGTCGTGCAGCAGCAGGTGTTGCGAACCTATGGCCTCGCCCTGACGCATTCGTTCACGATCAAGGGCAGGGGCCGGCCCCGCCCGA
>NZ_JBFANF010000020.1:158439-179406 GCF_040674675.1 Dactylosporangium sp. NPDC049742 | reverse complement strand
CGACCTCGCCGACGCGTGTGCGGCGCTGACCGGCTGGGCCGGCACCGCCGCCGGCGAGCGGCAGGAGCGCCGCCCCGCCGCCGCCGAGGCGGTCCAGGACGCCGAGGCGCGGGTCACCGCGGTCCGTCACGAGCTGCGGGCGCAGTTCGCCGACGCGGGGCTGCCCGCGCCCGGCACCGACCCGGCCCGCGAGGCCGCCGTCGCCGTGGAGCGGGCCGAGGCGGCGCACCGGCGGATCGAGGAGCGGCGCGCCGAGGCCGCCAGGCTGACCGCCCAGCGCGACGAGGTCGCGCGGGAGGCGCAGGTCGCGAAGGCCCTCGCCCAGCACCTGCGGGCCGACCGCTTCGAGCGGTGGCTGCTCGCCGAGGCCCTCGACACGCTCGTCGACGGCGCGTCGCGGACGCTGCGGGAGCTGTCCGGCGGGCAGTACGACCTCGGCCACGAGAAGGGCGAGTTCTACGTCGTCGACCACCACGACGCCGGCCTGCGGCGCGCGGTGCGGACGCTGTCCGGCGGCGAGACGTTCCAGGCGTCCCTCGCCCTCGCGCTCGCCCTCTCGGAGCAGCTGGCCGGCCTGTCGACCGCGTCGGCGAGCCTCGAGTCGATCGTCCTCGACGAGGGCTTCGGCACCCTCGACCAGTCCACATTGGACACCGTCGCGGCGACCCTGGAGGCCCTCGCCGCGCGCGGCGACCGGATGGTCGGCGTCGTCACGCACGTCGGCGCGCTCGCCGAGCGCATCCCCGTCAGGTTCGAGGTGCGCAGGGACGCGCGCACCGCCCGGGTGGAACGGGTCGGGCTGTGAAGTTTCACGTCGACGCGTGGGACCCGTCCTACGGGGTGGCGTTCGAGGCCGCCGCCGCGGACGGTCCGCAGGCGCAGAGCAGCGCGCAGATCCAGCCCGATGTCGAGCTGCCCGCCCAGGCCTGGCGGGGCGTCGACGCGCCCGCCGGGCTGCGGCCGCCCGGCACCGTCCTCGTCGTCGACGGCGTCCAGCGCATCGACGCGCGGGTCTGGGCCACCGACGACGACGGCGTCACCTACCCCGGCGTCGCCGCCTCCTACGCGGCCGGCGTCGTGCGCTGCGACCTCGACCGGGGCGCCGCCGCGATCGCCACGACCCGCATCGAGCGCGGCCTGTTCACCCCGTTCGAGCTGGCCCCGCCCCTGGTCGCCGGCGCCGTCCGCTACCCGGCGATCCGGGTCTCCCGGGGCGAGCCGAAGGACCTGGCGCTGGGCGTACAGCGGCACATGCGGGCCCTGGAGGTCGGCGTGTCCGGCGAGGAGCGCGACGACGGCGACCTGCTCATCGTCGACGGCCCGCTGCAGGAGCGCGCGCACCTGCCCCGGGCCCTGGGCTACATCAAGACCCACCGCGTCGAGTACCTGCCGGCGGACCTGACCGCCGTCGTCACCGGGCTGCGCGGCGGCCAGCGCTCCCCCGTGTTCCTCCTCGGCACCTCGTGGCACCGGTTCGCCTGGTACCTGCGGCTGCCGGGCCCGGAAGGGTCGCCGTGGGCGGGCATCGTGCGGGCCGAGTGCTCCGCCGACCTGCTCCCCGCCGACGCGATCGCCCTCGCGCACCTGTCGGCGGTCACGCTCCCCCGCTTCGCCTCCAGCGCCTACAAGGACCCGCGGGCCCCACAGAACCTCATCCCGATCGCGGGCCTGGAGCGTAAGCTGCGCGCCATGCTCGGCGACGCCCGCCTCCTGCACCGCGCCCTCGCCAAGGCCGCCCGGTGAGGACGTTCGACTGCCCGCCCCGCTACGACCTGGCGGGGACGCTGCGCGGCCTGTGCCTCATCAACGGCGACCCGACGCTGTCCGTCGGCGCGCGGGAGGGCTGGTTCGCCACCCGTACACCCGACGGCCCGGGCACACTCCAGCTGACGCTCACGGGAGCCTCGCTGGTCGCGACCGCCTACGGCCCGGGCGCCGACTGGCTGCTGGACCGCGCCGACGCCGTCGCCGGGCTCCGCGACGACCTCACCGGCTTCCTCGACCTCGCCCGTCAGCACCCGCTCCTGTACCGCCTCGCCCGCGAGCACTCGGGCCTGCGCATCGGCGCGACCGGCCGGGTCTTCCACCACCTGGTCCCGGCCGTCCTCGGGCAGAAGGTCACCGGCAAGGAGGCCCGCGACGGCTACGTGCGCCTCCTGCGCCACTTCAGCACCGACCCCGCCCCCGGCCCGCAGCCCCGGCTCCGCCTCCCCCCTCCCCCCGAGGCGATCGCCGCCGCGCCCTACTGGGTGTTCCACCCCTTCGGCATCGAACAGAAACGCGCCGACGCCCTGCGCCGCGTCGCCGCCGAAGCGTCCCGCCTGGAGCGCTGCGCCACCGCCGCCGACGCCGTCGCGCGGCTGCTCACCATCCGCGGCATCGGCCCCTGGACCGCCGCCGAGGTCACCCGCGCCGCCTACGGCGACCCCGACGCCGTCTCCGTCGGCGACTACCACATCAAGAACGTCGTGGCCTACGCCCTGACCGGCGCGGCCCGCGGCACCGACGAGCACATGCTGGAGCTGCTCGCCCCGTACGCCGGCCACCGCGGCCGCGTCTGCGGCCTCCTCGCCGCCGCGGGCATCACCGCCCCCAAGTTCGGCCCCCGCATGCCCCTCCGCAGCTTCGCCCGCTTCTGAGCTTGCACCTCCTCCCGCTCACCCACCGCCCCACCTCCATGATCCGGAAGACTTCACGTCGCCATGGCAGCACAAACTCTTCCGGATCACGGAAGAACGCCGCCCCACCATCCGCCCGAACGGTTGTGGTCCTGACGTTCACGTGATCCGGAAGACTTTGTGTCGTCATCGCCGCACGAAGTCTTCAGGATCATGAGAAACCAGAGCGGCGGCAGCCTTCCAGCGGCCGGTCGCTGCGACTCGGTCACCCGGAGCGGCCCGCCGACAATCGTCCGGCTCACGGGTGGCATGCCGGCCAGCTCGCAGCACGACCTCAGCCGAGCGCTCGCCCACCGCCCCACCTCCGTGATCCGGAAGAGTTCATGCCGTCGTGGCAGCACAAAGTCTTCCGGATCACGAGAAACCGCCGCTCCACCATGATCCCGAACGGTTGTGGTCCCGGCGTTCGCGTGATCCGGAAGAGTTTGTGTCGTCATAGCAGCACGAAGTCTTCAGGATCATGGGGGATCTGCGCTCGGCCGCCGAGCTTCCCCCGGCCGCCGTTGATCGAATGACGGATCTGGCTGTGATAGCGGCCAGAACTGCAATTCGATCACCGCAGAGCACGCGAAGATCGGGCAGTGCGGCGCGGAGCGGCGCAGTGGGGTGCGGGTGAGAATGCCCGCCGAAGACCCGCCGGGGCAGCGGTGGGGGAAGTACAGCTCAGGTTCGGCGCATGGTGATGTGTTCGATGCCGTCCTCGAGGTAGGGGGTGCCCGTGGCGACGAAGCCGAACCGTTCGTACACGCGGACGGCCGTCGTCTGGGCGTCCAGGACCGCGGGGCGGGGGCCGATCAGGGCGACCGCCTCCGCGAGAAGGCGGGCGGCGAGGCCCTGGCCCCGGTGGGTGGCGGCGGTGACCACGCGGCCGATGCGGGCGGTGCCGTCCGGGTCGGTGAGGACGCGCAGGCAGGCGGTGACGGCGCCGGCGGGGTCGGTGAGCCAGATGTGGACGGTGGCGGGTTCGGTGTCGCGGCCGTCCAGCTCGGGGTAGGGGCACGCCTGCTCGACGACGAAGACGTCGCTGCGGAGGCGGAGGATGGCGTACAGGGTGAAGACGTCCAACGAGGCGAAGGGCGCGCTGTGGATGATCACGGCCTGAGCCTAGCCAGCTGCTCGGCGGTCTTGCGGGCGGCGATGAGGACGGGGTCCCAGACCGGGGCGAAGGGCGGGGCGTAGGAGAGGTCCAGGCCGGTCATCTCCTCGACGGTCATGCCGTGCCAGAGGGCGACGGCGAGGGCGTCGATGCGCTTCGCGGCGCCTTCCTGGCCGACGATCTGGGCGCCCAGGAGGCGGCCGGTGGTGCGTTCGGCGATCAGCTTCGTGGTGATGGGGAGGGCCCCGGGGAAGTAGCCGGCGCGGGTGGTGGACTCGGTGACGGCGGAGAACACCTCGAAGCCCGCACCCAGAGCCTCGGCGGTGGTGAGGCCGGTGCGGGCGACCTCGTGCGAGCAGATCTTCGACACGGCGGTGCCGACGACGCCGGGGAAGGTGGCGTAGCCGCCGCCGATGTTGATGCCGGCGGCGCGGCCCTGCTTGTTGGCGTGGGTGCCGAGGGCGATCGCGGTGGGGCGCTGCGAGATCAGGTGGTGCACCTCGACGCAGTCGCCGGCGGCCCAGACGCCCTCCGCGGACGTGCGCTGGCGGCGGTCGACGACGATGCCGCCGGACGCGCCGACCGCGATGCCCGCGCCGGCCGCGAGGGCGCTGTTGGGTTTCGTACCGAGGCCGAGAATGACGACGTCGGCCGGCAGCGTCCCGGCGTCGGTGCGGACCGCGGTGACCCGGCCGGCGTCCGACGAGAAGCCCGAGAGGCGGCACGACAGCCGCAGGTCGACGCCGAGGTCGCGCAGCGCGTTCGCGACGAGGCCGGCCATGTCGGGGTCGAGGGTGCGCATGGGCTGGTCGGCGGCGTCGATGAGGGTGACCTCCAGGCCGCGGCGGATCATCGCCTCCGCCATCTCGAGGCCGATGTACCCGGCGCCGACGACCACCGCACGCTTCGGCGCTCGGTCCTCCAGGAACGACAGCAGCCGGATGCCGTCCTCCAGCGTCTGTACGCCGTGGATGCCGGCCGAGTCGGCGCCCGGGACGTCGGGGCGGGCCGGCACGCCGCCGGTGGCGATGACGAGCTGGTCGAAGGGTTCGTCGTAGGTGCGCTCCCCGGACCGGACGGTCACGGAGCGGGAGGGCAGCGAGATCCCCACGACCTCGCAGCCGAGGCGCAGGTCGATGTCGAGCTCGCGGAACTGCTCGGGCGTACGGGCGACCAGGTCGTCCGGCGAGGAGACGTCGCCGGCCACCAGGTACGGGATGCCGCACGCCGAATAGGAGACGTGCTGCCCCTTCTCGAACGCCACGATCCGCAGGTCGGCGGCGGGTCGGCGGCGGCGGGCCTGCGAGGCGGCGCTCATCCCTGCGGCGTCGCCGCCGATGACGACCAGACGTTCCAGCGAAGCGGTCACCAGATCATTTAATCGTGTTTGTCGGGCGCGGGGATCGGCGCGCCGGTGTCGTCCCAGACGTTTCCGGAATTGGCGCTGAGCGTGGTCTGCGTACTGATGAGAATGGGGCAGACGTATCTGGTGTTGCGGCCGAAGCGGTTGTTCACCACGGCGATGCCGGTCATCGGGGTGGGGCCGCCGCCGCGGTGGGCGAAGTTGAGCACGCAGGAGCCGCCGTCGAGCCAGTTGTTCTCGACGCGCACGTCACCGCTGGCGCCGCCCTCCTGCGTGATCTGGAAGGCGGCGTTGGCTTCGGCGCCCGGGTAGAGCACGTTGTGCCGCAGCGTGATGCGGCGCTTGCCGCGGGTGTCGACGGCGTCGTTGACGGTCGCGCCCGGGGCGCCGGTGCTGAAGAACGTCAGGTCGTGGATCCAGGAGTCCTGGATGACGACGTCGTTGCCGGCCTTCACGCCGTCGACGGTGCCGTGGATGTTGACCCGGGTCAGGGTCGTGGCGGTGGCCCACACGCCGTCGAGGCACGCGTTGGGGCTGGCCGGGGCGATCTCGACGTCCTCGATGACCGCGCTGCCGACGACCTCGATCACGGCGGCCGAGCAGCGCGCCGCCCCGCCCCGCACGATCGAGTTGCGGATCGTCACGTTCTTCCCGGTGATGCGGACGTACCCGCGGATGTCGGCGTTCGAGACCACGGCGTTGTCGACGGACAGCGTCTGGTCGCCCGTGAGCACGGTCAGCGCCGTGCCGGCGATCACGCCGGTGTTGCCGGCGGAGGGCTTCCCACCGCCCCGCGACACGACCCTCGGCACGACGGACGGCGACGCGCCGGCCGACACCGACGGTGACGGGGACCGGGACGCCGAGGGCGACGGCGAGGCACCGGAGCCGGGCAGCCCCGCCCGCTCCGCGGAGCGGCGCTCCTCGGGGGTCAGGCCGTCCACGGATGCCCGGCGATCGGGCTGCGTCAACGGATACACCATGATCGCCGTCAGTGTCACCGTCACGACGCCGGCGACCGCGACGCCGATCGGCCCCCAGTGAAAGCGGCGCCAGTCCACGCGTCGCCCAGTCGCCGGAAGATCACTCTCGGTGGTCACTGACCCTTTCTAGTGGTACCAGAGTGACGTTGTCCACCTATTGATGCGTGTGTTTACGGAAGTGTCTTCGACATCTGCCGCGAAGTCGTCTCGAACCCCAACGATTCGTACAGGCGCAGCGCCCCCGGATTGTGACCGAAGACGTTGAGGCCGACCCGGGTCACGCCGCGGGCGCGCAGCTCCTCCTCGGCGGCGAGCATCAGCGCGCGGCCGAAGCCGCGGCGGCGGTGCGCCTCCTCGACGGAGATCTCGTAGATCCACGCCTGCTGCCGGTCGGGCGTCGGCAGCCCGAGCCACAGGTGCCCGACCACGTCGCCGTCCACGACGCCCGCGTAGAGCAGGTGCCCCTCGGTGGCGAGGCCGTCGGGCAGCCACGTCGCGAACTGCCGCTCGAGCCGCGCCTCGACCTCGGCCGGGGAGCCGCGCCCCGCCTGCACCTCGTCGAGCGCATAGGCCGCCTTCAGCGCGGCGATGAAGGACGTGAACTCGGACGGGGTGAGCGGGCGCAGCGTGAGCATGACGCTCACAATACGAAGGCGTCCGTCCACAGCTGCCGCGACCGCCCGGACAGCGCGTCGAGCAGCCCGGCCGCCTGCCCGTCGGTGAGCGCCGCCACGAAGTCGACGATCGCCCGGCCGCGGGCCATCGCCATCCGGTCCAGCTCCCCCGACGCGAGACCGTAGTCGGCCGCGGTCAGGTCGCGGACCTCCGCATACGCCATGTCGACCAGGTCGTGCAGCCGCCGCGGCAGCCGCGCCGCCTCGTCGGGGTCGACCAGCCACGCGTGCAGCGCCTCGACGAGCGCACCCAGCAGCCGGGCCTGCCCCCGCTGGTGCAGCGCCAGGTCGGGGCGCTCCAGGACGAACCGGTGGTGCACGAACTTCAGCACCTGCACCTCGTGCCACTGCGCGGTGCCGAGCGCGACGTGCCCGGCGCGCATCGGCGGATCCGGGAGCACGTTGATGGCGTCGATGAGCCGCCGCGTCCAGCGGGCCGAGAAGCGCGCGACGCCCTGCTCCGCCTCGATCGAGCCGTCGAACGGCGCCGCAAGCAGCCCGTCGACGAGCTCGTGCCGCACGTGCTCGACGGCCGCCCAGAACGCGTCGTCGTCGCTGATCCAGCCGTCCTTGCGGAACAGGTCGCGGCGCAGCAGCTCCACCGAGCGCCCCGGCCGGCGCGCGGAGGCGCGGAGCTCGGCGAGATCCAGACCGCGCAGCGCGGTCGCGTCGCGCTGCCACGCCATCAGCTCGGTGGCGACGGTGCCCTGCTGCAGGACCCCGACCCGGTGGAAGTCCTCCAGGTCGTGGATGGCGTAGGCGATGTCGTCGGCGGTGTCCATCACGGACGCCTCCGCGGTCTGCTGCCACTGCGCGAGCAGCCCGTCGAACGGCGCGCGGGCCTGGCGCAGGTCGGCGAGCTCGGTCACGTAGGCGCCGAACTTCAGCGACCCCGCCGCGGGGTCGTCCGGGTCCACCCCGGCACCGCGAGGCGTCGGACGCATCAGGTGTACGTGTGGCGAAGGGTAGGTCCGCCGGGTCCACGGGTACTTCGCCATGGCCGCCCGGACCGCGGCGGTGAGGTCCAGCCCGACGGTCGAGCCGCTGATCTCGGTGCTCGTCACGATGCGGTACGACTGCGCGTTGCCCTCGAACCCGTCCGGCAGCCCGAGCCGCTGCCGGGCGAGCCGGTCCAGGACCTGCTCGCCGAGGTGCCCGAACGGCGGGTGCCCGAGGTCGTGCGCGAGCGCCGCCGCCTCCACGACGTCGGCGTCGCAGCCGCCGAGCTTGTCCAGCAGCGGCTGTGCCCCGCACTGGGGCGAGCACAGCCGCTCCACGATGCCGCGGGCGACGCTGGCGACCTTGAGGCTGTGGGTGAGCCGGTTGTGCACCAGCAGCCCCGACCCGCCCGGGCTGATCACCTGGGTGACGCCGCCGAGGCGGGCGAAGAACGGGGACGCGACGATCCGGTCCCGGTCCGCACGGAACGGGTTGCCGGTCAGGTCCCCGGAAGCGGGGCCCCGGCCGCCGAAAAGTCGCGCCTCCCTCATGCCGGCTTGCGGACCTCGATGACGAAGCCGCTCGCGGTCACCGCGGCCGCCGGGTGGTGCGCCAGCAGCAGGTCGAGGAGCTTCAGCGGGGACAGGATCCAGGTGAGGGGCAGGATCGCCCGGTACAGCCGCATGCTGCCGAACGACAGCAGCATCGCCAGCCACTCCTGCAGCGTCCACAGCATGCCGGACGTCGGGCCGGCGCCGACCTTGACGCTGAGGACCTCGAACTGCGGGAACTGCTCGCGCAGCCCGACCTCGGTGTAGCGCTGGAAGTCGTACGGCGAGGCGTGGAACGGCTGCATGAACGGCACGAACACGAGCATCCGGCCGCCGGGGCGCAGCACGCGGTGCATCTCGGCGATGTGCTTCGCCGGGTCGGGCACGTGCTCCAGGACGGCGATGCTGATCCCGCCGGCGAGGCTGCCCTCGGCCAGCGGCAGGCTCCGCAGGTCGGTGACGATGTCGACGTTGGGGTAGGTGCCGCCGTCCATGCAGATGACCCGCTGGTCGCGGCGGTGCGTGCCGCAGCCGAAGTCGGCGACGAGGTCGTGCTCCAGGTCGAAGCTGCGCAGGAACGGCATGATCAGGTTGCGGTCCATGACCGGCGACAGCACCTTGATCGCCGTCGGGTACACCTTGTTGAACCGCTTCTTGACGAACTCCTTGATCCGGTTCAGCGCGTCGGCGGTGAGCTCCTCGGAGTCGAAGCCGCCGAACTTCAGCTGGCCACCGCGACGCCTGCCCGCGTGACCGCAAGAGGCGCAGGCGACGACCTCGCCGCCATCAAGCCGTAACGGTGCGTGACAGGAGGGACAGGCCAGCACCTGCGCCAGGCGGGCCTGGCGGCCCGCGGCGGTCGGCTCCATCGCGGGGGCGTCAGTCACAGTGTCGTTCATCATCCCTCAGCGGATCTCGTAGACAGCGATCTTCCCTGCACGATGCCTGAGCTGCGCGAACTCGCCCAGCGCCGGCGAGGCCGTGACCCCCGAGGGGTCCGACGCCTCATAGACGAACAGCCACCGCACACGATACTGGTCGCGCAGCTTACCGATCGTCGCCGCCGACGGCGTCGTGAACGCCGCGTCGTTGTCGGAGAGTAGCTGCTGGTTCCAGTACGGCGCGAACACGGCGTTCAGACCGGTCTCGGCCGCCATCTGGTGGGTGCGGTTGGTGAAGCCCCAGCCCTCGATCAGGAAGCGGCGCTCGCTGTACGCGGCGAAGGCGAAGTGCCGGTTGTCGCACTCGGTGGGGGTGGTGCCGGCCAGGACGAAGCAGTGCGCGTTGGTGGCGACCAGGTCGTCGGGGTCGGAGTGGTCGCGCAGCCACCGGCCGGCCTCCATCGTGCCGGCCGGGATGAACTGCTGGTACTGGTTGATCCCGCGCCAGCCGGTCTGGTTGGCCTCGCGGGTCGTCTCGTGCAGGTGCAGCAGCGTCGTGACCAGGCAGACGCCGGCCAGCATGCTGGCGACGACGGTGCCCTTGGCCGGGAAGGACGAACGGCGCAGGAGCAGCGCGGCGATGCCGAGCAGCGCGAACACCGCCGCGTACGGCCAGAGGAGGTGGAGCGCGCTCATACCGGACGACCCGTCGAAGCGCGCCGGCCGCGGGATCCACTTCGGGTTCAGCTCGTGCACCACGATCAGGCACGCGGCGCCGACCGCCATCGCGCCGTACACCCACGTGAGCATCCGCCGGGTGGGCACGCCGGCCGGCGTGATCATCGCCAGGCCGACCACCGCCGCGAGCGACAGGTACGGGCGGCCGGAGACCATGAACCAGCCCTCGGCGCCGCCCTCGTGGCCGAAGACGAGCAGCGCGCCGACGCCGGACAGGCCGATGCCGAACATCAGCACGACCGGGTCGGCGGAGATCCGCAGGTCGGGCCGGCGGCGCTTGGCCAGCTTCGCCAGGCCGAGCAGCCCGGGCCAGATGCAGGCCCAGCAGGCGATCGTGATCGCCGTGACCAGCAGCAGCCGCCACAGCCCGGTCAGGCCGGGCAGCGGCATCGCGAACTCGGCCGTATACGGCGCGCCGGAGATCTGGGCGAAGTGCAGCGGGTCGATCGCCAGGCCCTGCGCCGCCCCGCCGAACAGGACGAACTGCGCGAACAGCAGCGCGAGGAACGCGACGCCGGCGGTGATCAGCGCGGCCGGGTGGACCCGGCGGCGGGTCAGCAGGCGCACCGCGACGACCAGCAGGACGCCGGCGAGCAGCATGGGCAGGAACGTCGCCTTGCCGCCGGTGACCGCCGCGGTCAGCAGGACCACCAGCGCCCAGCGCTTCCGGTTGCGTTCCGTGAGCACGTCCACCAGTACCAGCGCGAGACCGGCGAACAGGACCGCGCCGAACGTCTGCGTCGGGCTGGTCCACAGCTGCGCGCGCAGCGACGAGCCGTCCTCGTAGACGTTGGTGCCGAAGGTGGAGAACCAGCCGTGCAGCGGCCACTGGTACGGCGTCGGGGCGAGCACGAAGAAGGTGGTGACCGCGGCGGCCGCGCCGGCCCACCAGTGCCCCGTGAGCCGCTTGCCGAGGACGGCCATCAGCATCAGCAGCCCCAGGATCATCGGCAGCGGCGACAGGCGCAGCAGCAGGACCTGCGGCTCGATCCCGGTGATCCAGGAGGTGGAGGCCATCTCGGCGTAGACGAACCAGTGGTAGAGCACCGGCTGCTCCGGCAGCCACGGCGAGGCGAGCGGCATGTGGTGCTTGGCGTCGCCCAGCAGCGCCAGGTGGAACGGGGAGTCGCCGTCGGGGCTCAGCGAGCCGGGCTCGGCCAGGTCGTGCGTGCGGAAGAACCGGATGATGCTCCAGTAGAAGAGCACCAACCCGGCTCCCGACAGGATCGCCGAGAACCAGAACGGCGTCTTCTCCTCGGCCCGGTCGGTGCCGCGCCAGTGCCGCCGCAGCTTCGGCACGAGCAGGAAGACCGCGACCGTGGCGACCGGCCAGGCGGCGGTCAGCAGCGGCACGCCGATCCACCTGGCGGCGATGTAGGTCATCACCTCGCAGGAGTAGCCGACGGCGAGACCCGCGGCGACGTCCTCGACGAACCAGCCGGGCCGGCCGCGAACCGCCCGCCAGATCAGCATGCCGGGCAGGATGATTCCGAGGGCTACATACGCCGTGAAGATCGCCGTCGTCCAGACCGGCACGCCGTAGAGCCACAGTCCGATGAAGAGCAATACACCGAGCGTTGCCGGCGGCGCCCACGCGGGCGGCTTTCGCCGGGCCGGGGCCGCCGTCGGCGCCGCCGACGAGGGCCGTTCCACGGTTACCGCCACGTGATCCGCCGTTCCTCCGAGATGACCGTCGCACCCTATCAACGCGTCACTGACAGTGGGGGGCGCGCGAGCGCCTCGGTGCTGCGGTCGGTCGATGTCCTGGTGCGGCGGCCGGGTCACCCCGCCCGGGCGGTCCCGGGCCGGTCGGCGTCGCACGGTTGTCTGCGCTCGATCAGGGTCTGAATACCGTCCAGAACACGCGCCAACCCGAACTCGAAGTCTGTGTCCGGCGTCTCGTCGGGTACATCGAGTATGCCGGTCGCGAGGAGCCTGCCGATCGCGGGGAACCGCTGGGGGTCGGCCAGTTTGCCGAGCAGCTGACCGTAGGTGAGCATCGCCTCGTCGGCGGTCGTCCCCGACGCCTGCGCCGCCGCGGTGATGTCGGCGGTCAGCACTGCCCAGTTCCGGGTGATGCCGCTCACGGTCATGATCGTGGAGAGCTTCTCGTGCTCCTCGAGGGGTGTTTCCGCCAGCACCGCGAGGCCGTGGTCCATCCAGGCGACGTGGTTGGGCGTCAGCGGCGGCGAGGTGATCGGCACCCGCACCATCCACGGCTGGCGCCGCAGGATCTCCAGGTGCGTGCGGGCGAAGCGCAGCATCCCCTCCCGCCAGCCCTCGCCCGGCGGCATCGGCGGCGGGTGGCCGACCGCGGCGTCGACCATCAGGTCGAGCAGCTCGTTCTTCGCGGCGACGTAGCGGTACAGCGACATCGTGGCCGCACCGAGCTCGGCCGCCACCCGGCTCATCGACACCGCGCCGAGGCCCTCCGCCGCGGCCACCTGCACGCCCGCGGCGACGATCCGATCCAGCGTCAGCCCAGGTCGCGGCCCCTTGCCGGGCCGGGCGCGCAGGCCCCAGGCGACGGCCAGGTTCGAGGGCAGTTCGTTCTCCATTGACTCAGATCCTACTTCTGCGTATAACTTACGCAGTAGTGCGTACGACATACGCAGTAGACAATCTTGGAGCGTGCCTCATGACCCTCGCCGTCGAGGCGACCGGCCTCACGAAGTCGTACGGCAGGCTCGACGTCCTCACCGGCGTCGACCTGGCGGTGCCGGCCGGCACCGTGTTCTCCCTGCTCGGACCCAACGGCGCCGGCAAGACCACCACGGTGCGCATCCTCGCCACGCTCCTGCGCCCCGACGGCGGCCGGTGCCGCGTCGCCGGCTACGACGTGGTCCGCCAGCGCCGGCAGGTGCGCGCCGCGGTCAGCCTCACGGGGCAGTACGCGGCGGTCGACGAGCTGCAGACCGGCGCCGAGAACCTCCGCATGATGGGCCGGCTCAGCGGCCTCACCGCCGCCGCGGCCAGGAAGCGCGCCGGCGAGCTCCTCGAGCGCTTCGACCTGACCGCCGCCGCCGACCGGCGCGCCGGCACGTACTCCGGCGGCATGCGGCGCCGGCTCGACCTCGCCGCCGGCCTCGTCGGCACCCCGTCGGTGATCTTCCTCGACGAGCCGACCACCGGCCTGGACCTCACCAGCCGGCAGGCGATGTGGCAGGTGATCGCCGGCCTGGTCAGCACCGGCGTCACCGTCTTCCTCACCACGCAGTACCTGGAGGAGGCCGACCAGCTCGCCGACCGCATCGCCGTCGTCGACCACGGCCGGGTCGTCGCCTCGGGCACCCCGGCCGAGCTGAAGGCGCGCTTCGGCGACCAGCGCCTCGACCTGGAGATGGCGTCACGCTCGTCCTGGGACACGGCGCTGGCCCGCTTCGGCACCCGGGTGGTGCAGCACGATGCCGGCCGTCTCACCGTCGGCGTCACCACCGACGGCAGCGCCGCGCACGTCCGCGCCGTCCTGGACGAGATCGACCCGCACGGCGCCGCTGTGCTCCGGTTCTCGCTGCACAGCGCCACGCTCGACGACGTCTTCCTCGCCCTCACCTCCACGTCCGCGTCAGCGAAGGAGCCCGCCAATGTCTAGCCTCGCCACCGCCCCCGTCCAGTGGCTGACCATGGGGGGCAGGTCGCTGCGCCTCGGCCGCCGCAACGTCGAGGCGCTCATCATGTCGCTGGTGCTGCCGGTGATGCTGATGGTCGTCTTCGTCTACCTGTTCGGCGGCGCCATCGACACCGGCACCGCCTACGTCACGTACGTCGTGCCCGGCGTCATGCTGCTCTGCGTCACGTTCGGCTCCGCCATGACCGCGGGCTCCGTCGCCAGCGACATGACCGGCGGGATCATCGACCGCCTCCGCTCCCTCGACGTCGGCGGCCCGGCCGTCCTCGCCGGCCACGTCGCCGCCAGCCTCGCCCGCAACGTGTTCTCCAGCGCGCTGGTCTTCGGCGTCGCGTTCGCGATCGGGTTCCGCCCGCACGCCTCCGCCGCGCAGTGGCTCGCCGCTCTCGGCGTGCTCGTGCTCACCATCGCCGCCGTGTCATGGCTGGCGGCGGCGCTCGGACTGCTCGCGTCCTCCCCCGAGGCGGCCGGCGGTTACACGTTCGGGATCACGTTCCTCCCGTACGCCAGCAGCGCCTTCGTCCCGATCGACACCATGCCCTCGTGGCTGCGCGGCTTCGCCGGCAACCAGCCCGTCACGCCGATCACCGAGAGCCTGCGCGGCCTGCTGCTCGACCAGCCGGTCGGCTCCGCCCCGTGGAAGGCGGCCGCCTGGTGCGTGGCCATCATGGTCGTGTCGATGGCCGCGGCGGCCCTGCTCTTCCGCTCGAAGACCCGCGCCTAGCGGTTCATCCGGCAGTCGTGGGCGTCCTGGGCGTCGTCGACCTGGATCTCCAGGTGCTCGAACCGGTCGGCGCGCTCGGCCCTGAGCTGGACGGCGGAGTGCTCGCCGAAGTTCAGGAAGACGCGCTGGTCGTTGTGCTCGTCCTTCTCGACGATCGACCAGCTGCCGTCCTTGGTGAGCGGCGGCACGTCCCCGTCGTCGTCCAGGACGAGACCCTCCGCGTGGTAGGTGCCGTCGTCGCGGATGCTGACCTTGCCGCCGCACTCGCTCGTCCACACCCCGACCACCTGGTCCTGGGTGAACTGCGGGCGGCCCTTCTCGGGCAGGACGTCGTCGACCGAGGACGGGACGGCGTCGCAGCAGTTCAGGCAGCCGAGCAGCAGCGGCAAGGCCAGGATCGCCATGACCACCCTGGCCCACGTCGATCTTCGGGGCATGCGGTGATCATGGCAGGTCCGTGAATGTCTAGCTAGAGGCCGGATCCAGCCTGATCGAGAGGCTGTTGACGCAGTGGCGGGTGTCCTTGTCCGTCATGCGCTCGCCGCGGAAGACGTGACCCAGGTGGGAGTCGCACCTGGCGCAGCGGATCTCGGTGCGGACCATGCCCAGGCTGCGGTCCTCGATCTCCTTCACGGTGCCGGGGATGGCGTCGTCGAAGCTCGGCCAGCCGCAGTGCGAGTCGAACTTGGACGAGCTCTCGAAGAGCTGGGCGCCGCACGCCCGGCAGTTGTAGACACCGGCGGTCTTGGTGCTGACGTACTCGCCGGTCCAGGGTGCCTCGGTGCCCGCGCGGCGCAGGACCCGGAACTCCTCCGGGGACAGCCGCACGCGCCATTCGGCGTCGGTGGTGGGCAGGTCGACAAGTGGCTCGGTCATGCCTCAACGGTAGGCGGCCCCGGGCCGGACGACCATTACGGCCCGAGAACGTGACGCCCCTGGCCCGCGACGTCTCCGCCCCCACCTCGTTGGACCGACGAAAGCCACGATTCGGACTTTTGTCGCACAGCGGGCGAGTGGACGGGACACGACGATGAGGTTGCTCTACAAGGCGGTTGCGGTCGGCGCGGCGGGCGCGGCGGGCATCACGCCGCTGGCCACCGCGGCGCACGCCGCGTCCTCGGCCACCGAGATGCGCGTCGACGGCTGCGGCACGTCGTGGAGCGGCACCCTCGAGCTGTGCGGCGAGACCTCCCACCCGGGCACCGATCCCGCCGGCTACGGCCCGGACGACACCCGCGACTGGCGGTACGACGCCCCCACCCACGCCGGCACCGGCGGCCCCCTCTACGCCGGCCACTCCACCGCCGGCGATGACGACGGTCCCGGCTGCGGCTGCGACCACGGCAACAGCGGCCACGGCCAGGGCGGCGGGCACAGCTCAGGCAACGGCTACGGCGGTTCGGCTGGTGGTGGCTACGGAAGCGGCGGCCACGGTCAGGGCGGCGGGCATGGCTCCGGCAACGGCGGGCACGGTTCCGGCGGCGGATACGGCAACGGTGGCTCGACCAACGGCGGCGGCCACGGCCACGCCGGGCACGGTGGCGGCTCGGCCAACGGCGGCGGCAATGGCGGGCACGGCGGCGGGCATCACGGCGGCGGCGGCCATGGCTCCGGGAACGGCGACCAGGGCAACGGCGGCGGTGGGTACGGCGGCGGACCCGGCGGCTCGCACAACGGCGGCGGCAACGGAACCGGATCGGGCGGGCCGAGCACACCCGTCGGCGGTGGCGGCAACGGTGGCGGCAACGGCAACGGTGGCAACACGCCTGGCGGTGGCGGCGGTACACCCGGCGGTGGCGGAACAACGCCCGGCGGTGGTGGCACGCCCGGCGGCGGCGGGACGACCCCTGGTGGGGCGACGCCCGGTGGGGGCGGGGGCAACGCCAACGGCGGCACGACCCCGGGCGGCGGGGGTGGCAACGCCAACGGCGGCACCACGCCCGGCGGCGGGGGCGGCACCGTGAACGGCGGCACCACGCCCGGCGGCACCGGATCGGGCAGCGGCGGCGCCACGGGCACGGGCACGGCCGCCGGCACGCTGCCGGTGACCGGCACGTCGTCGATGATGACGACGATCGGGTTCGCGTTCATCATCGGCGGGGCCGGCATCCTGTACTTCACCAGGCTGGGCGACCGGGGCGAGGACACCACCCAGGAGCAGGAGCCGACGCGCAGGACGCCGGCGAACCGCGGCCGCGCGGGGCGGGCCCCGGCGCCGATGCCGCGGCGCAGGCCCAGCCCTCAGACGACCCGCAGGCCGTGACCGCGAGGCTACCCGCACGAGGGACCCGCGGCGCGTAGGGTGCTTGGCATGGCCGATGCGCTGGAGATCGAGGTCGCTGGGCGGCCGGTGCGGCTGACCAGTCCCGACAGGGTCATGTTCCCGGAGCGCGGCTTCACCAAGCGCGACGTGTTCGAGTACTACGTGGCCGTCGGCGACGGGATCATGCGGGCGCTGGGCAACCGGCCGACGACGTTGCAGCGGTTCCCCGAGGGGATCGGCGGCGAGATGTTCTTCCAGAAGCGGGTCCCCGCCCGGGGCGTGCCGCCGTGGCTGGAGACGGCGCAGATCGCGTTCCCCAGCGGGCGCAAGGCCGACGAGCTGTGCCCCGCCGACCTCGCGCACGTGGCGTGGGCGGCGCAGATGGGCACGATCGTGTTCCACCCGTGGCCGGTGCGCAAGGCGCACGTCGACCACCCCGACGAGCTGCGCATCGACCTGGACCCGCAGCCGGGCACCGACTTCGCCGACGCGGCCGTCGTGGCCGGCGAGCTCAAGGCCGTCCTCGACGAGCTCGGCTGGAAGGGCTGGCCGAAGACCAGCGGTGGGCGCGGTGTCCACGTGTACGTGCGGATCGAGCCGAAGTGGACGTTCGTCGAGGCGCGCCGGGCGGTGATCGCCCTGGCGCGCGAGGTGGAGCGGCGCCGGCCCGACCTCGTGACCACCAAGTGGTGGAAGGAGGAGCGGGGCGCGCGGGTGTTCGTCGACTTCAACCAGATGGCCCGCGACCGGACGATCGCGTGCGCGTACTCGCTGCGCGCCAACGGCCGCGCCACCGCGTCGACGCCGCTGCGCTGGGAGGAGCTGCCGGACGTCGAGCCCGACGACTTCGACCTGCGGACGGTGCCGGAGCGGATCGCGAAGCTCGGCGACGCCCACGCCGGCATCGACGACTCGCCCTGCGACATCACCCCGCTGCTGGAGTGGGCGGAGCGTGACGCGGCGAACGGCGAGGGCGACATGCCGTACCCGCCGGAGTATCCGAAGATGCCCGGCGAGCCGATGCGGGTCCAGCCGAGCCGGGCCCGCAACAACGTGGAGCAGTAGCTACTTCTCGCAGGTGAGCTCGGCCGGCGGGACGCGCAGGTCGATCAGGTACCGGTTGACGGCGTCGATCACGCAGCCGGTCTTCGGGTAGGCGGTGTGGCCCTCGCCCTTCCACGTGATCAGCGTGCCGACGCCCAGCATCTTCGCCAGCGCCGGCGCCTGCTCGTACGGGGTGGCCGGGTCGCCGAGCGTGCCGATGACGACGATCGGCGCCGAGCCGGTCGCCACGCCCGCCGGGTACGGGTCGCGCTTGCCGGGCCACTGCGCGCAGATCAGGTTGAGCGCGAGCGCCCCGCCGAACAGCGGGTACTTCTGCCGCCACTGCGGCTGCAACGCCCTGGCCTGCTCGACCGTCGGGGTGTCGTCGCTGTCCGCGCACCCGACGGCGGCGTTGGCGTCGAACATGTTGGTGTACTTGCCCTCCGGGTCGCGCTCCGCGTACGAGTCGGCGAGCTGGAACATCTTCTCCGGCTTGCCGTTGCGCAGGTCCTGCATCGCCTGCGCGAGGACCCGCCAGCCGGACTCGCTGTACAGCGACGACACCACCGCGGTGAAGACCCAGCCTGCGGTCGCGTTGCGCCCCTTGCCCTGCACGGGGCTGGTCCGGGCGTCCGCGATCGCCTTCGTGACCACGGCCCGCGGGTCGGGCCCGATCGGGCAGGCGGTCACGTTGGCCTTGCACCAGGTGGTGAAGTTGTCGAAGGCGTGCTCGAACCCGGCGGCCTGCTTCTCCGCGGAGTCCTGCATCGACAGCGTCGGGTCGACCGCCCCGTCGAGCACGAACGCGCGCACGTTCTTCGGGAACAGCTGCGCGTAGACGGCGCCGAGCAGGGTGCCGTAGCTGTAGCCGAGGTACGTCATCTGCTGCTCGCCGACCGCCGCCCGCAGCGCGTCCATGTCCCGGGCGGTCTGCTCGGTGGAGTAGAAGCGCAGCTTGTCGCCGTACTTGTCGCCGCAGCTCTGCGCGAGCCTGCGGGTCAGCGCGACCGACTCGCCGAACGCCGCGTCGGTCTGCGGGTCGGGGTCGATGCCGAAGTTGGCGTCCAGGTCGGCGTCGGAGAAGCACTTCACCGGCGACGACCTGCCGATGCCGCGCGGGTCGAAGCCGATCACGTCGAAGCGGCGGACGACCTCGGCCGGCAGGTACACCGACCGGTAGACGGCATACTCGACGCCCGACGCCCCCGGCCCGCCCGGGTTGATGAACAGCGACCCCACCCGGTCCCGCTGCGTCGTCGACCGGCCGCGGACCATCGCGACGTCGAACGTGCCGGAGCCCTCCGGGTTGTGCCAGTCCTGCGGGACCTTGACCGTGGCGCAGTCGTACTTCACGTTCTGCGGCGGGCTGGAGAAGATCCCCTTGTAGACGTCGGGGCACGGCTTCCACTGCGCCGGCTCGACCTTCACGCCGGACGAGGTCGTGGGCGCGGCCGCCGGCCGGTCCAGCCGCCGCGCCTCCTGCGACGGGTCGGTGGGCAGGCTGCCGCACCCGCCGAGCAGCGCCGTGACCAGCAGAACCGCGAGCGAACGCCGTGCGACGCGAGCGCTCAAGGCCGCCCTGCCAGCACGGACTCCACGTCGAAGCGGATGGGGCGGTCGAGCTGCTCATACGTGCACGAGCGCGGCTCACGGTCGGGCCGCCAGCGCTTGAACTGGGCGGTGTGCCGGAAGCGGTCGCCCTCCATCGCGTCGTAGCCGACCTCGACGACGAGCTCCGGCCGCAGCGGCACGAACGACAGGTCCTTCTTCCCGGTCCAGCGGCTCACACCGCCCGGGAGCCTGGTCGCGGCGTCGCCGGCCGGCACCGCCTCGACGCTCGCGGCGGCGGCGCCGGGGATCTGGCCCGCCCAGTTCCACGGGTGGTCGACGACGCCCTCCCGGTACGCCTCGAGCTCCTCGACCAGCTCGGCCCGGCGCTCCCGGGTGAACGACGCGGCCACCCCGACGTGGTGCAGGCGGCCCTCCTCGTCGTACAGCCCGAGCAGCAGCGACCCGACGATCGGCCCGTCCTTGTGCCACCGGAACCCAGCCACGACGGCGTCGGCCGTGCGCGCGTGCTTGATCTTGAACATGCTGCGCTTGCCCGGCTCGTAGGCGCCCCCGGCCGGCTTCGCGATCACTCCGTCGAGCCCGGCACCCTCGAACCGCGCGAACCAGTCCCGCGCCACCTCGATGTCCGTCGTCACCGGCGTCACGTGCACCGGCGCCACGACGCCCGACAGCGCCTCGACCAGCCTGGCGCGGCGCTGCGCGTAACCCACCTCGACCAGCGCCTCGTCCCCGACCGCGAGCAGGTCGAACGCGACGAACGACGCCGGCGTCTGCTCCGCCAGCAGGTTGACCCGCGACGCCGCCGGGTGGATCCGCTGCCCGAGCAGCTCGAAGTCGAGCTTCGGCTCGCCTTCCCCACGCCGGATCACGATGATCTCGCCGTCGACGACGCAGCGCTCCGGCAGCTGCGCCAGGACCTGCTTGACGACCTCGGGGAAGTAACGTGTCAGCGTCTTGCCGCCACGGCTGGCGAGCTCGACCTCGTCACCGTCGCGGAACACGATGCAGCGGAACCCGTCCCACTTCGGCTCGAAGCTCATCCCCTCCGCGCTCGGCAGGTTGGGAATGCTCTTGGCCAGCATCGGCTCGACGGGAGGCATCACCGGCAGATCCACCCTGCCACACTAGCTGTTTCTGGCCCCGGGCATGCCCCAGCCGCTCCCCCATGATCCGCCGGCCTCCCGCCCCACCCAGGCGCACAAGCTCTTCCGGATCACGCGATGGCAGCTCGAAGTACGCGAGAACGGTGCGGATGGCGTCGACGCGGTGGCACACCCCAGCCGCGCTCCCCTGGCTGCCGACCTCCCGCACCCAACGCCCCATCCCGACGCACAAAGTCTTCCGGATCACGCTCAGCCTCGACCTCACCGCGGCGCCGCCACCCTGAACGCCGGCCACCGGCCGAGGCCCCCGCCGGCAGCGAGGGCCTCGGTGGCGACGAGCACCGCTCCGCGCCGCGCCCCCAGCCGCGGACCGTAGACGCACCAGCGCAAGGTCGTCTGGAGCGCGTGGTCACCACCCGGCGTCGAGCACGCGGCGTTGCATCGCGGGCGGGCGCAAGGGCTTCCGATCACGCGACCACCACCCCACGCCGCGCCCCGCCCCGCAGACGCACAACACAGGGTCTTCCGGATCACGCGGCCACCGCCGACGTTGTGCACCCGACGGCACACCGCAGACCCACGGAACACAAAGTCTTCCGGATCACGCAAGCCTCGCTCGGCGCCGCACACCCGAGACGCCCCGCAGACGGACTCACACGGTCTCCGGATCACACGACCACCACCCCGCGCCGCGCCCCCAGCCGCGCACCGCGGACGCACAGAACACAAA
>NZ_JBFANF010000020.1:0-158342 GCF_040674675.1 Dactylosporangium sp. NPDC049742 | reverse complement strand
ACGCAAGCCTCGCTCGGCGCCGCGCACCCAAGACGCCCCGCAGACGGACTCACACGGTCTCCGGATCACACGACCACCACCCCGCGCCGCGCCCCCAGCCGCGCACCGCGGACGCACAGAACACAAAGTCTTCCGGATCACGCAAGCCTCGCTCGGCGCCGCGCACCCAAGACGCCCCGCAGACGGACTCACACGGTCTCCGGATCACACGACCACCACCCCGCGCCGCGCCCCCGGCGGCGCACCGCGGACGCACGAGCACGGGGTCTTCCCGGATCACGCGACCACCGCTCCACGCCACGCCCCCAGCCGCGGACCGCGGACGCACCAGCGCAAGGTCGCCTGGAGCGCGTGGTCACCGACCCGGCGTCGCGCACGCGTCGGTGCACTGCGGACGCATGAGCACAGGGTCGTTCCGGATCATGCGACCGCCACCCCGCGCTGCGCGCCCTGCCGCGCACTGCGGACGCACCAGCGCAAGGTCGTCTGAAGTCGCGCGGTCACAGCTTGGCGGTGCGCACGCGGCGGTGCGCCGCAGGCGGGCGTGCCAAAGGTGTCCGGGTTGCGTGGCTGCCGTTGCCCCCGGGTGGGTTACGGCAGGTTGGCGACCAGGTCGGCGATGTCCCGGCGGCGGCCCGTGTAGAAGGGGATCTCCTCGCGGACGTGGCGCCGGGCGGTCGAGGCGCGCAGCTCCCGCATCAGGTCGACGATCCGGTGCAGGTCGTCCGCCTCGAACGCGAGCATCCACTCGTAGTCGCCGAGCGCGAAGCTGGCCACCGTGTTGGCGCGGACGTCGGCATAGCCGCGCGCCATCTTGCCGTGCTCGGCGAGCATGGCCCGGCGCTCCTCGTCGGGCAGGAGATACCACTCATACGACCGGACGAACGGATACACGCAGACCCACGCCCGGGCCTCCTCGTCGGCGAGGAACGCCGGGATGTGGCTCTTGTTGAACTCCGCGGGCCGGTGCAGCGCCATCTGCGACCAGACGGGCGCGAGGTGGGCGCCGAGCGCGGTGCGGCGCAGCGAGGCATACGCCTCCTGCAGCGCCTCGGCGCTCGAGGCGTGCCACCAGATCATGAGGTCGGCGTCGGCCCGCAGCCCCGCCACGTCATAGGTGCCGCGGACCACGACGTCCTTCGCGGCCAGGTCGGCGAGGAACCCGGCCGCCTCCGCGGCGACCTCGGCGCGGGCCGACGGGTCGAGCGGGGTCTTCGCCTGGAACACCGACCACATCGTGTAGCGGATCGAGTCGTTCAGCTCGCGGATGCGCGCGGCGTTGGTGGTCATGTCACTATCCTTCCAGTGCCTCGAGCAGGGCGTCGGCAGCGGTCCGCCCCGACGTGACGCAGGCCGGGATCCCGACGCCGTCATAGGCGGCGCCGGCGACCGTGAGCGGCGGATGTCCGGGTGCGGTGCTGTGGGCCGTCAGCTCCGCCCGCAGCTGCCCGACCCGGTCGCGATGATGCGGCGCATACTGCGGGAGCGCCCCTCCCCACCGGAACACCGCCGCGTCCACGGGATCGGGCAGCCGGTCGGCCCCGATCAGCCGGGCCACCTCGTCGCGGACCAGGCCGAGCAGATCGGCGTCGGTGCGCTGGAGCTGCGCCTCGTCGCCGGCCCGGCCGACGGAGGCGCGGACGATGGTGAGCCCGGACCGCCGCAGGTGCGACCACTTCTGGTCGAAGAACGTCACCGCCTTGACCGCGAACCCCTCCGTCGCCGGCACGAGCAGCCCCGACAGCTCGGGCAGCTTCGTGGCCGGCAGCGCCAGCGCGACGAGCCCGACGCTGGCATAGTCCAGCGGCACGCCGCGCAGGCCGGCGGTGGACAGCAGGCGCGCCGCGGGGGTGGCGGGCACGGCGAGGATGACGGCGTCGGCCTCCAGCGCGGACGGCGAGTGGGTCGAGCCGATGGTGAGCCGCCACCGGGAGCCGTCCCGGCGCAGGTCCCGCACGGGCAGGCCGAGCCGGACGTCGGGCAGGGTGGCGGCGACCGCGTCGACCAGCCGGCTCATGCCGCCGCGGACCGCGCTGAACACCGGCGCGCCGGGCGTGCTCCGCCGGGCGGCCAGGGCGGCCCTGACCGCCCCGGTGAGGGTGTCGGCGCGCTCCGCGGCGTCGGCCAGGGCGGGTAGCGCCATCCGCAGGGACAGGTGGTCGGCGCGGCCGGCATAGACGCCGCCGAGGAGGGGCTCGACGAACCTGTCGACGACGAGGTCGCCGCGGCGGGGGCGGACCAGGGCGCCGACGGTGACGTCCTCGCCGGGGCGCAGGAGGGGCGCGGCGGCGGGGGGCTCGGGCGGGTCGGTGTCGACGGGGATGCCCATCAGGGTGCCGGGCGGCAGGTCGTGGAGGGTGCCGCCGGCGGCGACCGCGGCCTTCGAGGTGGCGGGGTGCACGATGGCGTCGCCGAGGCCGACCTGCTCGGCCAGGCGGACGGCGGCGCTCGGGCCGCCGGCCGGGTCGCCGGACAGGAACGACTCGGCGCCGCGCTCGACCGGGCCGCCGGCCAGCTCGACGGTGCGCAGCTTGCCACCCGGCCGGTCGCTCTGGTCGATCAGGATCACGTCGAGGTGCGGGGCCCGCTCGCGCAGCCGGTGCGCCGCGGCCAGCCCGGCGATGCCGCCGCCGATCACCACGACCCGCCGCCGCGCTCCCTCGGTCACGCCCTCGCCCCCCGATCAGGTGCCGCCCCGCTCATGTCCCCGAGTCTATGGTCGGCGTATGACAGAAACGCGAGTGGCCGTCGTCACGGGTGCGGCGCAGGGCATCGGGCGGAAGACCGCTGAGCTGCTGGCCGAGGAGGGGTACCGCCTGGCGGTCATCGACACGATGGCGGCGGACCTCGACGGGCTGATGTTCGAAGGGGACGTGTCGGACGAGGCGACCGTGGGGCGGTTCGTGGCCGAGGTCGAGTCGGCGTACGGGGGCTGCGACGTCCTCGTGAACAACGCCGGCATCGCGTCGATCGCGCCGGCCGAGGACACCGACGCGGCGCAGTGGCGGCGGGTCCTGGACGTGAACCTGACCGGGCCGTTCCTGCTGTGCAAGGCGTTCGGGCGGCGGATGCTCGTGCGCGGCTCGGGGTCGATCGTCAACGTGGCCTCGGTCGCCGGGCTGATGGGTGTGGCCGACCGGGTGGCGTACAACTCGAGCAAACACGGCCTGATCGGCATGACGCGCACGCTCGCGGTGGAGTGGGGCGGGCGTGGCGTCCGGGTCAACGCCGTCTGCCCCGGCTGGGTGAAGACGGAGATGGACGACGAGTCGCAGGCGTCGGGGGCGTACGCGGACACCGACATCACCGAGCACGTGCCGATGGCGCGGTTCGCGCAGCCCGGGGACATCGCCAAGGCGGTGGCGTTCCTCGCGGACCCGGAGCGGTCCGGGTTCGTCAACGGCGCCGCGCTCTCCGTCGACGGCGGATGGGCGGCGGACGGCTCGTGGCAGTCGCTGCGACTGGACAGCCGGGGGCGGTGAGCCCTGGGACGTACACCCGAAGTGCGTCGATATGTCGTCGGGTCGGGCGATTCTGACCAGCGAGATGTCCATCTCTGGGACGAACCCCTCTGGAAGATCTCGCCGGAGGCGCGCACACTCTCTCGGATGAGCGACCTCGCGTCCTCCCGACCGTCCCCGGACGAGCCGAGCGACCGCGCGCCGGCCCCCGGCGGCGGCCACCCGCCCTGGTCCGCCGAGCCGTGGACCGCAGAGCCCTGGACCACCGACCCGTGGCAGATCGGCACCGGTCAGCTCGGATCGGGCAACGGCGGCTCGGACCCGCTCGCCGACGTCATCGCCGACCTGGCCGACCACCTGGCCGACCCCACAGACCCGGCCGACCCGGCCGTGGCCGCCGCGGCGGCGGCAGCGGCGGCCGCCGCGCGGGCCGTGCCGGTCGACGACGTGGAGCCGACCGCGAGGACGATCTCGGCGCTGCTGGCGGACACGACGACGACGCCGGCCGAGCTCGCCGACGCGGTCGCCTGGTGCTACGACGACGAGGCGCTGCCCCTGCTGCTGCCGCTGATCCACCACGCGGACGCGCGGGTGCGGCGGGCGGTCGCGCAGGCGTTGCCGAGCGTCCTGGGTGAGGCGTCGCCCGACGACACCGTGCGGGCGCTGCTCGTACTGAGCAACGACCCGGACGACGACGTGCGCGACTGGGCGTGTTTCGCGCTCGGCACCCAGCTGTCGGAGGTCGACGCCCCGGTGCTGCGCGACGCGCTGGTCGTGCGGCTCGACGACCCGCACGACGACACCAGGTGCGAGGCGCTGCTGGGCCTGGCCCGGCGCCGCGACGAGCGGATCCTGCCGGTGCTGCAGGAGCGGCTCGCCCGCGACAACGTGTTCTCGCTGGAGATCGACGCCGCCGGCGCGCTCGGGCACCCGTCGCTGCACACGCTGGTCCGCGGGCACCTGTCGGGCTGGGACGACGACGTGGTCGCACGGGTGTGCGCGGCGCTGCGGCTGACGGACCCCGACGGCGTCGGCGACGACCTGCTCGACGGGCTGGCCGAGTGGTTCGCCTCCGGCGCCCCGCACGCCAGCGACGAGGACCGCTACTGGTGGTCGGTGACGCTCCAGCTGCTGGAGCACGCCGAGTACCGGGCGCCGGAGATCGCCGAACAGGTGCACGCCCGGCTCGCCGGCGAGGCCCGCGCCACGTCGCTGATGCTCGGCTCGCGACTGGCCCAGCTCGCCGGCGACCACGGCTGGTGGCGCTGGAGCCCCACGTACTAGCCGGGGCCCCACCTACCAGCTGGATCCCGCTGTACTAGAGCGAATGCACGAGCGAGACGACCCTGGTCAGCACGTCCGGGTCGGTCTCGGGCATGACGCCGTGCCCGAGGTTGAAGATGTGTCCCGGCGCCTTGCGGCCCTCGGCGACCACCCGGCGCACCTCGGCCTCCACGACCTCCCACGGCGCGAACAGCACGCACGGGTCGAGGTTGCCCTGCAGGGCCTTGCCCGGCACCCGGCCCGCGGCCACGTCCAGCGGCGTGCGCCAGTCCACCCCGACGACGTCGGCGCCGGCCTCCGACATGGCGGGCAGGAGCTCACCGGTACCGACGCCGAAATGGATCTTCGGAATACCGGCGATCCCGTCCAGGACGCGACGGGAGTGCGGCAGGACGAAGCGCCGGTAGTCGGCCTCAGACAGCGCCCCGGCCCACGAGTCGAAGAGCTGCACCGCGTGCACGCCCGCGTCGGCCTGCACCTGGAGGAACGTGAGGGTGATGTCGGCGAGCCGCGCGCACAGGGCGTGCCAGACGTCGGGCGCCCCGTACATGAGGGCCTTCGTCTTCACGTGGTGCCGTGACGGCCCGCCCTCCACGAGGTAGCTGGCGAGCGTGAACGGCGCCCCGGCGAACCCGATCAGCGCGGTCTCGCCCAGCTCGGCGAGCAGCAGCCGGATCGACTCGGCGACGAACCCGACCGCCTGAGGGTCCAGCGCCGGCAGCGCGGAGACGTCGGCCATGGTGGCCACGGGCGAGGCGACGACGGGGCCGGTGCCGGCGACGATGTCCAGGTCGACGCCGGCGGCCTGGAGCGGCACGACGATGTCGCTGAAGAGGATCGCGGCGTCGACGTTGTGGCGGCGGACCGGCTGGAGGGTGATCTCGCAGACCAGGTCCGGGCGGCGGCACGACTCGAGCATGCCGATGCCGGCACGGACCGCACGGTACTCGGGCAGGGATCGGCCGGCCTGGCGCATGAACCAGACGGGCGGGTGCGGCACCGCCTGCCCGCGGGCGGCACGCAGCAGCAAATTGTCAGTCATAGCGAAGTCATCGTTTCACTGCGTGCACATCGGCGGCGCGGCGGCACCCCCCGAACGGGCCCGCGGCCTTACTCTTCCGGTATGGCGCCATCGACCGCGACTCCCCCAACGTTCACCCGGGCGGTGGAGGAGCTGCGCGCGTTCACGGCGCGGCCCGAGATCGAGCTCGAGGAGATGCCGGCGCCGCAGCGGCTCGCGCCGTTCGCCCACGCGATGAGCGGCACCGTGCTGCGCGACGGTGACGAGGTCGCGACCGGGCGGCTGATCCTGCTGCACGACCCGGCCGGCCACGACGCGTGGGACGGCACGATGCGGCTCGTCACCTACGTGACGGCCGAGATGGAGGCGGAGCTCGCCGCGGACCCGCTGCTGCCGCAGGTCGGCTGGAGCTGGCTGACCGACGCCCTGGAGAGCCACGGCGCGTCCTACACGGCGATCGGCGGGACGGTCACGCAGACGCTGTCCACCCGCTTCGGCGACCTCGCCGGCCCGCCGACCGCGGCCGACCTGGAGATCCGGGCGTCGTGGACGCCGACCGACGGCGACCTGCAGGCCCACGTGAGCGCCTGGTGCGCGCTGCTCGCCTCGACGGCCGGCCTGCCCCCGCCGGGCGTCACAGCACTCCGATAAAGCAACCCGCCAGGCGTCACAGCACTCCGACAAAGCAAAGGGCGGGCCCTTCGAAAAGAGCCCGCCCCCTCAGTGACTCAGATTCCGAGCAGCGTCTCGGACTCGTCGCACGGCTTGGCCATCTCGGTGAGCTTGTTCTGCAGCGTCGCCTTGTCGCCCTTGCTGGACGCGTCCAGCGCCTCGAGCAGCAGCTTCAGGCAGTTGCCGATGACGTCGCGCTGACGCTTCGCCTCGGTGCTGTCGGCCGTGACGCCGCGCAGCTCCTGCTGCGCCTTGGCGAGCTCGTCGGCCTTCGCCTTGAGGTCGCTCTTGGTCTTGTCCAGCTCACCCTGCGTCGAGGTGATGGTGTCCTGGCGCTGCGACGCGAGCTTCTCCGACTTGTCGAGCTTGCCGCTCTTGTCGAAGTACAGCCCGACGAACACGCCGGCCGCGATGACCGCGAGGGCGAGCAGGCTGGCGAGGATCGGCACCGCCACGCTCTTCTTCGGGGCCGGGCCGGGGGTCTGGTAGCCGCCCTGGGCGTACCCGGGCGGGCCGGAGACGGGGCCGTACGCGACGGGCGGGCCGGACATCGGCGGCGCCGACATCGGCGGGTTCGCCATCATCGGCGAGGTCGGCGGCGCGGAGACCGACGGCTCGAGGTTGTAGGCGGCCGGCTGCGGCTCGCCGTAGGACGGCATCTGCTGCGTGCCCTGGTCGTACGGGTTGGGCTGCGGCTGGCCGTAACCCTGGTCGTGGATCGGGGCGGGCTGCGGCGGCACCGGGGCGCCGTACGGGTTCTGCGGCGCGGCCGGCGGCGGGTAGGCCCCCTGCGGCGCGTTCGGGTCGGGGTAGGCGTAGCCCTCGTTCGGGTTCCCCTGGGGGTTGCCGGGGTATGTCATGGTCGTTCTTCCTCCTGAGAATCCTTCCGGGCAAGCGCCCCGGCCAGGGGTGTAGCGGCCGTCGCGACCGGGACGCGGCGGCGTGGTGCAGCTGTCAGCAGATGCTGATCGTTTGGCAGACCACCGAGATCGGGATGGCCAGACCGATGCCTTCGGCCTCGCGCGCCTTCAGCGTCGCGACGCCGACCACTTCCTTCTTGGCGTTGAACACGGGGCCGCCGGAGTTGCCGGGGTTGATCGCCGCGTCGAACTGCATGAGGTCCTCGCCGCTCAGGGAGCGGAACGCGCTGACGACGCCGGTGGTGACGGTGTCCTCCAGGCCGAGCGGGGCGCCGACGACGAGCACGGGCTCGCCGACCTTCGGCACCTGCGCGGCCGGGACGAGCCGGGTGAACTCCTCGTCGGTGTGCAGCACCGCCAGGTCCTTGTCGGGGTGCGCCTCGATGATCTTCGCCGGGAAGCGCTGGTTGGTCCGCTCGATGCTGACGTCGCGCTCGCCCTTCTCGTACGCCTCCTGCACGACGTGGTAGTTCGTGATGAGGTTCGTGCCGCCGCCCGAGGGAGCCTTGCCGAGCGCGAACGACGTGCCGGTCGCGTACTTGGTGGTGACGCGGAACACGCTCGGGCGGACGCTCTCGGCGACCGCGGCCGCGTCGAGGTTGCCGCCGGCCTTCGCCTCGAGCTTGTCGGCGCGGTCCTCGAGCGCCTTGAGGCGGGACTCGTCCGTGGTCTTCGCGGCGGTGGCGGCCTTCTCGGCCTTGTCCAGGCGGGACTCGAGACGAATGATGAACGCCGCCTGCACGCCGACGACCACGAGCAGGACCACGGCGATGACCAGGGCGAGGACTCCGCTGCGGCCACGGCTCGCGGCGGGCTGCTGCGGGTGTTGTACGAGGTGTGGCGGCCCACTGTTCGGCGCCGGCCCGGCGGGTGCCGAGACCGGCCAGGCGCTGGTCGGCTGGGCCGGGAAGCCACCGGTGGCCGGCCCGCCCGCGGGCGACACGCCGGCGGCCGGGAACGCCCCGGTCTGGGTCATACGTGGAGGAAGTGGACCGAGCCGCTCCGAATCTTCGCCGGATCGGTCCGTGTGCCGCGGACGATCGTACGAATCGGAGGTTCCGGAAGCCACCGGGTTGGAAGGGTCATACCCGGCCGTCATGCTTCTCGTTTCCTTCCTGTCACTTTTCCACCCGTTTGTCCCGCGACCCGGTCAATGTGCGGCCTCGCAGTCGGCCCCACCCTAAACCGCTCGCACAAGCCCCGCGACCTCCGAGGCAACCAACGGACAGAACCGGAAGTACCACTTCCGCCCGCGCTCGCGACCGTACCGGCACGGGCGGGCTTTGTCCGTCCCGAAATGACGTGTCGCGGGCCACCGGAACGGCCCGTGAACCGGCCGCCGGAACGGTCCGCGGGCGGACCGGAAACCGACGCGCCGGACCCGGCTGCATCGGCGTTCCGGTGCCGCAACGTACCGTGGTCCGGGTGACCGACGAACCCCCCGCGCGGCGTCGGGACGAGGAGCCAGACAGTCCGGACAAACCGGACGACAAGACCGAGCCCGTCCTGCTGACCGCCCCCCGAGACGGGACGCCCGAGCCGATCACCGACCGGGCCGAGCTCGCGCGTGCCGTTGAGCGGTTCGCTCAGGGCAGCGGCCCGGTGGCCGTGGACGCCGAGCGCGCCTCCGGCTACCGGTACACGCATCGGGCCTATCTCGTGCAACTGCGCCGTGCCGGTGCCGGCACCGTCCTGATCGACCCCCTGCCCTTCGGACAGCTGCCAGAGCTCGACGAGGTGATCTCGCCCACCGAGTGGATCCTGCACGCCGCCAGTCAGGATCTGCCGTGCCTGACGGAGCTCGGGCTACGCCCCACCCGGCTCTTCGACACGGAGCTCGCGGCAAGGCTGTGCGGCTTCGAACGGGTCGGCCTGGCCGCCCTGACGGAGTCGCTGCTGGGGTACACCCTGGAGAAGCACCACTCGGCGGCCGACTGGTCGACGAGGCCGCTGCCGACCTCATGGCTGACATACGCGGCGCTGGACGTCGAGCTGCTGCTGCAACTGCGCGACACGCTCGCCGAGGAGCTGCACGAGCAGGGCAAGACGGAGTGGGCGGCGCAGGAGTTCGCCGCGCTGGTCGCCTCCGCCGGCGACCCGCCGCGGGTGCGGGCCGACCCGTGGCGCCGCACATCGGGCATCCACCGGGTCCGGGGCGCCCGCGCGCTCGCCCGGGTCCGCGCGCTGTGGCACGCCCGCGACGAGATCGCCGCCCGGCGCGACGCGAGCCCCGGCCGGGTCCTCGCCGACGCGGCCATCATCGCGGCGGCCGAGGCCGACCCGAAGGACGAGCGGACGCTGCTGGCCCTGGCCGGGTTCGGCGGGCGGTCGGTGCGCCGGCTCGCGCCGACGTGGCTGGCCGCACTGTCGGACGCCCGGACGCTGACCGACCGGGAGCTGCCCACCACCCCGCCGTCCGACGGTCCCCCGCCGCCGCACCGGTGGGCCGAGCGGGACCCGGTCGCGGCGGGCCGCCTCGCGCGCTGCCGCGAGCTGGTGACCAGCCTCGCCACCGCCAACCGGGTGCCGCCGGAGAACCTGATCACCCCGGATTCGGTACGGCGGCTCGCCTGGTCCCCTCCGGAGGAGCTCACCGAGGAGGCGGTCGGCGCGGTGCTGTCCGGCTACGGCGCGCGCCCGTGGCAGGTCGCGCTGGTGACGCCCGGTCTCACCGCGGCACTGGAGGTGCCTTCCGAGTAGGACGGCGGGGTGTGGGCGGATCCACAGGCGCGGCGGACTTACTGGCGAGTAACATTGCCGGTAATTCGTCGCTAGGAGGACACCCGTGCCCCGTCCCGTCCGCGACGTCGTCTTCGTCGACGGCGTGCGCACCCCGTTCGGCAAGGCCGGTGGGATGTATGCCAACACCCGCGCCGACGACCTCGTCATCCGCTGTATCCGGGAGCTGCTGCGCCGCAACCCGCAGCTGCCGCCGGAGCGGGTCGACGAGGTCGCGATCGCGGCCACCACGCAGATCGGCGACCAGGGCCTGACCATCGGCCGCACCGCCGCCCTGCTGTCGGGTCTGCCCAAGACCGTCCCCGGCTACTCGATCGACCGCATGTGCGCCGGCGCCCTGACCGCGGTGACCACCGTCGCCGGCGGCATCGCGTTCGGCGCCTACGACGTCGCGATCGCCGGCGGCGTCGAGCACATGGGCCGTCACCCGATGGGCGAGGGCGTCGACCCCAACCCGCGCATCATCGCCGAGAAGCTCGTCGACCCCTCGGCGCTCGTCATGGGCGCCACCGCGGAGAACCTGCACGACCGGCTCCCCGGCATCACCAAGGAGCGCGCCGACAAGTTCGGCTACGCGTCGCAGGTCAAGACCGCCGCCGCCTACAAGGCCGGCAAGCTCCAGCCCGACCTGGTCAGCGTCGCCACCCGCGACCCGGAGGCCGGCTGGGGCCTGGCCACGGTCGACGAGGCGCCCCGCGACACCAGCCTCGAGAAGCTCGGCACGCTCAAGACCCCGTTCCGCCCGCACGGCAAGGTCACCGCCGGCAACGCCGCGGGCCTCAACGACGGCGCGACCGCCGCCATCATCGCGGCCGAGGACGTCGCCCGCGAGCTGGGCCTGCCGGTCGGCATGCGCCTCGTCTCCTACGGCTTCGTCGGCGTCGAGCCCGAGGTCATGGGCTTCGGCCCGGTCCCGGCGACCGAGAAGGCGCTGCGCCAGGCCGGCCTGGGCATCGACGACATCGGCCTGTTCGAGCTCAACGAGGCCTTCGCCGTGCAGGTCCTGGCGTTCCTCGACCACTTCGGCATCGCCGACGACGACCCGCGGGTCAACCCGTGGGGCGGCGCGATCGCCGTCGGGCACCCGCTGGCGTCCTCCGGCGTGCGGCTCATGACGCAGCTGTCGCGGCAGTTCGCCGAGCACCCCGAGGTCCGCTACGGCCTCACCGCCATGTGTGTCGGCATCGGCATGGGCGCGTCCGTGATCTGGGAGAACCCGAACTGGGAGGGCGGCAAGTGAGCACGACCATCAGCAACCCGAACGAGGTCGTGACCAAGGCGCTGCTGCGCTTCGTGACCCTGCCCTCGCGGGAGCGCGCCGCGCTGATCACGCTCGACAACGGCTTCGACCACACCAAGCCCAACTCGTTCGGCCCCGGCGGCCTGGCGAGCCTCGACGCGGCGATCGACGAGGCCGTGGCGGCCGCGCCGAAGTTCATCGCGGTCACCGGCAAGCCGTACATCTTCTGCGTCGGCGCCGACATCACCGCCATGCCGCTGCTCACCGAGCGCGAGCAGGCCCTGGAGCTCGGCCGCTACGGCCACAAGGTGTTCCGCAAGCTCAAGGATTCCACGGTACCGACGTTCGCCTTCATCAACGGCGCGGCGATGGGCGGCGGCCTGGAAGTGGCGCTGCACTGCCACTACCGGACGGTCTCCGCCGGCGCCGCGGCGCTCGCCCTGCCCGAGGTCGCGATCGGTCTCGTGCCCGGCTGGGGCGGCACCCAGCTGCTGCCGAACCTCATCGGCATCGCCCCGGCCGCGCAGGTCATCATCCAGAACCCGCTCACCCAGAAGACCCTCAAGCCGGCCCAGGCCCGCGAGCTCGGCATCGCCGACGAGATCTTCGAACCGGCCGACTACCTGGAGCGGTCCCTGGCCTGGGCGGAGGGTGTCGTCGACGGCACCGTCACCGTCACGCGCCCGGAGATCGACCGGGACATGTGGGACGGCGTGCTGTTCTTCGCCAAGCACCAGCTCGACGAGCGGCTGCACGGCGCCGTCAACTCCGCCAACAAGGCCCTCGAGCTGCTGGCGCTGGCTCGCAGTGCAACGTTTGAGGAGGGCACGGCGGCCGAGGACGAGGCGCTCGCCGACCTGCTCATGGGCGACCAGTCCCGGGCCAGCCTCTACGGGTTCGACCTCGTGCAGCGCCGCGCGAAGCGGCCCGCCGGCGCGCCCGACAAGGGTCTCGCCCGCGACGTCAACAAGGTCGGCATCGTCGGCGCCGGCCTGATGGCCTCGCAGCTGGCGCTGCTCTTCGTGCGCCGGCTCGAGGTCCCGGTCGTCCTCACCGACCTCGACCAGGCCCGCGTCGACAAGGGCGTCGGCTACGTGCTCGCCGAGATCGACAAGCTCGTGTCGAAGAAGCGCCTCGACCCGGGCAAGGCCGCCAAGTACCGGGGCCTCGTCAGCGGCTCGGCCGACAAGGCCGCCTTCGCCGACGCCGACCTGGTCCTCGAGGCCGTCTTCGAGGACCTCGGCGTCAAGAAGCAGGTCTGGGCCGAGGTCGAGAAGATCGTCCGCGACGACTGCGTCCTGGCGACCAACACCTCCTCGCTGTCCGTCAGCGAGCAGGCCGCCGGGCTCGCCCACCCCGAGCGGGTCGTCGGGCTGCACTTCTTCAACCCGGTCGCGATGATGCCGCTGCTGGAGATCGTCCGCGCCGACCGGACCGACGACGCGACGCTCGCCACCGCGTTCGCCGTCGGCAAGGCCTTGAAGAAGTCCTCGGTGCTCGTGGCGGACCGGCCGGCGTTCGTGGTCAACCGGCTGCTGACCCGCTTCCTGGGGGTCGTCACCGCCGCCGTCGACAACGGCACCCCGATCGAGGTGGCCGACTCCGCCCTCGACCCGCTCGGCCTGCCGATGCGGCCGATGGCGCTGCTCGGCATGGTCGGCCCGGCCGTCGCGCACCACGTGGCGGAGACGCTGCACACGGCGTTCCCGGACCGGTTCGGCGTGTCGGCCAACCTGGGCCGGGTCGTCGCGGCCGGCAAGCGCGGCTTCACCGACGCCGAGGGCAACCCCGACCCGGAGGTGCTCGCGCTGCTGGAGGTCGGCTCCTCCCCGTCGACGGCCGACGAGCTGCGCGACGAGGCGACGGCGGCCCTGGCCCGCGAGATCCGGCTGATGCTGGACGAGGGGGTCGTCGCCGACGCGCGCGACATCGACCTGTGCATGATCCTCGGCGCGGGCTGGCCGCTGCACCTCGGCGGGGTCACGCCGTACCTCGACCGCGAAGGCATCTCCGAGAAGGTGACCGGCGCCCGCTTCCTCCCGCCGGGCGTGGCCAACGCGCCGTAGGTTCACCCTATCGAGCAGATGTTTCGGTAAATATCGGATTTGGACCCCGCCGGCGCCTAGCGTTGGCGGGGTTCGCTCGCAGTCCCCCCGGCTGCACGGATCACTCGTCCCCGGGGGTGCACCATGCGCAAAATCATGTCCGTCGCCGCGCTGTTCCTGCTGACGCTGGCGTACCCGGTCGATGCGCAGGCGGCCTCGACGGCCACCGTGGTCTCCCCGAAACGCCCGCTGAACGTCCGGGCCGGCAGCGCCGTGTGGACGGCGCCGCTGCGGACCCTGCCGCACGGCAGTTCCGTCGCCATCGACTGCCAGGTCAAGGGCCAGCTCATCAACCAGGGCAGCGTCCGGGTCACGGACCTGTGGGACCGGCTCACCGACGGCTCCTACGTCTCCGACGCGTGGATCCGCCGCGGTGGCGCCATCCCCGCCTGCGGCCCGACCGCGCCCGTCGCCCCCGCCGCGGTGCCGGCCGCCGCGAACACGACCACCGGCACCGTCGCCTCCGGCTCCATCCCGCTGAAGGCCCGCACCGGCCCCGCGCACGGCGCCCCGCTCATCGCCGCCCTGGCCGACGGCACCCCGCTGACGCTCGTCTGCCAGCAGCGCGGCGAGAACATCGTGGGCACGCAGCGCGTCACCCCCATGTGGAACCGCCTGCCGGAAGGCACGTTCGTCTCCGACGCCTACGTGCGCCGCACCGCGACCCCGCCCCCGTGCACCGCGGCCAACCAGCCCGTCGCCGCCCCCGCCGCACCGGCCTTCGGCGCGTGGACCAACCCGCTGCCCGGCTTCCGGGCCCGCCCCGGCTTCCGTACCGCCAACAACCCCAGCCACATCGGCGTCGACATCATGTCCTTCACCGGTACCCCGATCCACGCCGCCTCCGCCGGCACCGTCACCGAGGTCGTCTGCAACATCGAGGCCGGCCACAGCTGCGACCAGACGGGCAGCGCCTCGGTCGGCGGCTGCGGCTGGTACGTGAAGATCCAGCACCCCGGCGGCATCGCCACCCTGTACTGCCACATGGTCCGCAAGGCCCTGGTCCAGCCCGGCGAGCAGGTCAAGGCCGGCCAGGTCATCGGCTACGTCGGCAGCTCCGGCAACTCCTCCGCCCCGCACCTGCACTTCGAGGTCCACATCAACGCCCCGCCCACCGGCCCCCAGAACGCCATCGACCCCCTCCCCTTCATGCGCACCCACGGCGCCCCCATCGGCTGACGCCGTAACTCCCCCACCGCTGGCGCGGCGGGGCCCGGCGGAGATTCTCACCTGCGGCCCCAATACGCCGCTCCACGACGCACTGCCCGCGCCGAGACGCGAGGCAGACCAAGCGGCGCCTGCGCGCCGCATCGGGTGGCCGCCCTCCGCGCCCCTCCCGTGATCCGGAAGAGTTTGTGTCGCCATAGCAGCACAAAGTCTTCCGGATCATGAGAAACCGGGTGCCGATCAGCCCGCGCGTCAGCGCGGGCAGTGCGGCGCGGAGCGGCGCATTGGGGTGCGGGTGAGAATCCCCGCCGGGCCCCGGCGCGGCAGCGGTGGGGGGAATTACAGCATCACAGTGCGCGGTGGCGGCCGGGGCGGTCGGGGCCGCGTTTGGCGGCGTACATGGCCTGGTCGGCGGTGCGGAGGACCTCGTCCGGGTCCTCGCCCGGGCCGGCGAGGTGGAGGCCGACGCTGGCGCCGATGCGGACCTCGGTGCCGACGACGTCGAAGGGTTCCGACAGTGAGGCGCGCAGTCTGGTCGCGAGGGCGGCGGCGTCGTCGGGGGTGACGACGCCGGGCAGGAGCAGGACGAACTCGTCGCCGCCGACGCGGGCCAGCACGTCCGTGGGGCGCAGGCAGAGGGAGAGGCGCCCGCCGACCTGGCGCAGGAGCTCGTCGCCGGCCTCGTGGCCGAGCTCGTCGTTGACGGGCTTGAAGCCGTCGAGGTCGACGAAGAGCACGCCGACGGGGGTGTGCTGCAGGGAGTCGGTGAGGCGCTCCTGCAGGCGGCGGCGGTTGGGCAGGCCGGTGAGCGGGTCGTGGTGGGCGTCGTGGGCGAGGCGGTCCTGCATCTCGCGGCTGTCGGTGATGTCGCGGGCGTTGATGACGACGCCGTTGAGTGCGGCGTTGTGCAGCTGGTTGGAGGCGGTGAAGTCGAACCAGCGGTGGTTGCCGTCGGCCTGGGAGACCCGGACCTGCATGCGCTCCAGGCCGCCCTTCTCGCTCAGCAGCGCGGCGAAGCGCTCCCGGACGTGCTGGCGGTCGTCTGGGTGCAGCAGATCGAAGACGGACGTGCCGACGGCGACGAAGCCGAGGATCCGTTTGCCGCTGGGGCTGGAGTAGACGACGGACCCGTCGTCGTCCAGGACGGTGACGACGTCCGGGGCGTGCTCGACGAGGGCGGCGAAGCGCTCCTCGGCGCGGCGTCGGACGAGCTGCGAGCGGTACCCGAGGACGGCGAGCCCGGCGACGCCGACGAGGAGCATGGTGAGCAGCGCCAGGTTGATGGTGAGGCTGCGGTTGCGGACCGGGCCGTCGAAGGCGGCGGTGGACTGGGTCCGCACGTACGCCCAGCCGCCGGGCAGCCCACCGTGTACGGCGGCGATCATGGACCGGCCGCCGGAGCGGTACGTGACGAACACCGACTCCTCGGAGCCGATCTTCTTGATGATCTCCGAGTCGACCATGGTGCCGACCGCCGAAGGGTCGCTGGATGCGCCGACGGTGCCGCCGGCGTCCACGACGAGCGAGAGGTGCGACGGGTCGCTGAGCTTCTCCAGGTACACCTGGAGCTGCCCCTTCAGGACCGGGATGAAGCCATAGATGAGCGCGACGGGATCGCTGCCGACGACGATGGGCACGGCGACCGCCTGGACGAGGGTGTCCTTGACCGTCATCAGGGAGGAGAAGCCGGGCCTGCCCAGCGCCAGCCCGGAGATCAGCGGCTTCCAGCCGATCGCCGCCTGGTCCGGGAACAGGTTCGCCGGCTTCGTGGCGTTGACCGGGTTGCCGGTGAGGTCGGTGAGGACGACGCCGTACGAGAAGAACGTCGACTTCTTGGCGTACTCGACGAGAGCGGCCCGGTCGCCCGTGTCACCGGGGGTCAGCGACAGGGGGTGGCTCGCGACGAAGTCGTTGAGCTCCTTCGCCGACAGGAGGAGCAGCTGCTCGACCAGGCCGCCGTTGTTGGTGGCGAGGGCGAGGGTGTCGGCGCGGTGCACGGTCTCCGCGGCCCGCAGCGCGGAGCGGTTGACCGAGATGCCGACCGCCCCGATCGCCAGCAGCAGGGCGGCGCTGATGCCCACCACCAGCCAGCTGCGCAGCCGCATCCGGGTTCCTCCGACGTTGTCTGTGGAGGTCTCATCGGCGGCGAAGAGGGCGGAACTGAGAAACTGTGCCTGCGATCACAGCGTCACTGAGGTTTGACCGGCGCCGTGCCCGTCAGCACCGGCGTGACCGCCGCCGCGGGGAGGCTGACGGTCACCTCGAGGCCGCCGCCGTCCAGGGCGACGGCGCTGACCCCTCCCCCGTGCGCCTCGCAGACCGCGCGGACGATCGACAGGCCCAGCCCCGAGCCGCGGGCACCGGTGCGCTCCCGCCCGCCGCGCCGGAAGGGCTCGAAGAGCACCGGCACGTCGGCTGGGGCGACCTCGAAGCCGGTGTTACCCACCACGAGCCAGGCGAGGGTCTCGTCCGTGCCGGTGCGGACCCAGATGCGCCCGCCGAGGTGGTTGTACCGGACGGCGTTCTCGACGAGGTTGCCGGCGAGCCGTTCGAGCAGCCCGGGGTCGCCGACGACCCGCGCCGGCGCCAGGTCGGTGGTCACGTCCAGGGTCAGCCGGGTGATCTCCTTGCCCATCGCGGACATGGCGACGGTGACGCCGGTGGCCAGGTCGGTGGGGACCTTCCGCCCGAGCCGCCGGCCGGCCTGCGCCTCGGTGCGCGCCAGCAGCAGCAGCGACTCGACGAGCGCGTTGGCCCGCATGGACGCGTCGCGCACGACGTTGGACATGCGGCGGAACTCCTCGACGTCGGCCTCCGGGTCGTCGAGGGTGACGTCGACCTCGGTCCGCATGACGGCGAGCGGGGTCCGCAGCTCGTGGGAGGCGTTGGCGACGAAGCGTTTCTGGGTGTCGAACGCCTCGCTGATCCGGTCGAGCATCGCGTCGAACGTCTTCGCCAGCTCCGACACCTCGTCGTCGGCGCCGTCGTAGTTGATCCGGGCGTCGAGGGTCTCGCCGGTGAGTCGCTGCGCGGTGGTGGTGACCTTCTGCAGGGGACGCAGCGCCCGGCCGGCGACGACGTACGCGCCGGCGACCCCGACCGCGCCGATGAGCAGCAGCGCGAGGCTGCCGCGGGTCACGAGCTCCCACTCGGCGGCGTCGGCGAGCTCCGTCTGCCACTGGCGGGCGTCGACCTCGCTGCCGTCCTGCAGGACGATCCGGGTGCCGGGCTGCAGCTCGTCGGCGGGCCGGATCGCGCCGTCGACGAGGATGTAGGCCAGCACCACGAGCACGAGCCCGGCGCCGACCAGCAGGATGCCGTTGAGCAGGGTGAGCCGCAGCCGCAGCGTCGGGCGGAAGACGGCTGCGCGGCGGGCGTCGTAGATCGTCATTCGGGTGGCCTGGTCCTGTATCCGGCGCCGACGACGGTCTCGATGATCGCGGGGTCGCCGAGCTTCTTGCGCAGGGTCATCATCGTGACCCGCACGGTCGTGGTGAACGGGTCGGCGTTGGCGTCCCACACGCGCTCGAGCAGCTCCTCGCTGGACACGACGGCGCCGCGGGCCTTCAGCAGCTCCTCCAGCAGCCCGAACTCCTTACGGGTCAGGTCGAGCGGCTGCCCGCCCCGGGTCGCGACCCGCTTGGCCTGGTCGAGCACGAGGTCGGCGATGGTCAGCACGGGCGGGGCGGCGGGGGTCGCCCGGCGGCCCAGCGCCTGGACCCGCGCCACCAGCTCGTCGAACGCGAACGGCTTCGTCAGGTAGTCGTCGGCGCCGATCTGCAGCCCTTCGACCCGGTCGGCGACGCTGCCGCTCGCGGTCAGCATCAGGACCCGGGTCAGCGCCCCGGACGCGACCAGGTCGGCGCAGATGTCGTCGCCGTGGACTCCGGGCAGGTCGCGGTCCAGCACGACCACGTCATAGCGGGTGACCATGGCCATCTCGTGGCCCTGGGTGCCGTCGTACGAGACGTCGACCGCCATGCCCTGTCGTCGCAGCCCTCGCACGATCGCGTCGGCGAGGTGCCGCTCGTCCTCGACCACCAGCACGCGCACGCCACATCACCCCCACCCGGTCGGGCCAGTGTCAGGCACCGGCTGTGAAGTCCGCGTGAGCCGCCGCGAAGCGGCTCGGGCAGCTCACCAGTAGTACAGCACCGCCGCCGGAGGCGACGGCGTCAGCCAACGTATACCGGACCGTTGGCGACCATGGCCCGCGCCGGGCACCCTGAACATGTGGAAGAGCGGCTGATCGATCTCGGCGTCGTCAACGACCAGGACGATCGGCTGGAGGCCGGGCCGCCACCGGCGGTGCCGGGCCGGCGGCAGTGGCCGTTCGTGATGGTGCTGGCGCTGCTCGCGGCGTTCACCGGCGGCTCCGGCGCGGGCTCGTCCGTGGAGGACCTCGGCGTCCTGGCCGAGCACACCATCGGGTTCGTCGCCGACCGCGGCACGCTGTACGCGCTGCGGGAGGACCCGGCCGTCACCGCGTACGACTGGGGCACGGGCGAGAAGCTCTGGAGCCGCAGGATCCTGCCGAACTCCGGCCAGGTCTACCTCGCCGCGGACCGCGCCTACATCCGCCACCGCCCGTGCACCGACGCCACCGGCTGGAGCCTGGAGCGGCTCGACCCGGCCGACGGCCGCCAGCAGTGGTTCGCGGCGGGCGCACCGGTCGCGGTACTGCGCATCGACGACCGGCCCGGGCTGCTGCTCGTCGACGAGCGCTCCGGCACGTGCCCGCCGGCGGTGCCGCAGCGCAACACCCCGCAGACGCCGGTCCACCTGGCGGCGATCGACGCGGAGACCGGGATCGTGCGGTGGCAGTTCCAGATGCCGGCCGGCGGTCGGCTGGTCTCCCCCGACGTGCCCGGCAGCAACTGGTTCGCGATCTGGTATCCGACAGGGCACACCGAGATCCGGGCCGCCGCGACCGGCGCGGTGCTCAGCGCCGCGGAGGTGCCCGAGCTCGCCGACGGCCCGCCGCAGAGCGTCCGCATCGTCGGCGACATGCTCGTCGTCGTCGCCGTCGGCCTCGACGGGGCGATGATCACCAGCTTCGGGCACACGCCGCTGGAGTTCCGGTGGCGGCTGCTCTTCCAGTCGGCGGAGCCGGTGCCGATCGCGGAGCTGGCCTACGGCCCGGTCGTCGTCGCGTGCGGCCCGATGGTGTGCGTGCCCAACTGGCGCGACATCGCCGTCATCGACCCGCGGACCGGCGTGCAGCGCTGGCGCCGGCAGATCCAGATGGATGCGGTCGGCTCCGGTGTACTGGTCGCCCGGGACCGCGAGGACTTCATGCGGATCCGCATCGTCGACTGGGAGACCGGCAACGACCGCAGCGAGCTGACCGGCTGGGGGCTGATCCCGACGGCCACGGGCGACCTCGACGACGCCGCCGGGACCGCCGCGACCGCCGGCGCCACGTGGGCCCTGGTCCAGAAGCCCGACGGCAACGGCTCACGGATCGGGCGGGTGAACCTGCGCACCGGGGAGGTCGAGATCATCGGCCAGGTGAGCCCGATCCCCTCCCGGTGCGCGCTGCGCGGCCACCGCCTGTCGTGCCTGGCCGACGGCGACAGCCTCCACCTGTGGCGGCTGTGAACCGTCCACCCGAGGCTGCGTGAACCCCGGCGCCGTGAGCCCGCAGCCGCCGGCCGTGATCGGGGTCAGTCGGCGTGCAGCACCAGCGTGGTGCCGGTCTGCCCGGCCGTCTGCAGGGCGCGCAGCCGCAGCAGCGCCGGGTGGTCCTCGAGCAGCTTCGCCGTGTTGGCGAGCGAGCGCAGCGCGGCGGCCTCGGCGCGGGCGCGTTCCAGCTCCGCACGGCCGCGCTCCTTGGCCAGGGCGGTGTCGGCGTACGCGCGGCGCAGCTCACCGGGGAGCATGACGTCCCGCACGGTCACCTCCAGCACGTCGACGCCGTAGCCGCGGGCCGCCTCCGCGAGCGCGCCGGTGAGCCGCGACGGCAGCTGCGAGCGGGCCGCGAGGAGCGCCTCCAGGTCCGCCTCGCCGGCGGCGGTGCGGAGCTCGACCTGGGTCCGCAGATACAACTCCTGCAGCGGATCCTGGGCGCTGGTGACGAACAGGGCCGGGTCGGCGACGGCGAGTCGCAGCGTGGCGGAGATCTTCACGACGAGACGGTCGGCGGTGAGCATCTCCTGCCCCGTGACGGCGACGAGCCGCGGCCGCAGGTCGACGCGCTCCAGGCGGGTGCCGCGCCACCGGTACGCGTGCCGCCCCGGCCCGAACACGCCGGCCAGACGCCCGTCGACGAACCTGACGACCCGCTCGTATTCCATGACGGTGACCTTGGCCATGACGCGACTCCAGATGGTGAGCGGCGACCGGCGGCGGGGGTCGCCGAGGGACCCGCAGGGCCGCCGGTCGCCGGTCGCCGGGCACGGTTTCGGTGGTGCTGGAGAGGATGCAAACCCCTGGGACCTGGGCCACGGCGCGGGACACCGACCGGCGATGCCGGGGCGCCGCATGGTTGCCGTGCCCTCCTTCGGTCCGAAGACTACGGCGCACCCCGGTCGCGCGCAGCCGGATAAATCGACGGCCCGCGGCCGGCCTCCGCCGGTCTACGGCAGGCGGAGCAGGACGACCTCGTCGCTTTCGGTGGCGCAGGCGACGAGGGCCGCGTCGATCTCGCACGAGACGAGGGCGCCGGGGACCGAGACCGACGGGGCCGGCGCCGGGCCGCGGTCGGACCAGGCGAGCAGCGTGTCATGGTCGGTCTGCAGGCCGATCAGGATGCGGGGGCCGGCGGCGGCGAGGAAGCGCCAGCCGGGCGGGACGGTGATGCCGGTGTCGGCGGCCATGGCCGGGGCGCCGCCGGGTGCGACGGCCGGCAGCGCCCTCGGCACGATCCACAGCAGCGCGCCGTCGGACGGGTCGACGGCCGCGGTGCGTTCGCCGCTGACGCACAGCGCCGCGTCGCACGGCAGGATCGTGAGCGGGCTGCCGATGCCGGTCGGCACCTGGGCCTTCCAGCGTTCGACGAGGCCGCGACTGTACGCCGTGATCCGGGTGCTGCCGGTCGGCACGTCGGACCGGGCGACGAGCAGCAGGTCACCGACGACGGCGACGAGGTCGTCGGCGGGTCCGGCGATGCCGTGGACCGGGGCGGTGCGCGCGCCGGTGCCGAGGTCGACGGTGCTGAGCCCGCCGGCGCCGTCCAGCAGCGCCGCCCACGTGGCGCCGGTCGCGGCGGCGTCGACGGCCACGCGGGTGCCGGGGTCGACGGCGGTGTCCCACTGCACGAGGCCCGCGGTGTCGATGAGCTGCCAGCGCAGCACTCCCGCGGTGGGCGTGTTGTCGGCGAGGGCACGGCAGCCGTCGGACCAGAGGCTGCGCATGACGACGGTGCCGGTGCCGCCGGGCGGGGTGCGCACGGGCACGCCGACGGCCCGCCACTGCTCCCGCCCGGTCGCCCGGGTCACCGCGACGGTGGTGCCGGTGACGCCGGAGCGGCACAGGTCCGGGGAGAGGACCGCCAGTTCGCCGCGGATGTCCACGTACGACAGCTGCGCCAGCCCCTCGGGGGTGTACATCCACCGCAGCGTGCCGTCGCTGGCGTCGTACGCCTCCACCGGTGTCGGGGTGCGGTCGCTGTCGAGCACGAACAGCGCCCCGCCGGCGACGTGGTAGTCGCCGTTGCGCAGCGGCTGGCGGGTCACCTCGTGCGGGCGTCCCGGCGCCGGCGCCGCGGACACCAGGGAGAGCAGCATCGCCAGGACGGCGGCCAGCCCCCAGCCGCGGGGCAGCCCGGCGGTGTCGTCGTCGACGTGGTCCCAACCGCCGTCGATGACGCCCAGATCGATGGTGACCGTGCTCACCGGCACGGCTCCATTGTGCGCCGATCATCACCGGCCCGGCAGCCGCCACACGGACAACGGTGGACCGCACCGCCACTCGGACCGGCCGCCGGACGAGGGGCGGTTCGGAGACCGCGGCGCCGGCATGGCGGTCAGTGCCGGGACGGGAGGCGCCACACGGACAGGCCGCCGACCACGACGCAGGCGAGGGCGTCGCCGTCGACGGAGCACTCCGGGTTGCCGAACCAGTTCTCGGCGCGGGCGAAGACGGTCACCACGCCGGTCTCCGGGTCGAGCTCGCCCAGCATGGCGGTGCGCATGTCCACGAGCCGCCACAGCAGCGGCCGCCGGCCGGCGGTGAGCACGTGCCAGCCGGTCAGCTGCTTGAAGACGGTGCCGGTGCGGCTGTCGACGAGCGCGACGGGCCCCGGATCCGACGGGTCGTTGCGCGAGCCGGTGATCAGGCGCCGACCGGCCATGCCGAGCACATGGGTCTGCTCGTCGAGGTGCCAGCGGTGCCGGCCGGTGGTGCTGTCGTAGGCGTCCATGCCGCCGCTGTCGCCGGCGCAGAAGAGGTCGGCCGCGCAGCGGAAGAGGCCACTGCCCTGCGCGCCGGGCCAGTGGAACAGCAGTCGGCCGGTCGGCAGCTCGTACACCTGCGAACCCGGCGAACCGTCGGGGTAGACGACGACCCGGTCGGCGGCGCGGCCCGTCTCGTCGTGCCATCCGGCGTCGAACATGGCCGAGACGCCCGACCAGGCGAGCTGATGCGTCGCGCGAATCCGGCCGGTCCGGGTGTCCCACCTGGTCAGCCGCCCGTCCCGGCTGAGCACGTCGAACCGGTCGAGCCGCGACTGGTACATGTTGGAATAGCTGACGTTCACGTCGGACCCCTGCGGGACCGTGACGGCCCAGACCTGCGCCCCGGTCCGCGCGGACAGCCCCAGGAACCGCCGCTCCGGCTGCGCGAAGGCGCGGTTGACGTCCGCTTCGGAGTCCGGCCACACGACCTCGACGCGCAGCTCGTCGGGCACGTCCTCGACGACGACCACGTCGCCGGTCGTGCCGGTGAACGTGACGTGCGAGCGCGTCCACAGCTCGTGGCCGGTGGCCGCGTCGAGCACGACGAGGGTGCTGGAGTCGCCGGCGCCGGTCCGGTCCTCGCTCATCAGCAGCACCACGTCGTCGCCCGCGGTCACCAGTTGCTGCTGCACCTCGGCCGAGCGGTGCCACAGCAGCTCGCCGTCGACGAGGTCGTGTGCCTCGATCATCGGTCCGGGGTCGGTCCCCTGGTACCGGGCGAAGAACAGCCTCCCGCCGGCGGTCTGCGCCCGGAGGACCTGCTGTTCGATCGTGTAGAGCAGGCCCGCCCCGGACCGCGGGCCGGCCGAGACGAGCAGGCCGAGGGTAACTGCGAGGACTGCGGCGACGGCGACCCACCGCCCCTGCAGCCGGCGCCGGGGCTCGGGTGGCTCCGGTGGCTGCCACGGGACGCTGAGGTCGAGCTCGATCACGGTCTCCGCCACGGCCCCCAGGGTGCCATGACCCCCCTGTCGCGTCACCCGTCAGTGGCCGGGCGGGGCGGCAGGCGCCAGACGGTCAGCTCACCCACCATGACGCACGCGAGCGTGTCGCCGTCGGCGCTGCAATCGGGTGGCCCGTACCAGTCCCCGGACCGGCCGAAGACGGTGATGCGACCGGTCGCCGGGTCGAGCTGGCCGAGCACCGCCGTGCGCTGGTCGAGCGGGCGCCACAGCAGGGGCCGCTGCGGGCTCGCACCGCGGATCAGCCGCCAGTCGGAGAGGTCCGTGACGACCTTCCCGGTCCGTGCGTCGACGACGGCCAGTGGGGGCGCATCGCCCGTCGCCTGCTCCAACACGCTGACCACGAGCCGGCTGCCCGCCCCGCCGACCACCTCCCGGTAGGGGCCGAGCCGCCATCTGGGCTCGCCGGTGGTGCTGTCGAAGGCGACGATGCCGCGGTCGTCGGTGGAGCAGAACAGGTCGGCCGCGCACGGGTACAGGCCGTCGTAGCGGGACGCGTCGGTGCGGAACAGCGCCCGCCCGTCGGCGAGGTCGAACACGATCGCGCCGCGCTCCCCGTCCGGATAGACCATGGCACGGTGCGGAAACGCGTCGGGGGCGAACTGCCAGGCGGCCCCGGTGGTGAACATGGCCGGCACGCCCGACCAGGCCAGCCGCGTGGTCGACAGCACGGCCCCGGTTCGGATGTCCCGATGCGTCACCAGCCCCGACGGGTCGAGCTGGTTGACGCCGGTGACGCGGCCGGTGGGGTACCGGCCCTCAAAGGTGTAGTCGAGCGCGGTACGGGGCGGCGCCTGATGCTCCCAGACCGTGGCCCCGGTGCGCTCGTCGAGCACGAGCACATGCCGCGGCGGCCCGTCCCAGGCGCGGTTGACGGACGGGTCGGGCTCCTCCTCCGGCGTGAAGATGACGATGCTCCGCTGTTCGACCTGCTGCTCGACGATGACGAGGTTGTCGCGGGTACCGATGAGCGAGGCGTTCTGCCGTGACCACAGCTGCCGGCCGGTGGCCGGGTCGACCACCGTCAGGGTGGTGCTGAACCCGTTGTCCGTGTCGGAGTACCGCATCAGGATCAGCGCGCTGGCGCTGACGCTCGCCGGGTGCTGCTGCGGAGTGGTCGGGAAGTCCCACAGGCGCGCCCCGTCCGAGCGGCGGCGCCCCTCGATCCGCGGGTCGGAGACCGACTGCTGGAACCGGTCGACGAACAGCATGTCGCCGAAGACGGTGACGCTGCGCACCTGGTCCCCGATCCGGTAGAGCGGGCTGAGCCGCTGGCCCGGGGCGCCCCCGGCCAGCGAGCCGAGCGCGGCGGCGAGCACCGCACAGACCGCCACCCACCGGGTCCTCAGCCGCCGCCGCGGCGCGGGAACCTCCGGCGGCTCCCACGGGCTGCTGAGGTCGAGCTCGATCACGGTCTCAGCCATGCCACTCAGAGTCCCACGCCGCCTCCCCGGTTGCGTGCCCGTGGGCTGTGCCTCCGCCCCCACCGCTGCGCGGACCACGTGACCGGCGTTCCCGTCGCCCCGCGCTTCGCGAGGTGCGGGCTCAGGTCGTACACAGGCGAAACGGCGGATCCGAAGAAGGATCCGCCGTTTCGGGTGGCGCTGGGGTCAGGTGCGGGCGCGGGCGGGGACCGCGGGCTGCTCGGCTTCGTCGAGGCGGCTGACCCACTCGGTGACCTGGCGGGACACGTCCTGCGCGGTCAGGCCCAGCTCCGAGAGGATCTCGGCGCGTGTGCCGTGCGGGTGCCAGGCCTGCGGGACGCCGAGGTCGCGCAGCGGGACCCACACGTCGGCGTCGCGCAGCGACTTGGCGATCGCGTCGCCGACGCCGCCGGTGCGGACGCCGTCCTCGATCGTGACGACCAGGCGGTGCTCGCGGGCCAGGGCGACGAGCTCGACCGGCACCGGCCGGACCCACCGCGGGTCGACGACGGTGACGCCATAGCCCTGCTCGGCGAGGCGGGCAGCCGCGTCGACCGCCAGGTGCGCGAACGCGCCGACGCTGACCAGCAGCACGTCCTTGCGCTCGTGCTCGCTGAGCACGTCGACCCCGCCGAAGCCGTCGACCCCGCCGACGCGCCGCACCGCGGGCAGGTCCGCGGGGACCGCACCGGTCGGGAAGCGCACGATCGTCGGGCCGTCCTCGATGCTGACGGCCTCGCGCAGCTCCTCGCGGACGGTCTGCGCGTCGCGGGGCGCGGCCAGCCGCAGGCCGGGGACCACGCCGAAGACCGCCATGTCCCAGATGCCGTAGTGCGACGGGCCGTCGGGGCCGGTGATGCCGGCCCGGTCGAGCACGAACGTCACGGGCAGCTTGTGCATCGCCACGTCGAGCAGCACCTGGTCGAACGCCCGGTTGAGGAACGTCGCGTAGACCGCGACCACCGGGTGCAGGCCGCCGATCGCGAGCCCGGCCGCCGACGTCGCCGCGTGCTGCTCGGCGATGCCCACGTCATACGCCCGCTCGGGGTACTTCTTCATGAGCTTCGCGATGCCGGTCGGCTCCGCCATGGCGGCGGTGATCCCGACGATGTCGGCGCGCTCGTCGGCGATCGCGACGAGCTCGTCGGCGAACACGCCGGTCCACTTCACCGCGGCCGGGGCGAGCAGCTTGCCGGTCTCGATGTCGAAGGCGCTGCCGGGGCCGTGCAGGCAGTCGGCCTCGTCCTCCTCGGCGGGCCGGTAGCCGAAGCCCTTGCGGGTCACGGCGTGCACGATCACCGGGCCGCCGAACGACTTCGCCTTGCGCAGCGCCGACTCGACCGCGACCTGGTCGTGGCCGTCCACGGGCCCGACGTACTTGATGCCGAGGTCCTCGAACATCGCCTGCGGCGCGACCGCGTCCTTGATGCCCTTCTTGACCGCGTGGAGCACCTCGTACAGCGGCGGGCCGACCAGCGGCGTCCGGCCGAGGGAGTCCTTGACCAGGTCGAGGACCTTCTCGTAGCTCGGGTTGAGCCGCAGGTTGGACAGGTGGTCGGCGAGGCCGCCGATCGTCGGGGAGTAGGAGCGCCCGTTGTCGTTGACGACGATGACGAGCGGGTTCTTCGCGCCGGCGATGTTGTTCAGCGCCTCCCAGCACATACCGCCGGTGAGCGCGCCGTCACCGACGACCGCGACGACGTGCCGCGGCTCGCCGCGCAGCGCGAACGCCTTCGCCAGGCCGTCCGCATAGGACAGCGCGGTCGAGGCGTGCGAGTTCTCGATGATGTCGTGCTCGCTCTCGGCCTGGCTCGGGTAGCCGGTGAGCCCCCCGCGCTGGCGGAGCAGGTCGAAGCCGTCCTGGCGGCCGCTCACGATCTTGTGGACGTAGGCCTGGTGGCCGGTGTCGAAGAGGATGCGGTCCTTCGGCGAGTCGAAGACCCGGTGCAGGGCGAGGGTCAGCTCCACCACACCGAGGTTGGGGCCGAGGTGGCCGCCGGTGCGGGAGACCTTGGCGACGAGGAAGTCGCGGATCTCCGCCGCGAGCACCTCGAGCTGCTCCGTCGAGAGGTCACGGAGGTCACCCGGCCTGCGGATGGAGCTCAGCAGGGTGGCGGCCTCGGTCTCTTCAGTGCTCATGGGGCTCAACTCTAACGGGGGCGCGCATCGGCGCACGTCGGCCGGACGAATCTTGACAGCTTCCACACATGCTCGTTACCTGGTCACCGGCTGTCGCACACGGCTTCAACCACTTGCCGCCGCGGCGAACCTCACGGTGTCCCTGTCCTGCACGAACAGCGTCAGGGCCGCGTCGATCGCCGCGCTGCGCTTCGTCCCGGCGACGACACCGTGCGTGAGCGATCCCACCACCCGGGTGGAGCTGTCGGTCCACTCGGCGATCGCCTGCGCGAGATAGCCGGTGTACTTCGCCTTGTCGGCGTCGAGCCGCGCCGGCACGGACCCCTTCTGCGGGTTGAACGCGTCCTGCCCGCTGACCGAGCCGCACTCGATCAGCCACTGCTCGGCGGCCCGCCGGTGCGGCGCCCCGCGCGGCAGCGTGAACGAGTCGGACAGGAAGTCGTACACCTTCTCCGAGCCGGGGCTCGCCATCACCGAGTAGCCCTGCTGGAACGCGAGGCCCTTGGTCCGCAGGTACGCGTCGGCCCAGTCGCCCATCACGTTGTAGGCGGCGGTGCCGGCGACGACCTTGTCCAGCGCCGGCTGCCAGTCCCCCGCGGCGGTCGCGACGTCGGACTGGTCGAGGACCCGCACGAACAGCGCCAGCGCCTCCTGCACCGGCGCGCTCCTCCAGTCCGTCGCGCCGTTCCAGAGTCCGGTGTACCCGTCGGCGCCAAGCTCGCCGAGCAGCACGCACTCGAGCAGGTGCTTCTGCGTCCAGGTGGGGCCGATCGACAGCGGCAGGACGCCCTTGCCCCGCAGTACGGCCGCCTGGCTCAGGAACTGCGACCAGCTGATCGGCGGCGTCAGGCCGTGCGCCTTCAGCACCGCCGGGTTGTGCCAGAGCAGGTTGGCGCGGTGGATGTTCACCGGCACCGAGTAGATCCTGCCGTCGAACGTCAGCGCCTCGACCAGCCCTTTCGGCAGTCGCTCGCGCCAGCGCTGCTGGTCGTACAGGTAGCGGACGTCCTCGAGGTAGCCGGCCGCGACGTCGTTGTCGAGCTCGAGACCGGCGTGCGCCTGGTAGGAGTCGGGCGGGTCGTCGTTCTCCAGCCGGGTCGCGAGCACGGTCCGGGCGACCGTGCCCGCCCCGCCCGCGACGGCCGCGTTGTCGAACTCGACCCCTGGGTTGACCCGGCGGAAGTCGGCGACGAGCGCCTCCAGTCCTTCCTTCTCGCCGGGCCCCGCCCACCACGAGAACACCTCGACCTTGCCCGACCCGTCGTCGCCGATCTCGTCCCCGCTGACCGCGCAGCCGGACAGCCCGAGGACGGTCAGCCCGCCGGCGACGAGCAGCGTTCTCCGGCCAAATCCCACTTTTTCAGTATCTTCGCCGTTTGCGCCGTCGTCAGCGGTTCGGCGGCATCCAGTCCTGGTCGGACCCCTGTTCCGGCTGCTGCCCCTGTACGGGCACCGGCGGCTGCTCCGGCTGCTGGCCGTTGTACTGGCCGGCGTCGGGTGCCAGGCCGATCTCGCTCGCCAGCGTCGCCGTGCTCAGCCCTTCGACCCTGGCCCGCATGTCCGCGTACGTCGCCAGCGACATCGGCGCGGTCACCACCGCACCCGCCCGGGCGATCACCTCCGACACGACGGAGGCGAGCACGACCCCGAGCACGAACTTCCCGTCGGCCCCCGTGACCCCCACCGGCTCCAGCGACAGCGCGGACGCCCCGCCGGTGCCACCCTGGACGATGATGCTGATGATGGCCCCGACGAACGCGGCGGCGGCACCGAGCGCGATCGTCGTCGCGATCCGGCTGATCGAGGCGCCGAGATCCTGGTGGAACAGCTTGAAGCAGCGGGAGATCGCCGACCCGCCCCGCTCGAACGTCACCACCGCCGGCAACAGCGTGAACACCGCGGCGAGGTAGATCGCCGGCAGGAAGCACGCGCAGAACCCGACGCAGACGATCAGCCCCGCCAGCACCTGCCACCCCAGCAGCGGAAACACCCGCCGCGCCGCGAGCAGCAGCGCCGCACCGAGCCGCGGCCGCACCCCCGCCGCGATCGCCACCGCCACATGGTTGGACGCGATCGACACGACGAACGAGACGAACACCCCGACGAACGACCCGAGCAGGATCAGCCCCAACGCCGGGAACACCTGCCCGGGATCCGGCGGGACCGGCGCCCCCGTGACCGGGTCCGTCCGGCTCAGGTCGCCCGACAGGTCCAGGCTCACCAGCGACAGCGGCACGCTGTACGCGAGCACCACCGCCAACCCGATGAGCTGCAACAACGCGAGCTTGTCCCAGCCCCGCCGCAGGATCGCCATACTGCGCCGCCACCAGCCCGCGAAGTCGGGACTGACCAGCGGATCACCCTCACCGATCACCCCCGCGACGGGCACCATCTGATAGATCGCGTACGCCTGCGACGGGTCGTACACACCCCCGTACCCCTGCGACTGGTCATACGCCCCAGCCGGGTACTGCGGCGCCCCGTACGCACCGGCCTGCCCCGGGTACCCGAACTGCCCCTGCCCCGGATAGCCGGCCTGCCCCGGGTAATACGGCTGCCCGGGATACGGCGGCTGACCCTGATAGCCGGGCTGCCCCTGATATGGCGACTGCCCTGGATGGCCGGGCTGCCCGGGATACTGCGGCTGACCCGGCTGGCCAGGCTGCCCCGGATACGGCGGCTGACCCGGGTAGCCGAGCTGCCCGGGATGCTGCGGCTGTCCCGGATGGCCGGGCTGCCCGTACGCGCCCGCCCCGTGCTCCTGCGCCGCGGGAACCGGTGGCCTGATCCGCGCACCATCTCCGGCGCCGACCTCACTGCCGTCCACCGACGCGGCGCCGTCCGAGCCGGCCTCCCCGGCAGCCGCACCCGGCACAGGAGGAGCGACACCCTCAGCCTCCGGACCGGACTCCCCCGGCAACGGAACGGTGCGCGGCTGCCCGGAATCCACCGGCGGCACCGGCTCGGACGGCTGGGCCGGTCCCGTGGACTCGTCGGGCCCAGGGGGCTGGGTCATGGTTCCTCCGTATCGCGGACTGCGCCAGGCGGCACGACACAGAAGATAGGGCCCCGCCGCACACCCCGCCGCCCCACCCAGGCCCCAATCCGACTGCCCAACCCAGCCAACCAGCCCCGGAGGACCCCACCGCCCACCCCGGCGCGAACCCACTGCGCGGTCACCGGACCAACCGGGCCGGCGACCCACCGCCAGACCAGCCGACCAACCCCGCCCGCAAACCCGCCGCCCGACCAACCCCGACCGGCACCCTGCGGCTCTACCAGCGCCACCCCGGGGGCAACACCCCGCCACCCGACCAGCCGGCCAGCGAACCCGCCGTCCAACCGACTCCGACCGGCAACCCCGAGGCCAAATCAGCCGCCCAGCCCGGGTGAAACCACCGCCCGGACGACCCCGACCGTCAAACCACCACCGACCAGCCGACCAACCCCTGCCTGCAAAACCGCAGCCCAACCAGCCACCCGCTCTGAGCGAAACCTGCCGGCCGGCGAAACCCCGACCGGCGACCCTACGCCCCGACCAGCACCAACTCCGGCAACAACCCCACCGCCCGCGCAGCCGACCAATCCTCGCCAGCCAACCGCCGCCCGGCCAACCCTGACCGGCGACCCACCGATCAACCAGCCGGCCAACCCCGCCAGCAAACCGCCGCCCAACCAGCCACCGACCCTAAGCAACACCCCACCGCCCGGCCGACCGCGACCGGCAACCCACCGATCGACCAGCCGGCCAACCCCGCCAGCAAAACCGCCGTCCGGCCAGCCACCCACCCCGAGCGACAACCGCCGCCCGGCAAACCGCGACCGGCGACTCGCTGCACGGTCAGCGGACCAATCGCGGCGGGCGAACTCGTTGGCCGGTCAGCCGACCATGCCTGAGTAGGCGATCGTCAGCGCGAAGCCGACGAGCCATAAGCCGCCGCACCACCACGACAGCTTGACCTCGGTGGTCCTGTCGTCGGTGCGCAGCGCCTTCACCGCGACGAGCGCGGCCACGACCATCACCGCCAGGCTCGCGAGCCAGACGGTCCAGGCGGCGGGGCTGCGCTCGACCTTCGGGCCGCCGGAGTCGAGGCCCAGCACCAGCCTGATCAGCGGCACGAGGAACAGCACGGTGAACGCGATCGTCACCTGTGCCACCGTCCGCCGCACCGGCCGCCACTGGTCCCGGCGCGGCCGGTCCTCGCCGCCACCGGTCCCGGCCCCCGCGGCCCCAAGCCGCGAGCCCCCGGGCGCCGCAGCACCAGACTCCGCAGCACCAGACTCCGCAGCACCAGACCCCGCAGCACCAGACCCCGCAGCACCAGACTCCGCGGCCCCGGCACCGGCCGCGTCCGACGACCCGGCCGACGGTGGAGGCTCCGACGAAGCCGCAGGGTCCGGCGAGGAGGGCTGGGACGGGCGCTGAGGGTCGGTCGGCTCGGTCATGCGGCACGCCGATTGGCGAAGCGGGGCGAGAACAGCTCCAGCAGCCGCACCGTCTCCTCGAAGGGCAGCTGGCCGGGGGCGGGGCGGCCGCCGATGGACGAATAGGTGATCCGCGAGCCGAGGACGGGCAGCATGAGCCGGGAAGCGGCGCCCTCCGGGCCCATGGCGATGGCGATCACGCCGCGGTGGTGATGGCGGAGGGTGAAGTCGGTGAGGGTGCGCAGGTCGTCGGGGCCCTGGGCCATGGTGCTGATCTTGACCAGGTCGGCGCCGGCGGCGAAGCCCTCCTCGGCGAGCTCGTCCAGGCGCGCCGCGGCGGGGGTGGCCGTGAAGTCGTGGTGCGACAGCACGACCACCGTGCCGTGGGAGCGGGCGGCGGCGACGACACCGGCGCGGATCTCGGTGGAGGCCAGCTCCACGTCGACGGCGTCGACCTCGGGCATCAGGGTCTCGTAGAGCCGCAGGCGCGAGGGCTCGTCGCCCGCCCAGTAGCCACCCTCGTCCTTCGAGCGGATCGTGGCGAGCGTCGGCACGCCGGCGAACGGCCGGACCTGGCACAGCGCGTGCTCGGGGTCGGTCGAGGCATACCAGTCCACGCGCAGCTCGGCGACGTCGACGCGCAGGTCACGGGCCTGCGCCGCGTCCCGCCCGGCGTCCTCGTCGCCGAAGCTGACCGCGACCAGCGGCACCTCTTCGGCGAGCCGCTCCCGCAGCGTTGCCATGCAGCACTCCCCCCACCGTCCGCCTCAATGCGAAGCGACAGTCCGCCTCAAGCGAAGCGACAGGGGGAGTCTACGTGCGCGGTACGACAGATCCCCGCCGGCGCAGGGTCCGCTCGTAGTCCTGGAAGCGGGCCTTCGCGATCACCGACCGGTCGGGCGCGCGCAGCACGATCCCCTCGGCCCGGCCCCGCGCACCGTCGAGCCCCACCAGCGTCGCCGGCAGCGAGGCGGTCAGCAGCTCCTGCATCTCCGCGATCCCCGGCGGCAGCGAGGAGCCGGCCCGGTGCCACAGCCGCGGCGTCAGCGCCAGTCCCGCCGCAGCGGCGAGCGAGGCCAGCCGCTCCTCGGGCACGAACGGCTGACCGCCGGCCTCCCGCCACGCGGAAACAGCGGCAGGCGTCCACGACAGCGGCGAGGACCAGTCCGGCAGGTCGACCACGTCGAAGAGCCGCCAGCCGAAGAGCGTGGAGTCGCTCGTGTACTGCTTTGCCGCCCCGCCGACCTTGCCGCCGTAGAGCTCCAGGAAGTAGACACGGATCCCGTCCCCGGCCGGCAGACCCGAGGCGACCGGCTTCAGCTGCTCCACGATGCCGAGGGCCGGGTTGCCGATGAGGTCGCCCTTCGCGTACAGGAGCTCCTCGCGCGATCCGATGAGGTACGAGCCGTCGGGCAGCAGGACGATCCGGCTGTTGGTCCCGTCGACCTTCTCCGTCGCGATGACGTCGCCGGGAAACACCGTGGCAGGGGAGGTCAGACCCCCGTTGCGGGGATCCAGGGTGTGGTACGTCGGAATCGACGGGTACTTCGTCAGCGAGTTGAGCAGCCGCAGATCGACGGCACGGACATCGAACATCGCCACATCATCGGGCAGGAAAATACGGCGCGGCACGCGATTAACCGCTGCTACGGTTCCCGGCACAAGATGTCCCGCCGTGGTGACCCGGTGCGCAGGCACCGGATACTTCGACTGTTAATCGAGAGGTCGCAGGTTCGAATCCTGCCGCCCCGGCTCTTCGGGGTGTAGCTCAGCGGACAGAGCACTTTGTGCCGGCGCCGCCTGGATCTCGGGTCACCACGACGGGACATCTCTGTCTTTTTCCGCAAAGGGACGGTGATTCCAGATGGCCAAGTTCAACTCGCAGCAGACGAAGCGGCGCCCGGACGGGGTCACGTACCAGGGAGGCCCGGGCTACTCGCGCGACCTGCGGTCGGAGCTGTTCCTGCTCGCCGTCGCCAACATGGTCGGCGAGCAGACGTTCTACGAGTCGGCCGGCGACCGCGACCAGCGCTACCGCGAGCTCGTCGGTGCCGCCGCCGTGCGCCACCCGGAGTGGACCGCCCGGTTCCTGCGCTGGCTGCGCGGCGGGGCGAACCTGCGCTCCGCGTCGCTGGTCGGCGCCGCCGAGTACGTCCGCGCCCGCCTCGACGCCGGCCTGGTCAACGGCACCGGCGAGCACCGGCAGGTCGTCGCCGACGTGCTGCAGCGCGCCGACGAGCCGGGCGAGCTCCTCGCGTACTGGGCGTCGCGCTACGGCCGGTCGGTGCCGAAGCCGGTGAAGCGTGGCGTCGCCGACGCGGCGAAGCGGCTGTACACGGAGCGCAACCTGCTCAAGTACGACACCGCCAGCCACGCGTTCCGGTTCGCCGACGTGCTCGACCTGACCCACCCGGCCCCGGCCGGACCGGCGCAGGGCGACCTGTTCACGTTCGCGCTCGACCGCCGGCACAACCGGCCCGAGCCGCGCGTGGCCGAGTCGCTCCCGATGATCGCCGCCAACGCCCGCCTGCGGGCCGACGCGGCCGGGGACCCGTCTGTGCTGCTCGACGCCGGGCGCCTGCGCGCCGCCGGCATGACCTGGGAGGACGCGCTGTCGCTGGGCGGCTCCCGGCTGCCGAAGAACCGCCTGTGGGAAGCCCTCATCCCGTCGATGGGGTACATGGCCCTGCTCCGGAACCTGCGGAACTTCGACCAGGTCGGGGTGTCGGACGCGGTCGCGGGGCAGGTCGCGGCGAAGCTGGCGGATCCGGGCGAGGTGGCGCGGTCGCGGCAGCTGCCGATGCGGTTCCTGTCGGCGTACCGGGCGGCGCCGTCGCTGCGGTGGGCGTGGGCGCTGGAGCGGGCGCTGAACCAGAGCCTGGCGAGCATCCCGTTCCTGGCCGGTGACACGCTGATCCTGATCGACACGTCGGGGTCGATGCACTCGGTGTTCTCCAAGGACGGCACGCTCATGCGGTGGGACGCGGCGGTGATCTTCGGGTTGGCGCTGGCGCTGCGGTGCGAGCGGGCGAAGGTCGTGTCGTTCTCGACCCGGACCACGGTGTTCCCGGTCGAGCCGGGCGAGTCGCTGCTGCGCGGCATCGACCGGTTCAAGGCGAAGGGGCACTTCCACAACGGCGGTACCAACACCGCCTCGGCGGTGCGGGAGCACTACCGCAAGCAGGACCGGGTGGTGATCCTGACCGACGAGCAGGCGTCGTTCGACGGTGACGTGTCGACGTCACTGCCGGCGGGCACGCCGCTGTTCACCTGGAACCTCGCCGGGTACCGCATGGGCCACACCCCGCAGGAGCGCAACCGCTGGACGTTCGGCGGCCTCACCGACGCGGCCTTCGGCATGATCCCGCTGCTGGAGGCCGGCGAGCGCGGAACATGGCCGTTCTGAACAACGACTAGGTCCGGGTGAAGAGCCCGATCGTCTCGAAGTGCTGGGTCATCGGGAAGCTGTCGAAGGCGCGGATCTCCGGCAGCTGATACCCGAGGCCCAGCAGCAGACCGGCATCGCGGGCGAACGCGGCCGGGTCGCACGCGACATAGGCGATGGCGCGCGGTGACCTGGCCGCGACGGCCGTGACCACCTCGCGGCCCGCGCCCGCCCGGGGCGGGTCCAGCACGACCAGGTCGACGCTGCGCCAGCGCGGGTTGCCGATCGCCGCCGCCACGTCGTCGTTGACGAACCGGACGTTGGCCATCGAGCGCAGCGCCTTGCGGCCCGCGGCGACGGCCCGCCGGTCGCCCTCGACGACGGTGACCGGGCCGCAGTGCGGTGCGAGGGTGGCGGCGAAGAGGCCGACCCCGCCGTACAGGTCCCAGGCCCGCTCCCCCTCCGCCGGCCGCAGCATCTCCAGCACGGCGCCGGTGAAGGCGGCGACGGCGTGCGGGTGCACCTGCCAGAAGCCGCCGGCGTCGACGCTCCAGTCGTGCCCGGCGGCGACCTCGCGGACGCGGACGGGCGGGCCGGTGAGCGCGCCGCTGCGCCCGGCCCGGGTCAGCACCGCGGTCTCGCCGCCGGACGCGGCGACGGCCTCGACGGTCGAGCCGGGAGGCCAGCGGCGGGTGGTGACGGGCAGCGCCTGGATCGCCGGGTGCGCGATCCGGCAGCGGTCGACGGGGATGACCTCGCTCGAGCGGTGCCGGTGGAACCCGGCCCGCCCCTCGTCGTCGACGGCGTACTGGACCCGGGTGCGCCAGCCGAGCGCGCCACCGGGGAGGGCCTCCACCGGTACCGACGCGGAAACACCGGCGAGTCGCGCCAGCTGCTCACCGAGGACCTGGGACTTCAGGCGGCGCTGCGCGGCGGGGTCGGCGTGCTGCCAGTCGCAGCCGCCGCAGGCCCCGGGCCCGGAGAACGGGCACGGCGGGATGACGCGGTCCGGCGACGGCAGCAGGATCTCGACCGCGTCGGCGCGCAGGAAGCCCTTGCGTTCGTCGGTGATCCGCGCGAGGACCCGCTCCCCCGGCAGCGCGTGCCGGACGAAGATCACCCGGCCGTCGTGCCTGGCCACGCAGTGCCCGCCGTGGGCGACCGGACCGACCTCGAGCTCCAGCAGGGTCATTCGGCGGGTGTTTCCTGTGTACGGCGTGGGCCTCGCTGCGGTCCGCGCGTGAACGCGGCGTCGAGCTTGGCGATGTCGACGTCGTCGATGGAGCTCAGCTGCCAGGGCACGCTGGTCACCATGACGCCGGGCTCGAAGAGCAGGCGCCCCTTCAGCCGCAGCGCGCTCTGGTTGTGCAGCAGGTGCTCCCACCAGCGCCCGACCACGTACTCGGGGATGAAGACGGTGACCACGTCGCGGGGCGAGTCGCGCCGCTTCGACCGCACGAAGTCCAGGATGGGGCGGGTGATCTCGCGGTACGGGCTGTCGACGACCGTCAGTGGCGCCGGGATGCCGCGGCGCTCCCACTCGGCCTGCAGCGCCCGGGTGTCGTGGTCGTCGACGTTGACGGTCAGCGCGGTGAGCGAGTCGGGCCGGGTGGCCTGCGCGTAGGCGACGGCCCGCAGCGTCGGGCGGTGCACCTTGCTGACGAGGACGACCGCGTGGTTGCGCGACGGCAGGACGGGCCGGTCCTCCGACGGGGTCAGCTCGCGGGCGACCGTGTCGTAGTGCTTCTTGATGCCGACCATCAGGAAGTAGATGACGATCATCGCGATGATGGCGATGTACGCGCCGAGCAGGAACTTCGTGATGAGCACGACGACGAGCACGGCGCCGGTCATGCTCAGGCCGATCATGTTGATCGTCCGGGACCGGATCATGCGGGACCTGGTGCTCTTGTCGCGGACGGTGCGCAGCAGCCGGTTCCAGTGCCGGATCATGCCGGCCTGCGACAGCGTGAACGACACGAACACGCCCACGATGTACAGCTGGATCAGCCGCGTGACCTCGCCCTGGAACCCGATGATGAGCACCATCGCGGCGAGCGCCAGCAGGATGATGCCGTTGGAGAAGGCGAGCCGGTCGCCGCGGGTGTGCAGCTGGCGCGGCAGGTAGCGGTCCTGGGCGAGGATCGAGCCGAGCACGGGGAAGCCGTTGAAGGCGGTGTTGGCGGCGAGGAACAGGATCAGCGCGGTGATGACGGCGACGACGTACAGCATGATCGAGCCGGACCCGAAGACCGTCTCGCCGAGCTGGGTGGTGACCGTCTTCTGCACGTAGTCGTGCGGGCCGCCGATGATCTGCCGGGCGGGATCCTCCACGAACTGCAGGCCGGTCTTGCGGGCCAGCAGGATGATGCCGAGCAGCATCGTGATCGAGATGCTGCCGAGCAGCAGCAGCGTGGTCGCCGCATTCTTGCTCTTCGGCTCCTTGAACGCGGGCACGCCGTTGGAGATCGCCTCGACACCGGTGAGTGCGGCACAGCCGGACGAGAAGGTCCGCAGCAGCAGGAACGCCATCGCCCACTGGTTGAGGTGCACCTGCTCGGCCGCGATCTCCAGCCCGGCGCTCGGCGCCCGCAGGTCGTCGCCCAGGACGAAGATCTTGAAGAAGCCGGTGAGGATCATGCCGATCATCACGATCATGAACCCGTAGGTCGGGATCGCGAACGCGCTGCCCGACTCGCGGATGCCGCGCAGGTTGAGCGCGGTCAGCAGGGCGATCGCGATGATCGCGATGGCGACCTTGTGGGTGGCGACCCACGGCACCACCGACCCGAGGTTCGCCACGCCGGACGCGGTCGACACGGCGACGGTCAGCACGTAGTCGACGAGCAGCGCGCTGGCGACCGCGACGCCGAACCGCGGGCCGAGGTTGACCGACGCCACCTCGTAGTCGCCACCACCGGACGGGTACGCGTGCACGTTCTGCCGGTAGCTCGCCACGACCGTGAGCATCACCACAGCGACGGCCAGGCCGATCCACGGCGACGCCAGCAGCGAGGTCGCACCCGCGATCGACAGCGTCAGCAGGATCTCGTCCGGCGCGTACGCGACCGACGACAGCGCGTCGGAGGCGAAGACCGGGAGGGCGATGCGCTTGGGCAGCAGCGTGTGTTTCAGCCGGTCCGAGCGGAACGGTCGGCCCAGGAGCAGCCGCTTCATCAGGGAGGTGGGACTGGCCACGACCGCTAAGCGTACGGGTCGCGCGCCTGCCGGATACACCGGTCCGACCCGCGCATGGCATCCTCAACACGAGAGCCGCACACATCGGAGGCGTTACGTGCACGTGGTGATCATGGGGTGCGGACGCGTGGGCTCGACCCTCGCGATCAGCCTCGAGCAGCGCGGCCACTCGGTCGCGGTGATCGACTCCGACGCCGACGCCTTCCGGCGCCTGGGCGGGGACTTCACCGGCGCGACCGTCACCGGCGTCGGCTTCGACCGCGACGTGCTGCTGTCCGCGGGCATCGAGCGCGCCGACGCCTTCGCCGCCGTCTCCTCCGGCGACAACTCCAACATCATCTCCGCCCGGGTCGCCCGCGAGACCTTCGGCGTCGAGCGGGTCGTCGCCCGCATCTACGACCCGAAGCGCGCCGAGGTGTACGAGCGGCTCGGCATCCCGACCGTCGCCACCGTCCGGTGGACGGCGGACCGCATGCTGCGCCACCTGGTCCCCGAGGGCAACGTCGAGATCTGGCGCGACCCGACCAGCACGGTCTCCATCATGGAGATCCCGATGCACCCCGACTGGATCGGCCACTCGGTCGGCGACCTGGAGGCCCGCAGCGGCACCCGGCTCGCGTACCTGATGCGCTTCGGCCTCGCCATGCTCCCGACCTCGTCGACCGTGATCCAGGACGGCGACCTCGCCTTCATGCTCGTGACCGACGAGATGACCGCGTCCGTGACGAAGGTCACCGGCTCCGCACCCGAAGGGGGACACTGAATCATGCGGATCGCCATCGCCGGTGCCGGCAACGTCGGCCGCTCCATCGCCACCGAGCTGGTCGACAACGGCCACCAGGTCATGCTCATCGAGCGGGTGCCGCGCATGGTCCGCCCCGAGCGGGTCCCCGCCGCCGAGTGGATCCTCGCCGACGCGTGCGAGCTGTCCTCGCTGCAGGAAGCCGACCTCTCCTCCTGCGACGTGGTCGTCGCCGCCACCGGCGACGACAAGGTCAACCTGGTCGTCTCGCTGCTGGCCAAGACCGAGTTCGCGGTGCCGCGGGTGGTCGCCCGCATCAACCGCGCCGAGAACGAGTGGCTCTTCAACGAGCAGTGGGGCGTCGACGTCTCCGTCAGCAAGCCCCGCCTCATGGCCGCCCTCGTCGAGGAGGCCGTCTCCGTCGGCGACCTGGTCAGGCTGATGACCTTCCGCCAGTCCGAGGCCAACCTGGTGGAGATCACGCTGCCGGAGACCGCGCCGTACGTCGGCCACCCGGTCCGCGAGGTGCCGCTGCCGCACGACTCCGCGCTGGTCGCCATCCTGCGCGGCAAGCGCGTCCTCGTCCCGACCCCAGACGACCCGCTGGAGGCCGGCGACGAGCTGGTGTTCGTCGTCACGTCGGAGATGGAGGACGCGGTCCGCGCCGTCATCCTCGGCGCCGACTCGGTCGAGAACACCCGCAAGAAGCGCGGCCCCCAGTTCTTCTGACCCGTTCCCCACTGCGCTTTTCTCATGATCCGGAAGACTTTGTGCTGCTATAACGACACAAACTCTTCCGGATCACGGAAAACGCGAAACTCCCACAGCGACAGCCCCGCGAACGCTTCAGTGTCCGGGCGCGCCGCCACGCCGGCCCAGCTGCCGGTCGGCTTTCCACGTGATCCGGAAGAGTTGTTGTTGCTGTGGCGACAAGAAAGTCTTCGGGAGCGCAGGAGGGCGGGGTGGGTTGTCGCGGCCGCAGGTCGCGGCGGGGCAACTACACGCGGAGGTGCAGGGAGGGCCCCCAGGGCCCGACCGGTGTCTGACGGGAGCAACGGCCGTTCCCACGACGGGCCGGAGCCATGCACTGCTTGAAAGTCTTTGACCGCCGGCGCTGTCAGTCGGCGGGGCGGACCTCCGGGCGGACGGGCTCGGGCTCGGAGGCGCGGATGATGCGGCGGGCCTGCCAGACGGTCAGGGCGGCCAGCAGGGCGTACGGCGGCCAGCCGAGCGCCAGGCGGGCGACGCCGAGCAGGTCCGCGTCGCCGGCGCGCCAGAGCTGGATCTGCACGCCGAGCTTCGCCAGGTAGACGACGGCCCAGAGGACGGTGAGCCAGGCGAAGGCGCGGCGCAGGCGGGGGTTCTCACGCCAGCGGTTGCCGCCCTTGTCGAGCATGACGGACCAGAGCCAGCCGACCAGCGGGCGGCGGAAGGCGACGGAGGCCAGCATGCCGACCGCGTACGCGGCGGTGAAGGCCATGCCCGGCAGGTAGATGTCCTTGGCGTCGCCGCTCTTCCAGGCCAGGTACGCGCCGATCGCGATGCCGACGACGCCGTTGACCGCGTGGCGGACCGACTCGCGGCGGCTGAGCCGGTAGACGGCCATGGACAGGGCAGCGGCGACCGCGACGATCAGGGAGGTCCGCAGCGACCACCAGCCGAAGTGGTCGCCCAGGAAATTGACCACGATGAAGAGCGTGATCGGGATGCTCGACTCGATGAGGCCACGCACGCCGCCCAGCTGCTCGGACATCTGCACCGAGAACGGGGGCAGCGGGGCTTCCTCGTCGGGGTCGGTCTCCGCGGTCTTACCTGGTTGCATCCGGCCTCATCTGGGTGTGTCGAGCTCGTAATACGGGTTGTAGAGCACCTTACGGCCGTCGCGGACCGCGATGCGCCCCTTCGCCGTGATCGCTCGACCCGGCTCGATGCCCGCGATGTGCCGGCGGCCCAGGAAGACCAGGGTCACCAGGTCGCTGCCGTCGAACAGCTCCGCCTCGAGGGTGGGCAGGTTGGTGCGCGGGGTGTAGACCACCGTGCGCAACCGGCCCTTCAGGCTCACGACCTGACCGCGGACGCAGGCGAGCGCGGGCATGCTGCCGCACTGCTTGGCGTCGCGTTGCAGCTCTTCGGCGTCGAGCTCCGCCTCGCTGGCGGTGAGGCGGCGGAAGAACCTCCGCAGCCCGCGCGCCTGCTCGACGGACGGATCGACGACTTTCTCACTGTCCGTGGTCATGACGTCGGTGCCACCCTCCTCGGCCAGACATGACACCCACTACGACGGTACAGCTCACGGGTGTTATTTGCGCCGGGGCCTCGGTGACGGTTTTCTGCGCTCCGCCCCGTTGGCCTCATCGGCACCGTTGGCCGCGTCGGTGAGCGAGACCTCGGCCGGGCCGTCGTTGGCGGTCGCCTCGGCGACCTCCTTCGGCAGGTGCAGCGGGAGCGGCTCGCGGACCGGCATGGCCTCGTGGCCCCGGTCGACCACCAGGTTGCGCAGGCATGCCAGCAGCGGCGGCGCGACGGTCGGGTCGACGGCGGCGGGGCCCTGGAAGACCGCACGGACCAGCCAGCGAGGGCCGTCGATGCCAACGAACCGGATGTCCGTCAGGCCGTCGGGAGTGCGGACGCGGGCGCGCAGCTCGATGCCCCACTCGCCGTCGGCTTCCTCGGCCGCGACGCCGTCGGTGAACAGCTGCTTGCGGATCTCGCCGCGGACCTCGTCCCAGATGCCCTCGCTGCGCGGCGCGGCGAAGACCCCGAGCTGCAGCGCGCTGTCGTTGTTGACGAGCACGATCTGCTGGATCTTGCCCTCGTTGTCCGCCTGTACGCGGACCTCCACGTCGTCGACCGCGGGCACCTTGAGCGCACCCAGGTCGAGCTGCGGGATGCCGGCGGGCGCCTCGGTGACGTCGTACGGGCCTTCGGGCCGGTCGGCCTTGGACGCGACGGGCTCCTCGGGGTCGTCGTCGACCAGGCCCAGCTCCTCCTCGAGCCTGCGGGCACCGCCCGCGCGGGTGTCGTCCTTCGCGTGCCGCCCGCTCCCGCTCTTGCGCGAGAAGATCACTGCTCTGCCTCCAGTTCAGCATGACCACCGGTTGATCCGTGACCGCCGGCTCCGCGCACAGTATCGGGAAGATGGTCGACGCCGTGGAAGTGTGCCCGCTCCACGCGCTGGACCACAAGCTGGGCAATCCGGTCACCCCGGCTGATTTTGGCCGTGATCACCCGATCGTGATTGACCAGGTTCACCAGGATCTCCCCGCGGTACCCCGCGTCGATGGTGCCCGGCGCGTTGAGCACCGTCACACCGAGCCGGTGCGCGAGACCCGACCTCGGGTGGACGAGCCCGACGTAGCCGTCGGGCAGTGCGATGGCGATCCCGGTGGGGACCAGCGCCCGCTCCCCCGGTGCGAGGTCGAGGTCAACGGCCGCGACCAGGTCGGCGCCGGCGTCACCGGGGTGCGCGTACGCCGGCAGCGGCAGCTCGGGGTCGAGCCGCCGGACGTGAACCTCCACCGTCATGCCTCCATCCTGCCGGGTGCCCCCGGGCTCCGGACACGTACCCTCGCACACGTGACTTCGTACCGTGAGCGTCTCACCGTCGCGTGGTGGCTCTGGCTGCCCGCGGTGGCGGTCGCAGCGCTCCTCGCGGCCGAGGTCAAGCTCGGCGCGCCCGGCCTGGCGACCTGGGTCCCGTACCTGGTGCTGCTGCCGCTGGCCACCGTGGGGCTGTGGTGGCTGGGCCGCATCCGTGTCGAGGTGTCCAACGGCGAGCTGCGGGTCGACGACGCGCACATCCCGCTGCGATACGTCGGTGAGGTGACGGCGCTGTCGGCCGCGGACAAGCGCGACCTGCTGGGGCCCTACGCGGACCCGGAGGCGTTCGTGATCCAGCGGCCGTGGATCGCCGGGGCGGTCCGCATCGACGTGGCGGACGACGCCGATCCCACGCCGTACTGGCTGATCAGCACCCGCCACCCGGAGAGGCTCGCGGCGGCGCTCAGCCCTCGATGACCTTCCGGCCCGGCTGGAGGTCCTTCTTGATGTCGGCGCCGAGGGACAGGGTCGCGCGGCGGTTGAGGAACCCGCCGACGGCGGCGCCGGTCAGGAACGGCCCCAGGGTGCTCAGGTTCCGCCCGAAGCGCTTGAGCAGCCGGTCACGCAGCTCCTTGCGCAGCGCGGTGCCCATGGCGGCCGCGACGCTGCCGCCGACCCGCAGCGGGTTGACGCCGCGGCGCTCCGCCCAGGCCTGGACCAGCACCACGGCGCGCTCGGCGCCGGTGCCCTCCACCGGGCGGCCGTAGACGGCGTGCAGCTCGCCGATCAGCTTCATCTCCACGGCGACCACCGCGACCGTCTCCGCGGCCAGCAGGACCGGCGCGGACAGCAGGCTGGGCGTCACGGCCCACTCGACGGCGGCCACGCCGCCGCCCGCGGCGCCGATGCCGGCGGTGACCCGGGACGCGTTACGGATGAGCCGCTCGGCGAGCGCGTCGCCGGTCAGCCCGCCGTGGTGCGCGACCAGGGTGTCCAGGTCGCGCACGGGAATGTGCGGTGCGACCCTCGTCACGCTGTCCGTGATCCAGGCGATCGCCTTCTTCGGCCGGAACAGGTCCGTGACGCCCCGCTCGCGGATCTCGAGGCGCACCAGCCGGCCGAGCAGGCGCCGGCGCTCCTTCTGCTCGACGCCCTCGTCGGTCAGGGCCGTCACGGCGGCTGACAGCTCGGCCTCGTCTGCCGCCTCGCCCTGGGCGCCCTCCACGGGCTGGTTCTCGGCGAGCTCGTCGGGCTGGGCCATCGTCTACCTCCGCAGGTGTGAAACGGTGCCGCCTACGACTCAAGCACGCCTTCGCCAGATCCGCGTGATCAACTTGCGGTCAGGCGCACTCCCGGCAGATCAGCTCTCCGTTGCGCTCGGCGGCGAGCTGGCTGCGGTGGTGCACCAGGAAGCAGCGCGAGCAGCGGAACTCGTCGGCCTGCATCGGCAGGACCTTGACCGTCATGTCCTCGTCGGCGAGGTCGGCGCCGGGAAGCTCGAACGTCTCCCCCAGGTCGGTCTCGTCGACGTCGACGATCGCCGACTGCGCATCGGTCCGGCGGGACTTCAGCTCTTCGAGGCTGTCCTCCCCCAGGTCGACCTCGTCGCGACGCGGCGCGTCGTAGTCGGTGGCCATCGGTGTTCACACTCCCAATTCATTCGCCCGTAGGTGTCGCGCCCGGTGTAACGTCCAACGGGCGGCGTACCTTACCGCCCTCGTGCGTTTGTTGTACGCCCACTCGCGGAAACTTGTTCCCAATGTGACCCATGCGACACAACGTCGTCCCGACAAAGTTGTCCGCCGGGCTCGGCGGATGCGACCTTACCTCCACCTGACGGTTTCCGTGGGGAGTCATCCCGCAACGGCGAGTAGGAACTTTGCGGTATGCCGGGTGGGGACTTCAACATGGATCTCCGACAGGCGCTAACCTTCCCGGCAGCCAGAGCGTCTATCTGGTGACGGAGTCGCTCTGGGGCGGGGAGATAACACGGCCATGAGTTTCGCGCGGGTAAGGGCACTGGCCCTGGTTGGGCTGCTCGTGGTCACCGCGGCGGTGTTCGTGACGATCGCGTTGATCAAGGACCGCCAGACCGGTCCGGTTTCGGCCAACGAATGCGCGCAGGACGCGGTGATGGTCAACAACAGGTTGCCCGAGGAGAAGCAGGTCAACCTCAACGTCTTCAACGCCACCGCGAAGCCCGGCCTGGCCGGCGAGATCACCAATGACTTCGCCAGCCGCGGGTTCAAGGCAACGGTGCAGAACGGGGCACCCAACCCGGCGGTGAAGAAGCCCGAGACGAAGGTCGCGGTCCTCCGCTTCGGCCCGAAGGCCGTCGGCGCCGCGTGGCTCGTCCGGGCGTATTTCCTCGACAAGTCCGAGGACGAGTTCGACAAGAACCGGCAGGACGACAAGGTCGACGTGATCCTGGGCGCGAAGTTCCAGCAGCTGCCGACGGTGACCGAGGTCAAGCAGTCGATCGGCGCGCTGGGCAACCCCGAGCTGCCCGAGGGCACCTGCGCCGAGGCCTAAGGGCCCTTGTCCGCGTCCAGCTCCACCAGGCGGTCGTGAAGGGCCTTGTGCAGCGCCGGCGGGGCGGCCACCACCATGTCCGGGCCGGGCGCGACACCCGCAAGGCCCGTCACGAGCAGACCCGCCTCCGCGGCGACCAGGCCGCCCGCGGCGTGGTCCCAGGCGTTGAGGCCCTTCTCGTAGTACGCGTCGAGGCTGCCCTCCGCGGCCAGGCACAGGTCGATCGCGGCGGCCCCGAGGCGACGCACGTCGCGGATGTCGCCGATCAGACCGGCGAGCACGGCCGCCTGGTGGAGGCGGCGGTCGGCGGCGTACCCGAAGCCGGTGCCGACGAGCGCCTGACGAAGGTCGGTCTGCCGGGAGCCGGACAGCCGCCGGCCGTCGGCGTGGGCGCCGCCGCCGAGCACCGCGGTCCACTCGCGACCGGTCGCGGCGTTGATGACCACCCCCGCCACCACGACGCCGTCGACCTCCGCGGCGAGCGAGACGGCGTACTGCGGCAGGTCGTAGAGGTAGTTCACGGTGCCGTCGATCGGGTCGAGGATCCAGCGCACCGCGCTCGCCTGCTGGGAGTCCCCGTACTCCTCGCCCAGCACGGCGTCGCCCGGCCGAGCCTGCCGGATGGCCTCCCGGACCTGCCGCTCGACCGCCTGGTCGGCGGCCGTGACCACGTCGGTGAGCGTGGACTTGGTCGCCACGGGGTCCACGCCGGCGGCCCGCATGGCCCGGGCGAGGGCCGCAGCCTCCCTGGCGATCGGCACCGCGAGGGCCAGCAGTTCGTGTCCGCGATCCATACGACCCATCCTGTCAGGGCCCCGATCCGCCCATCCGTTCGGTCACAACGTGGCGTCTAGGCCCGCTAGGCGGGATGTTGGGGCGAGAGAGCGTTACAATTCACGCGCTGCCCGCTGTCGCTCGTGAATCCGCCCCGGACGCACGGCACACGGGCGCCACCAAAAGCACCCAGGCCCACTCAGCACGGCCGCGCCGTGCGCGAACTCGGCCGCACCGGCCGTCGCTCGCTCATCGCACCGGAAGGTCGTTCGTGACAGCAGCTCACCAGCCCAGCGTCGACGTACGCTCGCTCGCCGACTCGCTGATCGCGCGTGCGGCCGCCAATGGCGGCCACCTCACGTCGGCGGAGGTCGCGCAGGCGGTCGACACCGCAGATGTGACCCCCGCACACGCCAAGAAGCTGCTCAGGAGTCTCGCCGAGGCCGGAGTCACCGTCGTCGTCGACGACTCCGCCAACGGGCGGCGCCGGGTCGCGGCGGCACGCTCCGCGACCCCTGCATCCAAGGCGGCCACCGCCAAGGCCGCACCCGCGCGCAAGGCGCCGGTCGCCAAGCCGCTGACAGCCGTCGAGTCCACACCGGATTCGGGGGTGGAGAGGGCGCCCGTGAAGAAGGCACCGACACCAGCAGCTCCCGCCAAGAAGGCCGCCCCGGTCGCGGCAGCGACCGCTCCGGCGAAGGCCGCGCCGGCCAAGAAGGCGGCGCCGGCGAAGAAGGCCGCCGGACCCGTCAAGAAGGCCGCCCCCGGCGAGGCCGACCCGGCCGCCCCGAAGGGCGCCGCCGGCGAGGAGCCGGAGCTCGAGGAGATCGACGACGCCGAGCTCGCGGCGGAGATCGAGGACGTGGTCGCCGAGGAGCCGGTCGAGGTCGTGAAGGCCGTCGAGGCCGACGCCGAGGCCACCGCGACCGACGACGACTTCGCGTGGGACGACGAGGAGTCCGAGGCGCTCAAGCAGGCCCGCCGCGACGCGGAGCTGACGGCGTCCGCCGACTCGGTCCGGGCCTACCTGAAGCAGATCGGCAAGGTCCCCCTGCTGAACGCCGAGCAGGAGGTCGAGCTGGCCAAGCGGATCGAGGCCGGCCTCTACGCGGCCGAGCGGCTGCGGGCCGCCGAGGACGCGGGCGAGCCGATGGTCATGCCGGCCAGCCGCGACTTCATGTGGATCTCCCGCGACGGCGAGCGCGCCAAGAACCACCTGCTCGAGGCCAACCTGCGTCTGGTCGTCTCGCTCGCGAAGCGGTACACGGGCCGCGGCATGGCGTTCCTGGACCTCATCCAGGAGGGCAACCTCGGCCTCATCCGCGCCGTCGAGAAGTTCGACTACACCAAGGGCTACAAGTTCTCCACGTACGCCACCTGGTGGATCCGCCAGGCCATCACCCGCGCCATGGCCGACCAGGCCCGCACCATCCGCATCCCGGTGCACATGGTCGAAGTGATCAACAAGCTCGGCCGCATCCAGCGCGAGCTGCTCCAGGACCTGGGCCGCGAGCCCACCCCGGAGGAGCTGGCCAAGGAGATGGACATCACGCCGGAGAAGGTGCTGGAGATCCAGCAGTACGCGCGTGAGCCCATCTCCCTCGACCAGACCATCGGCGACGAGGGCGACAGCCAGCTCGGCGACTTCATCGAGGACTCCGAGGCGGTCGTCGCGGTCGACGCGGTGTCCTTCTCGCTCCTGCAGGACCAGCTCCAGCAGGTGCTGCAGACCCTCTCGGAGCGGGAGGCGGGCGTGGTGCGGCTGCGGTTCGGCCTCACCGACGGCCAGCCGCGGACCCTCGACGAGATCGGCCAGGTCTACGGCGTGACGCGCGAGCGCATCCGCCAGATCGAGTCGAAGACCATGTCGAAGCTGCGGCACCCGTCCCGTTCGCAGGTCCTGCGCGACTACCTCGACTGATCCTCGCATTCCGCTGTGCGCGAACCCGGGCTGTCCCTTTTGGGGCAGCCCGGGTGTGTTTCCGGTCACCGAGGGCATGAGGGAGGGGCGCCGCCGCCTCAACCCACTTGTGATCGCCGCCGTGGCGCGATAGGAAGCACGTAGCGGGTGTTGCAGTTCCGGCTCCCGCGGGCACGACAGAAATGTGACATCGGTCCCGCACGCGAGGTGGGAACGATGTCGGGCAACACGGTGTTGAACCATCTGTGAACGACGCAAGGAAGCGTTCGTCGGTGACGATCAGAGGAGGAAGGCGATGACCCCGACCCTCACGCCGCCGCCGGAGACGGCAGCGCCCCCAGCCGCCGAGGAACGGTGCGACCGCTGCAGCGCGGCAGGCAAACTACGAGTTCGGCTCGCCGAAGGCGGCGACCTGATCTTCTGTGGACATCACGCAAACAAGTACGCCGACCAACTGGTCAAGATCGCAGTGGAGGTGGCCGTCGCCCCGGACTTCTCGTGGCGCGGCACCGAGATCACGGCCAGCTGACCAATACCACGCACGTAGGGCGTCCCGGGCATCCCGGGCGCCCTACGGCCATCTCCAGGCCCGACCCGGTCCCCCGCGACACCCGCGCGCACTAGCACCACGCGCTCCTTCCGGTGACGCACTCTATGACCGGCAACCGCGCCCCTTCGGGTATCCTCGCGCGCTCTCACCAGCAGCAGCGGCCCTCTTCCCGACGACCACGCACCTCTCACCAGTCGCGGCGTTCTTCTGACGGCCGCGCACGCTCTCCCCGGTCGCGGCGTCCCCTGCCTGGCCCGGGCCAGCCGTTTCTTCTGACGGCCGCGCGCTCTCTCGCCGGCGGCAGGCTCCTTCCCGGCGGCCGTGCTCTTGCGCTGGGCCACCCTCTCACCGATGGGCCGCACTGAAGCCCGCTTCCCGGCCCACGCTCACCACCCCTTGATCGACGACCAGTTCGACCACCCGGGAACAGGAAGATCGGCCCGCCAGCTGTCCTCCTTCGATCACCAACCCCCAACAACCGTCACCGCCGCACTCACCGCCACAGACCACCCGCGCCACCACTCACTCGCGCGACCCAGCGGCGGATTCGCCCCAAACGCGACCAATCGCACCACCACCCAGCAAGCACCACCACTGCACCCGCCGCCACCATGATCCAAGGACCGCCGCGGCCACCCGCACGACCAGCCCCGTCCTTCGATCACCACCAGCAGCGCCGACAACCGGACCACGCCGCTGCTCACTCCCCAGCGCGCGACACCAGCGGCGGCATCGCCCCAAACGCGACCGATCGCACCACCACCTGGACCGGACGGCACAAGAACCACCACAACGTCGGCCGCCACCATGATCCAAGGATCGCCGTGGCCACCCCGACGACCAGACCCGTCCTTCGATCACCACCAGCAGCGCCGACAACTAACACCGCTACACGAGCCGACATCCGGAGGACCAACCCGCACCGCCGCCCGCTTCCCCACCGCGCATTCTCACCGGCGATCATCGCCTCAAACGCGACCAATCACATCTTCATCCGGGCCGAGCGCCACAAGAACCACCCCGCACCCGGCGCCACCTTGATCCAAGGACCGCCGCGGCCACCCGCACGACCAGCCCCGTCCTTCGATCACCACCAGCAGCGCCGACAACCGGACCACGCCGCCACCCACTCCCCCAGCGCGCGACCCCAGCGGCGATATCGCCCCAAACGCGACCAATCGCACCACCACGACGGCAAGAACCACCACGGCACCCGTCGCCGCCATGATCGAAGGACCGCCGTGGTCGCCCGGACGACCAGACCCATCCTTCGATCACCACCGGCAACGGCGACGACCCGACCGCGCCGCTGCTCGCTTCACCAACGCGCATTCTCACCGGCGGGCGAGGGCTCAAACGCGACCGATCGCATCCTCACCCCGGGCCGAGCGGCACAGAGCGCGGGTGCTGCCTTGATCGAGTAGCGGATCCGGTCGCCATCACGGCCGGATCCGCTACTCGATCAACGGCGGGCTGCGGTCACATGGTCTGGATGGTGGCGATCCGCTCCTCGAGCTGCTCGATCGTCGCCTGGGCGCTCGGGGGGCCGCCGCAGAGGCGGCGGAGCTCGGCGTGGATCTTGCCATGGGGCAGGTTGGTGCGGTGGTGGTGGGCGGCGACCAGGGTGTTCAGCTGGCGGCGCAGGACGATGCGGCGCTCGCCGGCGGTTTTCGGGGGTTCGGGAGCCATGGTGGCGGCGGCGGCCGGGGCCCGGCGCTTCTCGGCCGCGAGCTGCTCGGCCTGGCGCTTGTTGAGCAGCGTGGACACCTGGTCGGCGGTGAGCAGACCGGGCAGCCCCAGGTACTCCTCCTCCTCGGCGGAACCGCTCTGCGCCGGCACACCGAAGGCGGTCCCGTCGAAGATGACCTGGTCGAGCTCGGCCGTCGCGGAGAGGGCCTCGAAGCTCTTCAGCAGGTCGTCGCCGACCTTCTCCTCCCGCTGGGCGCGCTCCAGCAGGTCGTCCTCGAAGCCTTCCTTCGTCTTCGGGGCGCCGAGGACGTGGTTGCGCTGCGCCTCCATCTCGGAGGCGAGCCCCAGCAGGTGCGGCACGCTCGGCACGAAGACGGTCGCGGTCTCGTTGGTGCCGCGGGCGCGCACGAAGCGGCCGATCGCCTGGGCGAAGAAGAGCGGGGTGGAGGCGCTGGTGGCGTACACGCCGACGGCCAGGCGCGGGATGTCGACGCCTTCGGAGACCATCCGGACGGCGACCATCCAGCGCTCCTGCGACGCGGCGAACGAGGCGATGCGGCCGGAGGAGCCCTGGTCGTCGGAGAGGACCACGACCGCCTTCTCGCCGGTGATCTCGCCGAGGACCCTCGCGTAGGCGCGGGCGGCGGTCTGGTCGCTGGCGATGACGAGGCCGCCCGCGTCGGGCATGCCGCCGCCGCGCAGCACCTGCAGGCGGGCGTCGGCGGCGCGCAGGACCTGCGACATCCAGTCGCCGGTCGGGTCGAGGGCGGTGCGCCACGCCTGGGCGATGAGGTCCTGGGTCATCGGCTCGCCGAGGCGGGCGGCCAGCTCGTCGCCGGCGGAGGTGCGCCAGCGCGTCTCACCCGAGTAGGCGAGGAAGATGACGGGCCGCACGACGCCGTCGGCGAGGGCCTCCGCGTAGCCGTAGGTGGTGTCGGAGCGGGAGCGGGCGATGCCGTCGTTGCCCCGCTCGTACTGCACGAACGGGATCGGGTTCTCGTCGGACCGGAACGGGGTGCCGGTCAGCATCAGCCGCCGCACGGCGGGCTCGAACGCGGCCTTGACGCCGTCGCCCCACGACTTCGAGTCGCCGGCGTGGTGGATCTCGTCCAGGACGACAAGGGTTCTTCTCGTGATCGTTCGCCGCTTGTGTACCTCCGGAGCGATGCCGACCTGCGCGTAGGTGACGACCGTGCCGTGGAAGTCGGAGGACGTGTGCACGTCGGCATTGCGGAAGCCCGGGTCGAGGTCGATCCCGACGCGGGCGGCCGCCTCCGCCCACTGCTTCTTCAGGTGCTCGGTCGGCGTGACGACCGTGACGTTGTCGATGGTGCCGTCGGCGAACAGCTCCAGGGCGATCCGCAGGGCGAACGTCGTCTTGCCGGCGCCGGGCGTGGCGACGGCGAGGAAGTCCTCGCGCTTGCCGCGCAGGTACTCCATCAATGCCTTGCGCTGCCACACCCGGAGCGTCTGTCCTGCCTGCACCACCGGACGCGGCGGCATGCGGCACCCCCTCGAGGACCATGAACCCACACGGAAACGCCTCCGGGTCTGGTGGACCGCGAAGGCGTTGCTCAGCCTAGCGGGCGCGGACGGGCCAGGTGCCGATCCGCGCCGAACGTCACTGTGAGAGGAGGACGACCGTCAGGACGGGTCGTCGTTCTGCACGACGTTTTCGTAGATGTCCTTGCAGACCGGACAAACCGGGAACCGGCTCGGGTCGCGCGACGGGACCCACAGCTTGCCGCACAGCGCCCGCACCGGCGTGCCCTCGATCATGGCCTGCATGATCTTGTCCTTGGGCGCGTAGTGCGAGAACTTCTCGTGGTCGCCGGCGTCGTAGCGATAGTCGGTCTGCTCCTCGACGCGCTCGTCCGTGAGCGTCGAGCCGCCACCGCCTGGAGTCTCGGGAGTCGTTGTCACGGTCCCAGTCTGCCAGGCCGACGGCCACGATGCCGCACGGCGAGCGGGGTTATCGTTGCGTGGTGATCAACCATGCCATCCGTTACGGTGCCGAGGTCGCGGCGGCCAGGGAGGCCGGCTCGCCGGTCGTCGCGCTGGAAAGCACCATCATCTCGCACGGGCTGCCCCGGCCGTCGAACCTGACCGTCGCGAGGGACATCGAGGCGACCGTGCGGGCCGCGGGCGCCGTCCCCGCGACGATCGGCATGCTCGGCGGCGAGATCGTGGTCGGCCTGTCCGACGAGGAGATCGTGCACCTGGCCGGCAGCGACGACGTCGTGAAGCTCTCCGTGCGCGACCTGGCCCCCGCCGCGGCGGGACGGGCCGACGGCGCGACGACGGTGGCGGCGACCTCGGCGATCGCGGTCGCGGCCGGCATCGCGGTCTTCGCCACGGGCGGGCTCGGCGGGGTGCACCGCGGCGCGGGCACGACGTTCGACGAGTCGGCCGACCTGACGGCGCTGTCCCGGCTGCCGATCACCGTGGTCTGCGCCGGGGTGAAGTCGATCCTGGACGTCGGCGCCACGTTGGAGCGGCTGGAGACGCTGGGCGTGAGCGTCGTGGGGTACGGGACCCGCCGCTTCCCCGGCTTCTACCTCACCGACGGCGGGTTCGATCTGGACTGGTCCGTCGACGACCCGGCCGGAGCGGCGGCCATCGTGCGGGCGGCCCGGGCTCAGGCGGTACACCAGGGGGCGACGATCATCGCCAACCCGCTGCCGGCCGACGAGCAGCTCGACCCCGACCTGCACGACCGCGTCCTCGCCGAGGGCCTCGCCGGCCTGGAGCGCGACCACGTGACGGGCAAGGACGTCACCCCCCACCTGCTGTCGCACTTCCACGCCGCCACCGAGGGCCGCTCGCTGGACGTGAACGTGAGGATCATCCTGCGCAACGCCGACCTGGCGGCCCGCATCGCCGCGGCGCTGTGACGGTCGTCGTCGTCGGTGACGTGGTCACCGACATCGTCACGGTCCACGAGGGGCCCCTCGCCATCGGCTCCGACACGCTCGCCTCGGTCGCGATCCGGGGCGGCGGGTCCGCGGCCAACACGGCCGCCTGGCTCGGCTCCGTCGGGCACCCGGTGGTGTTCGCGGGGGTCGCCGGCGACGACGAGCCCGGCTCCGCGCGCCTGGCCGAGCTGGTCGCGGCGGGCGTCACGACCACCGTCCGCCGCGTGCCGGAGGTCGCGACCGGGACGGTGGTGGTGCTCGCCTCCGACGCGGAGCGGACGATGTTCACCGACCGGGGCGCCAACCAGCTCCTGTCCCCCGCCGACGTCGACCGCGCCCTCGATCTGGCGCTCGCCGCGACACCCGGCGCCAGGCACCTGCACCTGTCCGCGTATGTCCTGTTCGACCCCGACTGCGCGCCCGCCGGCCGTCACGCGCTGGTCGAGGCGCGCCGCCGCGGCCTCACGACCAGCCTCGACGCCGCGTCGGCCGCGCCGCTGCAGCGCCTCGGGTCGTCGTTCTGGGCGTCGGTACCGGATGTCGACCTGCTCTTCGCCAACCTGGACGAGGCGCAGGTCCTCGCCGGAAACGGCACCGCGGCCTCGCTGGCGACGGCGCTGCTGGACCGGGCCGGCGCCGTGGTGGTGAAGTCGGGGGCGGCCGGGGCGACCTGGGCCGGACCTTCCGCCGCACCCGTCCATGTACCGGCGGCGCCGGTCGCGCGGGTGATCGACCCGACCGGCGCCGGCGACGCGTTCGCCGCGGGGTTTCTGGCGGCGTGGCTCACCGGCGCGTCGCCCGCGGACGCGCTGGCCGGCGGCGCCCGGCTCGGCGCCCTGGCGGTCTCCAAGGTCGGCGGCCGCCCGTAGCTCCGCACCCTGGCGGTGTCCAAGGTCGGCAGCCGCCCGTAGCTCCGCGCCCTGGCGGTGTCCAAGGTCGGCGGCCGGCCGTAGTGCCGCGCCCGGCCCCTGGCCGCCCAGGGGCCGTCGGCTCAGCCGTCGATGACCTTGGGCTCCTTGGGCTCCGCGTGCTCGCGGTCGCTGAGCGCGTGGGCCGGATCGGGGTGCGACTGCTGCGGCTGCCGCCGGGACTGCAGTTTGTTGCGGAGCAGGTGCTCGGGCCGCGGCCCCCGGTCGTTGGCGAGCAGCACCGCCGCCCACGGCAGGACCAGCGCCCCGGCCACCAGCAGGCTCAGCCACAGCCACAGCAGCGGCACCTTCGCCGTGACCAGCACCGCCGCGACGATCACGCAGAGGCCGCGCAGCAGCATCATCGCCACATACCGCCGCTCGCGGGATCGAAGCTCCTGCTCAGGCGAACGCTCGGCGGTGGTGATCAGCTGCGGTTTCTGCCTGCGTCCCATCATCACCACCGAGTCTGCCACGTTTCGCGGATCAGGTGTCGGACGGCTTCACCGGCGCCGCATGCGCGCCGCCGCTGGGGTCGGTCGGCCGGTTGACGCTGCCGGTCGCGAGCAGGTCGCGGATCTCGGTCAGCAGCCGGATGTCTTCGGCGGGCGCGGCCGGCTCGGGCTCGATGCCCCGCTTGCGCCGCTCGGCCAGCTTGTTCATCGGCAGCACCACGAGGAAGTAGACGGTCGCCGCGGTCAGCAGGAACGCGATCACCGAGTTCAGGAACGACGGCCACGCCAGGAACTGCGACCCGATCTTCAGCCCCTGGTTCTTGTCGTCGACCCCGATGCCGCCGGTCAGCTTGATCAGCGGTTGCAGGAAGCCGTCCGTGAAGGCTTTGACCACGTCGTTGAACGCGGCCCCGATGACGACGGCGACGGCAAGCTCGATGACATTGCCGCGCGAGATAAAGTCCTTGAAACCCTTCAGCACGTTAGGCACATTACGACCCCGGCCGCCCCGACGCACCCGGTGCTTTCGCCGCCGCCTTCATCAGTTTCTTGAACTCCCTGACCTTTCCGAGGGAGTCGCCGTCGACGATGTCGGCGACGGAGCGGTGCGAGCCGACCTCGCCGTATCCGCCGGCCGCCTCACGCCAGCCGTCGGGCTGGACGTCGTACTGCTTGCCGAGCAGCGCCACGAAGATCTGCGCCTTCTGCTTGCCGAAGCCCGGCAGCGCCTGCACCCGCCGCAGCAGCTCGCCCCCGGAGCCGACACCGGTCCACATCGCGGCGGTGTCCCCGTCGTACCGGTCCACGAGCACCCGGCACACCTCCTGCACCCGGGCCGCCATCGCCTTCGGAAACCGGTGCAGCGCCGGCGGCGTCGCGAAGATCTCCACCAGCGCGTCGGGCTCGAACTCCGCCAGCTCCTGCGCCGTCGGCTCATGCCCCAACCGCTGCGAAAGCACCCACGGCGACGAGAACGCCTTTTCCAGCGGAATCTGCTGATCCAGCGTCATCCCGACCAACAACGCCAGCGGGTCCCGGTCGAGCAGCGCATTCGCCTCAGCGGGAATCGGCAACGAGAACGGCATGCGTACATCTTGCCTTGCCAGCCCGTCTCAGAACGGTGGCAGCTCCGGGTTGTACGAGTCTTTGTCCTGCACCCAGGTATTGGCCCGCTTCTCCACGGGCCACCGCGCGTCGATGACGCCGCAGCATGAGATGTGACCGGCGTCACATTGGCGTCGTGTCGGATCGTGGGGCGGTCGTTCGAGAGACGGGTGACAGGCCACCACGAAGGAAGGACCCCCGCCATGACCACTACCACCGTCCCGGACCACATCCGCGCCAACCGGGTCACCCGGTCGCTGCTCGGTTACGGCGTGCTCGCCGGGCCGTTCTACGTCGGCGTCAGCCTCGCGCAGGCGCTGACCCGCGACGGGTTCGACCTGACCCGGCACGCCTGGAGCCTGCTGTCCAACGGCGATCTCGGCTGGATCCAGATCACCAACTTCGTCCTGACCGGCCTGATGGTGATCGCGGCCGCCGTCGGGCTGCACCGTGCGCTGCCGGGAAGCCCGTGGGCGGCGCGGCTCGTGGCGGTCTACGGGGCGAGCCTCGTAGCGGCCGGCGCATTGCGGGCCGACCCGGCGATGGGCTTCCCCGCCGGTACACCTGAAGGACCGGGCACGGTGAGCTGGCACGGCATCGGGCACCTCGCCGCGGGCGGCATCGGCTTCCTCTGCGTGATCGTGGCGTGCTTCGTCGTCGCCCGCCACTTCGGCCGCGAGGGCGGCAAGGGCTGGGCCGTGTACAGCCGGGTCTCGGGCGTGCTGTTCCTCGCCGGTTTCGCCGGCATCGCCTCCGGCAACAACGCGCCGGCCCTGACCCTGGGCTTCGTCGCGGCCGTGATCGTCATCTGGACCTGGCTCGCGGCCGTCTCCGTCAAGCTGTACCGGGCCCTCCCCGGATGCTGAAGGGCCGAGCAGGGAGCAGAGAGCAGGGCGTCACCGACGACGCCCTGCTCGACGGCAACCGATCGGAGTTGACCGCGGAAACGCTGGATGTCTAAAGCGAGTGGCCATGTGGCCATACATATGGGGAGCGCTATAGTGTTGACTATGGCGAAGACGACGGTCAGCGTGTCGACCGAGGCGAGGGACGTGTTCGCGGCCGTCGCCGCGAGTCGCAACACGACGATGTTCGCCCTGCTCGAGGAGACCGCGCGAAGGCTGGAGCGGGAAGAGGCGATGCGCCAGGCCACGCTCGACTACGAGCGGCTGGAGAAGGAGGACCCGGCCGGCTTCGCCGAGTATCTCGCCGAGGGTCGTCTGTGGGACCTGACCTCGGGCGACGGCCTCGGCGACGCGCGGGCCGAGTTCCCGGAGCTCAACCCGTGATCCGTCGGGGCGACGTGCTCATCGCCGACCTCAGTCCCGTCATCGGCCATGAGCAGGGCGGGCGCCGGCCGGTGCTGGTGCTGTCCCCGGCGGGCTATCACGCGTGGCCCATCGAGATGGCGGTCGTCGCGCCGATCACCTCGCGCGACCGGCGGCTTCGGCACCACATCCCCCTCGGGCGCGAGGCCGGCCTGCACACCGAGCCGAGTTTCGTCATGCCGGAGTACGTTCGCGCGATCTCGCGACAACGCCTCACCGGTCGCGCGCTCGGTGCGGCGCGGCCGGCAACCCTCGACGAGGTCGAGCGCTGGGTCTCGCAGTTCACGTCGGAGCCTCCGTTCTGACCGCCGGTCCCGAGCGCTTCGGTGCTCGTCCTGTGAGCGCGGCCACCGGGCGGTTGTAGCGTTCCGGACAAGGGCAGGGGTGTCCCGGCGCCGGGACAGGGTCGCTACCTCGGGAAACGCTGATGAGCGGGGGGCCGCCGGGGTTGATCGGGCGCCATAGCCTGGTGCGATGTTCGAGCGCAGGGTGGTCGCGGCGTGGGCCGTGTTCGGGGGGATCGCGGCGGTGTCGGCCGCGCTGGTGTGGCGGCGGCCTGATGCGCAGCGCCTGTCGGACCTGCACATCTACTACGGGGCGGCGAAGTTCGACGGGCCGCTCTACGACTACGTGGCCGAGAACGGGGGGCCGTTCACGTACCCGCCGTTCGCGATGGTGCTCTTCCGGCCGCTGAGCATGCTGCCCGAGGCGACCCTCGGCGTGCTGTGGCTGGCGATGACCTGCGCGGCCGTGATCGCCATCGCCCGCACGGTGACCAGATCCAGCACCGCGACAGGCGCCGCAGCCCGCACCGCAGCCCGCACCGCGACCGGCGCCGCGCCCGGCACCGCAGCCCGCACCGCGACCGGCGGCGCGGCCGCGACAGGCACCGCGGCGCAGAGCGGCGGAGGCGTGGGGAGCCGGTTCTTCACGCGGGGGCTGATGGCGGCGGGGGTGGCCACGGCGTTGCTGGTGTCGGCGCCGGTGCAGAGCAACCTGCGGTTCGGGCAGGTGAGCATCTTCATCGTGCTGCTGGCGCTGGTCGATGCGGGGCAGGTGGTGCCGGCGCGGTTCCGGGGGATTCTGGTCGGGGTGGCGGCGGCGATCAAGCTCACGCCGCTGCTGTTCGTCGTGTACTTCCTGGCGGCGCGGCGGTACAGGGACGCGGCGCGGGCGGGGGTGGCGTTCGTGGCGTGCGCGGGGGTCGCGGCGGTGCTCATGCCGGGGGCCAGCGTGCGGTACTGGGGCGGCACCATCTTCCAGACATCGCGCATCGGCGACCTCGCCTCGCTGGGCAACCAGTCGGTGCACGGGATGCTGCTGCGGATCGGGCTGTCCCCCGCGACGCTGCCGGTCGTGTGGGCGGTGCTGATCGCGGCGATCTGCGGGGCCGCGCTGCTGCGGGCCAGGGCGCTGCACCTGCACGGTGAGCCGGTGCGGGCGGCGGTCCTGGTGGGCTGCGCGACCGTGGCCGCGTCGCCGGTGTCGTGGACGCACCACCAGGTGTGGACGGTGCTCGCGGCGATGCTGCTGGTCGCGGCCGAGGGGGCGTGGCGGCGGGTGGCCGGGGTCGTGCTGCTGGTCGTGATGACGCTGTCGCTGGGGGTCGTGCTGCGCGGTGTGGCGCTGTACCCGGGCTGGCAGTTCCTGCTGGAGAACGCCCGCTCGCTCGGGCTGGCCGCCGTCTGTGTCGCGGGGGTCGGGGGCGCCGCGCTGCGGCTCGACCGGCGCGCGCGGCTCCGCACGACGAGGCGGATCGCGGTCGCGGCCGTGGCGGGGCTCGCGGCGCTCGCGCTCACGCCGCTGCCGGCCGGCGCCGACCCGACGTTCAAGGCTTACGAAGCGGACGACCTCACCAACCCGCGCTACTTCTACTTCACCGGCGCGCCGGCCGCGGGTGAGCCGATCGCGTACATGATCCGGCGGGAGAAGACGAAGGTCCGGGTCAACGGCGTGGTCGGGGCCGAGGTGGCGGGGCTGCGGTACACCTCGGCGCCGGGCGGGGCGGCCCGCAGCATCCCGCTGCTGGAGGCGGACGCGGGGGTGCGCACGTTCTCGTTCCGCAGCGCGAACCTGAGCCACGGCCGCCTCGACGTGCTGGACGCCAGCGGGGAGGTCGCGGCCAGCTTCACGAACCTGGCGTGAACCGCTCGGCCTCCAGCACCGACTTGAGGCGGCTCAGAATCCGCGACCAGGCGTCGTCGCGCTCCGGGTCGGGCTCGCGGTCGAGGTCGTCGCAGGTGAGCGAGACCCGGCAGAGACCCGGCTCGGCGGCGGTGATCTCCCACGTCAGCCAGCAGTGCACCTCCTGTTCCGCGCCGATGCCGGTGTACAGGTTGTGCACCAGCAGCCGCCCCTCCTCGACGTGCACGATGTGCCCGTGCAGCACGTCGGGGACGGGGCCGGCCGCGGCCCGGTAGACGATGGGCGCGCCCGGGACGAACTGCGAGTCGACCGCGAGGCCCAGGTAGAAGCGCCGGGTGAAGGCGGGCTCGGTGATCGCCCGCCAGACGCGGGCCGGGTCGGCGGCGATGTACAGGCTGCAGGTCGAAGTCCTCATACCCGTATCGTGCCGGGGTGACTTGGGAGGCGCTTGCGCCCGACTTGGCCCCGCCGCCCGTACAGTGGCCGCGACGACGAACCGAGCGCCGACGGCCCGCCAGTAAAGGCGGCCCGCCAGTACAAGAGCAGCTCGCCGGTACAGTGGCCGCGACGACGAACCGAGGAGCCTTGCGTGGAAGACCTGATCGCCGAGCTCGAGGCGCAGGAGGAGCGGCTGCGGTTCACGCGGTTCGACAACGACGACGCCTGGACGCTGGGGTCGCTGCTGGTGCGGCTGGGCAAGGAGCGCGGGCTGCCGATCACGATCGACATCCGCCGGCACGGTCACCAGCTGTTCCACGCGGCGCTGCCCGGCACGGCACCCGACAACGACCGCTGGATCGAGCGCAAGATCAGGGTCGTGGAGCGGCTGAACGCGTCCTCGTATCTGGTGGGGCGGCGGATGGCCGCGCAGGGCAAGGCGATGGACGCGGCGTACGGCGTCGACCCGGCCGACTACGCCACGCACGGCGGCGCGTTCCCGATCCGGGTCGTGGACGTCGGCGTCGTCGGGGTCGTGACCGTGTCGGGACTGCCGCAGGCCGAGGACCACGCGCTCGTCGTCGAGGCAGTAGGGATGTTCCTCGATAGATAGAGGGTTGTCTCAGCGCGCGGGCGGGCCGAGGATTCCGCGTGTGATGAAGCGACTTCTCGTGTGCGTCGCCGCCACCGCGGCCCTCGCACTGACCGGCTGCTCCGACGACGCGCCGACGAACAACGGCGCGGTCGCGGCACCCAGCGTGCAAGAGTCCCTGACGCCGCAGACCGGCCCGGCGCCCACCAAGCCCGGCGCGAGCCCGCAGGCGGGATGCCCGGTCGACGCGGCGACGCTGGAGAAGGCGTTCGTGGCGAACCTCGACGTCTCCAACGCGGTCGACATCGGCAAGGGGCTGACCGACATCAGCTGCGCCGACGACTGGGCGACGGCGGTGACCCAGCCCGAGGCGATGGACAAGGCGACGGTCCTGTTCCAGTACGACACCGGGAAGAAGCAGTGGCTGGCGATCGCCGGCGGCACCGACGGCGCCTGCCGGTCGCACGTGCCGGCCGCGGTGGTCAAGAAGCTGAAGAACTGCGTCAGCTGACGCCGGAGTTCGTGCGGGGGGCTAACGAAAAGTCCGGCTTTATGGTCACATAGGTCATGGAGCGTGAAGCACTGCTCCGGCTCCTCGACGAGGTGCCGGGGGAAGCGTTCGTGGCCTGCAAGGACGCGATCCGGGCCGGCGCGGACTACGTCGTGTGGGACGACACCGTGCCGGCCGATCAGCTCGCCCGCAGCTACTCGCGGCGGGCCCAGCACATGGCGAAGATCGGCACCCCGATGCTCGGCGGCGACGACGCGATCGCCCGGCTGCAGATCGCCGGCGGCCGGCCGCTGCGCATCGGCGAGGCGAAGGTCGAGGACCCGCCGACGCACTTCCAGCTCTTCCTCACCGCCGACGCCACGCGCGTCGTGGCCTGTTTAGGAATCGACCAACGTTGACGTAGCAGGATGTCAGGGTGGACGCACTGCTCGACGCCGACGGTCTCGCCCGGCTCCGTGAGGCGCTGACCTCCGCCCGGTACACCTCCCAGGGCATCAGGGACCTGCTGGGTGAGCCCGCGACGGCCGCCCTCGCCCGCAACGACTTCCGCGCCGCGCTCAAGCGCACCGAGGAGCAGCCCGGCCGGCTCGCCACCCTCGTGCGGCTCTTCGTGTGCGGCCAGACCCTGCCCTTGTCCGCCGTCGCCGAGGCGCTCGATCCCCTGCCGCTCGAGGCCGCGCTGCCGCTCCTGGAAGCGGATGGGGATGGCGTACGGGCAGCGGTGGAGCTGGAGCCGTACGGCGACTGGTGGGTCGTGGCCGACCTGTCCGCCGGGATGCGACCCGGGCGGCCGCTGCCCGGCGACCACGTGCTCGGCATCGGCGGCGCCTCCACCACGCTCGCCGCCGCCGCCCTGCGCGACCCGGTGGCCACGGCGCTCGACCTGGGCACCGGCTGCGGGGTCCAGGCGCTGCACCTGTCGACGCACGCGGCGAAGGTCACCGCGACCGACCTGCTCCCCCGCGCGCTGCGCTTCGCCGCGACGACCGCCGCCCTCAACGGCCTGGACTGGGAGCTGCTGCACGGGGACATGACCGCACCGGTCGCCGGGCGCCGCTTCGACCTGGTCGTGAGCAACCCGCCGTTCGTCGCCGGACCGGGGACGACCGACCACACGTACCGTGACTCCGGCCGCCCCGGGGACGCGGTCTGCGCCGAGCTCGTCGCCGCCGCCCCGGGCCTGCTCACCGACGGCGGTCACATGCAGTTCCTGGCCAACTGGCTGCACGTCAGCGGCGAGCCGTGGGAGGACCGGGTCGCCGACTGGCTCGCCGGCACCGGCCTCGACGCGTGGGTGATCCAGCGGGAGGTGTCCGACCCGGTCGCGTACGTCAACCTGTGGCTCTCCGACGCCTCCGTCGACCCCGCGCAGCAGCCGGCCATCGCGGCGGCCTGGCTCGACTGGTTCGACGCGCGGAAGGTCGACGCGGTCGGGTTCGGCCTCATCACGCTGCGCGCCGGCGGCCACGACGACCCGACGGTGCGGATCGAGGACCTGCGGCAGACCGTCGACGGGCCGCTCGGGCCGCTGATCGGCGACTGGTTCGCCCGCCAGGACTTCCTGCGGTCGGGTGACCTGCTGGGCACGCGGTTCGCCGCGGCGCCGGGCCTCACGCTGCGCCAGGAGGCCACCCAGGGGCCCGACGGATGGGAGGTCGGCCGCCAGGTCCTCGCGCTGCCCGACGGGCTGCGGTGGCGGGAGGAGGTCGACCCGGTGGCCCTCACCCTCGTCGGCGCCTGCGACGGCTCCGTGACGTTGGGCGACCAGGTCGACGTGTTGGCGGCCGCGCACGATGTACCGCCGGACGTCCTCGCCGACGTGGCGGTCCCCCTGGTCGCCCACCTCGTGGAGCGCGGCATCCTGCTGCCCGCCTCGTGAGGGCGCTCGTCCAGACGGTGAGCCGCGCGTCGGTCACCGTCGCCGGTTCCGTCGTCGGCGCCATCGACGATGGCCTGCTCGTGCTGGTCGGCGTCACGCACACCGACGACTTGACGACGGCTGCGACCCTGGCCCGGAAGGTGCACGAGCTGCGCATCCTTCCCGAGGAGAAGTCCGCCGCCGACCTGGGCGCGCCGCTGCTGGTCGTCTCGCAGTTCACGCTGTACGGCGACGCGCGCAAGGGCCGCCGCCCCACCTGGATCGCCGCCGCCCGCCCGGAGGCGGCGGAGCCGCTCATCGAGGCGTTCTGCCAGCACCTGCGAGACCGGGGCGCAGTGGTGGAAACCGGGCGCTTCCGGACCCACATGCTGGTCGAGAGCGTGAACGTCGGACCCCACACGGTGATGCTCGAAATCTAGGACTCACGGATTCGTGCCACGGCTCGGCCGCCTCACCGCCACTTCACGCCCGCTGGGCGAAGCTTCTCCCGTAGGAATGATCGCGCCACTTGCACACGGGAGGCGAGCGAAGTGGCCCAGCCGCTGAGTGACACCACGGAGTTCAACGCAGTCGACGTCGAGACCGACGAGCAGCACGAGCCCCAGATCGACAACACGGGCGTCTCAGCGGACCTCGTTCGCGCATACCTCAACACCATCGGACGGACCAAGCTGCTCACCGCCGAGCAGGAGGTCGACCTCTCCAAGCGGATCGAGGCCGGGCTCTACGCGGAGGAGAAGCTCAGCGCGGGCGACGTCCACCCCGCCTGGATGAACACCTACGAGGTCGTCGTCCGCGAGGGCCGCGCCGCCAAGGCTCACCTGCTCGAGGCCAACCTGCGCCTGGTGGTCAGCATCGCCAAGCGGTACACCGGCCGCGGCATGGCGTTCCTGGACCTCATCCAGGAGGGCAACCTCGGCCTCATCCGCGCCGCGGAGAAGTTCGACTACACCAAGGGCTACAAGTTCTCCACGTACGCCACCTGGTGGATCCGGCAGGCCATCACCCGCGCCATGGCCGACCAGGCCCGCACCATCCGCATCCCGGTGCACATGGTCGAGCAGGTCAACCGCATGGTCCGGGTCCGCCGCGACCTCTCCGCCACCCTCGGCCGCGAGCCGGTCGTCGCCGAGATCGCCGCCGCCCTGGGCATCGAGGAGTACCAGGTCATCGAGCTGATCTCGTACGACCGCGAGCCGGTCAGCCTCGACCAGGCCGTCGGCGAGGACGGCGAGAGCGCCCTCGGCGACTTCGTCGCCCGCATCGACCCGCGCGAGGAGCCCGGCGACAGCGTCTCCCAGGGCATGCTCAAGTCCGAGGTCGAGATCGTCCTCTCCACCCTCTCCCAGCGCGAGCAGGCCGTGATCAGGCTCCGCTTCGGCCTCGACGACGGCCGCCAGCGCACCCTCGACGAGGTCGGCCGCGAGTTCGGCCTGTCCCGCGAGCGCATCCGCCAGATCGAGAAGGTCACCCTCCTGAAGCTCCGCCACCCGTCCCGCGCCAAGCGCCTCGAGGCCTACGCCAGCTAGACGAGGCCGCACCGACCCGACCCGCCTTGATCGACAGGAATCTGTGGCTGCGGCGACAGCCAGACGTCCCTGTCGATCAAGGCGTTGTCGTTCTGCGGATCACGACAGCAACGCGACGACATGCGGCCGGACGACCGCCCCGACACCAGGCGCCCAGATCGATCTTCACGGTGATCGAAGGACGGATCCGGCCGCCCGTACGACCAGAACCGTCCTTGGATCACAGCGGTGGCGGCGGCGAACACCGCGCCGCTGGACGCGGCGGCGCGCTGCGGTCGTCCCGCTCAGGCGCCCCGGCCACCACACCCCGCACGGCTCGCCCACACGACGGATGATCGAAGGACGGCTCCGGCTGCCCGCGCGACCAGAACCGTCCTTGGATCACGGGACCAGGGCACCCCACTGCTGGACGCAGGCCGGGGCCGGCCACCGGATGCGGCGCAGCCGCTGGCCCTGCCTCGCGTCTCGGCGCGGGCAGTGCGCCGCAGCGCGGCGCATTGGGGTGCGGGTGAGAATCCCCGCCGGGACCCGCCGCGACAGCGGTGGGGCGGAAGCACAGCGCGTCAGTACAGGCGGCGGGGGCCGCTGTCGGGGCGGGGCAACGGGGACGTGAACGTGGCGGTCGCGTGCAGGACCGCCAGGCCTTCGGGGCGGGCCAGGATCGGGTTCAGGGACAGCGACGACACGGTGGGCTGGTCGTCGGCCAGGCGGCCGATGCGCAGGAGCAGGTCGGCGAGGGCGTCCAGGTCGACCGGTGCGGAGCCGCGGTACCCGGTCAGCAGCGGCGCGGCGCGCGGGGCCCGGACGAGGGCGGCCGCGTCGCGGTCGGTGAGCGGGGCGGGGCGCCACGCGCGGTCGCCGAGCAGGTCCGCGGCCTCGCCGCCGAGGCCGAAGCCGACGACCGGGCCGAAGGCGGGGTCGTCCACGACCTCGACGACACACGCGACGCCGGGGGCGACCATCGGCTGGACGAGCACCTCCACGCCGATGCCGAAGAGGCGTTCGAGCTCCTGGTATGCCTCGGTGACCAGGTCGGGCGACGTGAGGTTGAGCCGGACCGCGCCGAGGTCGATGCGGTGCCGCCACGGCTTCGTCGCGACCTTCAGGGCGACGGGCAGGCCCAGCGACCCGGCGACCGCCGGGACCGACTCGCCGGAAGCGCGCAAGGACGGGACGACCGGGATGCCGTACGCCGCGAGCAGCTCGTCCACAGAGGACGACACGGGTGCGGGCGGGAACGACGGCACGGTGCCGACGGGTTCGCGGCGCCAGGCGGCGTAGCGGGCGACGCGGCCCAGCGCACGCACCGCCTCCTCGACCGCCGGATACGTCGGCAGCGCCAACGGGTCGCCGGAGCGGTAGGCGGGCGCTACGGCGAAGGACGGGTCGGCGGGCAGGACGACCGCGAGGGGACGGCCGGGCTCCAGCGCGCGCAGCAGCTCCGCGACGCCGAGCTCGCCCGGGAGGGCCAGGGCAGGCGCGTAGGCGGCGATGACCGCGTCGGCCGAGTCGTCGGCGAGCGCTTCCCGCACGGCCTGGACGAAGTCCGCGTCGCCGACGGTAGGGCCGAGGTCGCGGACGGAGGCGACCCGCAGCCCGGCCGCCGGCGCCTTCGCGACGGTCAGCACGCCCAGGGCGGCGGCGTTGGTGACGACGGCGACGCGGTCGCCGGTCGGCAGGGGCTGGCCGGCGATGAGCAGGCCGACGTCGAAGAGCTCGGCGACCGTGTCGACGCGGATCACGCCGGAGCTCGCGAAGAGGGCGGCGACCCCGCGGGCGTCGGGGCCGGTGGCGACGGCGTCGAGGGCGGGCGGCCGCACGGGGCTCGCGACGGCGGCGACCGGTTTGCGCCGGGCCAGCTCGCGGGCGATGCGGGCGAACTTGCGCGGGTTGCCGAACGTCTCCAGGTAGAGCAGCACCGCATCGGTCTGGGGGTCTTCGCGCCAGTACTGGAGGGCGTCGTTGCCGGACACGTCGGCGCGGTTGCCGGCGGACACGAAGGTCGACAGGCCGAGCCCGCGGCGGTCGGCCTCGGCGAGCAGCGCGGTGCCGAGCGCGGCGGACTGGCTGAAGAAGCCGACCCGGCCGCGGCGCGGCAGGAGCGGCGCGAGGGTCGCGTTGAGCTGGACACCCGGGTCGGTGTTGGCGATGCCGAGGCAGTTGGGGCCGACGAGGCGCATGCCGCGGCCGCGGACGGCGCGCAGCAGGGCGGCCTGCGCCTCGGCACCGGCGGGGCCGGCCTCGGCGAACCCGGCGGACACGACGACGAGCCCGTGCACCCCGGCCGCGGCGCAGTCGGCGACGACGGAGGGCACCGCTTCCGCCGGTACCGACACCACCGCCAGATCCACGGGCTCCGGATGGCCGGCGAGGACGGGCACCGCCGGCAGGTCGCCGACGGTGGGCGCCGACGGGTGTACGGGGACGATCGGGCCGGCGAACCCGGCTGCCTTGAGGTGGGCGAGGATGGCGGCGCCGATGCCGGTGCCGTCGGCGCGGGCACCGTAGACGGCGACGCCCCGCGGGTTGAGCAGCCGGCCGATCGAGCGGGTCTCGGCGCGCTGCTCGCGGGCCCACTGCACGCGCATCGAGTCGGGGGTCGCCGCGATCGGGAACCACAGGTGCACGACGCCGTCGGAGAACTCGCGCTCGATGGAGAAGCCGGCGGCCATGAACACGCGCAGCATCGCCTGGTTGACCGGCAGGACGTCGGCCTCGAACTCGGTGATGCCCTCCTGCGACGCGGCGGCGACGAGGTGCTCGATGAGGACCGAGCCGATGCCGCGGCCCTGGTGCGCGTCCTCGACGACGAACGCGACCTCCGCCTGGTGCGAGCCGGCGCCGAGCCGCTCGTAGCGGCCGACGGCGATGAGCTCGCCGCCGTGCTCGATGACGAACGCCTCCCGGTCGTGGTGGTCGACGTTGACGAACCGGTCGAGGTCCCGCTGCGGGATCCGCGGGTACGCGGAGAAGTACCGCAGATACCTGGTCCGCTCCGAGAACCGCGAGTGCAGCGCGACGATCCGGTCGGCGTCGTCGGGGCGGATCGGTCGCAAGTGGACGGTCGTGCCGTCCGACAGCAGGACGTCCGCGGCCCGCTCCGGTGATTCGGTCACGCCTTCATGTTCGCACTGCCGGGTTTAGTACGGTGTCCGGATGATGCTCACCCCGGCCGACGTGCAAGCCGTCCGGTTCACGAAGGCGGCGTTCGGCAAGCGCGGCTATGACGAGGACGAGGTCGACGCGTTCCTGGACGTCGTCGCGCAGGCGCTGACCGCGCTGCAGGACGAGCTGTCCACGCTGCGGGGCACGCCCTCGCCGGAGACCTCGTTCGGCACGTCGACGGCGGCCGAGTCGGCGATGCTGGCCGAGCTCGACCGGATCAAGCAGCGCCTGACCAGGCTCGAGGCCGTCGTGCAGCATTAGCTCGACCTTGTGCCGTTTGCCGCCGGTGTACGGCGTGAGCCACGGCCGTCGGCGTCGGCTTGACCGTGACGGTCCGGCGTACAGCGGCGGCCTGACCGTGACGGTCCTGCTGTTCGGCGTCAGTCGCGCGGGTCGTGTGGGTCGAGGCCGAAGAACGGGAACGCCGCCGCCCGGGTCGCCATGATCGCCCGGTCCACGGCGTCTGGAGTCTGGCCCGGCACCCACGGCGTCCACTCCCCCGACCCTCCGTCGGTCATCGACGTCGGCACGGGGTTGTTGGAGCGCTTGCTCGCGGCGAGCGCCTGCCACGACGCCGGGATCGGCGTCAGCGGGTCGATGGCCTCGCCGGTGACGACCGCGAGCAGGTGCGTCCAGGCCCGCGGGACGCACTCGACGAGCGCGTACCCGCCGCCGCCGCTGGCGACCCACTTGCCGCCGGCCACCTCGGTGGCGAGGTCGCGCAGCGCGAGGTACGCGGCCCGCTGCCCGTCCACCGTCAGCCACAGGTTGGCCAGGGGGTCGTGCCGGTACGTGTCGGCGCCGCACTGCGTGAACAGCAGCTGCGGCCGGAACGCGCGCAGCACCCCGGGCACGACGGCGTGGAACGCGCGCAGCCAGGCGGCGTCGTCGGTGCCGGGCGGCAGCGCGACGTTGACCGCGGAGCCCTCCGCGCCCGGCCCGCCGGTCTCGTCGGGGTAGCCGGTCCCCGGGAAGAGCGTCCGCGGCGACTCGTGGAGGCTGACGGTCAGGACCCGCGGGTCGTCGTAGAAGATCTCCTGGACCCCGTCGCCGTGATGTACGTCGATGTCGACGTACGCGACCCGCTCGGCCCCGAGCTCCAGCACGCGCGCGATCGCGACCGCGGGGTCGTTGTAGACGCAGAAGCCGGCCGCGCGGGCGGGCATCGCGTGGTGCAGCCCGCCGGCGATGCTGACGGCCCGGTCCGCCTCGCCGAGCCAGACCGCCTCCGCCGCGGCGCGGGTGGCGCCCGCGATGAGTGCGCTGGCGTCGTGCATGCCGGGGAACGTCGGGTTGTCCGACGTGCCGAGCCCCATGATGCTCAGCCGCCGGCCGGTCGACGCGGCGCGGACCACGGCGATGTAGTCCGGGTCGTGGACGGTGCCGAGCACGTCGTCGCTCGCCGGCTCCGGCACCCGCAGCGTGACCCCTTCCCGGTCGAGGATGCCCAGCTCACGGGCGAGCGCCATGGTCAGCTCGACCCGCACCGGATCGAGGGGGTGCTCGCCCATGTCGTACCGCAGCAGCGCGTCGTCCCACATGACCAGTGTGTTCACGTGACCGGCCCCTCCGTTCCACTGTGCGCGGGTACCCTGCGCGCGCCGGTAGGATTGCGTGAAGCGGTGACCCCCGCTTCCCACACCAGCTCGGCGACGACGGCACCGTCCAAGATCGCCTGGTTGGCTGTCACGTTCCAATCTTGACGTACGCGACGAGTACCATCGCGTACCGGGAGGGCAAGGCAGTGAACGACCTGGTCGATACCACCGAGATGTACTTGAAGACGATCCTGGAGCTCGAGGAGGAGGGCGTCGTCCCCAAGCGCGCCCGCATCGCCGAGCGACTCCACCAGAGCGGACCCACCGTCAGCCAGACCGTCGCCCGCATGGAGCGTGACGGCCTGCTGATCGTCGAGGGTGACCGCCACCTCGCGCTGACCGACGAGGGCCGCGTGCACGCGGTGGCCGTCATGCGCAAGCACCGCCTCGCCGAGCTGCTGCTGGTCAACGTGATCGGCCTACCCTACGAGGAGGCCCACGAAGAGGCGTGCCGCTGGGAGCACGTCATGAGCGACGCCGTCGAGCAGCGGGTGTATGAGCTGCTGGGTCGCCCGACCCGCTCGCCGTACGGCAACCCGATCCCGGGACTGGAGAGCCTCGAGGGCAGCGCCACGCCCCACGACCTGTCCGACCCCGAGCGCAACCTCGCCTTCCCGGGCCTCGCCGGGGCGGTCGTGGTGAGCCGCATCTGCGAGAGCGTCCAGACCGACGCCGACGTCCTGCGCCAGCTCCACACCGCCGGCATCGACCCCGGCGCCACGGTCACCGTGGCCCAGGAGCGCGACGGCGTCAGCATCGACCGGGCCGGCGAGCGCATCCGGCTGCCCCGGGAGGTCGCGTCGCGGGTGTTCGTCGCGGCCCACTGATGCATCCCGGGTGCACGGTCCAGGAGCTGGTCGACCGCGTCGCCGGCAAGTGGAGCGTGTGCATCATGGTGGCCGCCGCCGACGGCCCGATCCGGTTCACCGAGCTGGAGCGGGCCATCACCGGCATCAGCCGCCGCATGCTGACCCTCACGCTGCGCAACCTGGAGCGTGACGGGATGCTCGTGCGGACCGTCTACCCGACGGTCCCGCCACGGGTCGAGTACTCCCTCACCCCCATGGCCGCCGAACTCCACGCCGCCCTCCTCGCCATCACCACCTGGGCAGAACGCCACCGCGCCGACGTCGCCCAGGCCCGCGAACACTACGACGCCCGCACCGCCACTTGAACTTGCATGGGCATGTGCTCATATGTAGGCTTCTCGCATGTGGGGTGCCCTAGACTGGGCTGGATGAGTGAGGAGCACGGCATGAACGCCGCCCCGAATCTGCCGCTCGGGCCGCTCACGTTGAAGGACGTGACAGCGCTCGCCGCGGCTGACGATCAGCACCGGTTCGAGCTGGCCGAGGGGAATCTCATCGTCATGCCGCCGGCGACCTGGAGACACCAAGAGATCAGCCTGCTCATGGGCGCGTGGCTGCTCGCCCGTGGCTTCCGCGGACGGGTGAGCGTCGCACCCGGCGTCAAGACCGCCGACGACAACCGTAATGGGCGCATCCCTGACCTCGCTGTGACCAAGGCTGCCGCCCCGCCGGACGAGATCTGGCTGGAGGCAGCGTCGGTGCTGCTCGCCGTGGAGATCGTGTCACCCGGGGCGGAGCGCACCGACCGGTGGTTCAAGCCCATCGAGTATGCCGAGGCTGGGATCGAGCACTTCTGGCGGGTCGAGCCCGACGACACGGTGCTGCGGTTCCAGCTCGTCGACGGGGCGTACAAGGAGATCGGCCGCGAGCCGCTCGATACGCTGCTCGACGGTGAGGTGCCGGACCTGGACTGAGACGGTGGCCACACCGTGTCACGTTCTCGGAGCTGGGGCGTCAAGTAGGCCATGAAGCGAACAGTGCTTGTCACCGGGGCGACCGGGACGCTCGGGCGGGACGTGGTTGCCGTCCTGCGGGAACGTGGACATGACGTGCGGGGGCTCAGCCGGTCGAAGCCGGGCTACGCCCATGGCGACCTGCTCACCGGGGCGGGGCTCGCCGAGGCCCTCGACGGGGTCGACGTGGTCGTGCACGCGGCCACCGACGGGCGGAGGGACGTCGCCGCCGCCGGGAAGCTGATCGAGGCGATGGAGCGGGCGCCGCAGCGGCCGCAGCTGGTGTTCGTGTCGATCGTCGGGGTCGACCGGATCCCGTTCGGCTACTACAACGACAAGGTGACCATCGAGAAGATGGTGGCCGGGTACGGCGGGACGAGCTTCCGGGCGAGCCAGTTCCACGACCTGGTGCTGACGATCGCGAAAGGTATGACGAAGCTGCCGCTCGTCGGGTTCTATCCGGCGTTCGACCTGCGGCCGGTCGAGGTGCACGACGTGGCGGTGCGGCTCGTGGAGATCGTCGAGGGCGAGCTGCCGGCGACGCCCGCCGACCTGTCCGGGCCGCAGCGACGCAGCGCCCGTGACCTGTGGCGGACGTACCTCGAGCGGGCCGGGAAGCGGCGGCTGCTGATCCCGGTCAGGCTGCCGGGCAAGGCGTTCCGGGCGCTGCGCGGCGGGGCGGGGACCGGCCCCGGCGGCGGCACCGGCACGTGGGAGGAGTACCTGGCCCGGACGCTGTGACCGCGGGCCCAGCCCCACGACCAGCCGGGGAGGCGGCTCAGGACTGCGACGGCGACTGCGACGGCGACTGCGAGGACGACGGCGACGACGCCGGCGCGGGTGCCGTCGCGTGGCGGATGCGGCGCAGGCCCACGGCGCCCGCGACGCCGGCGGCGGCCACGTCGGCGACGGTGAAGAGCAGGCGCGAGACGAGCGTCAGGGCCCACGCCGTCGCCCACGGCACGCCCAGGCCGGCCAGGGCGATCGCCATCAGGAACTCGCGGGCGCCCAGGCCCGAGGGGGCCACGATGACGAACGTGCTGATGCTCATCGCGAGGGCCATCGCGAAGACGCTGCCGGCGAGGCCGGACAGGCCCGGCAGGTGCGCGCGGACCAGCAGCCAGACGTGCAGGCCGGCGGTGACGTAGCCGGCCACGCACCACGCGACGCTGGAGAGGATCGGGCGCCAGGTGATCGGCCGGTCCAGCGGCGGGCGGCGCAGCACCCGCATGGCCCGGCCGACGATCCAGGTCAGCAGCGGCGGGTAGCAGCAGGCGACCGCGAACGGCAGCAGGATCACCGACGCCCAGACGGCGATGGAGCCGAAGACCTCGTGCCCCGAGGCCTTGATGCCGTCGAGGGCGGTGCCGAAGCCGGGGGTGGTCAGGATCAGCCCGGACGTGACGCCGAGGCCGCTGACCAGCACCGAGCCGATGAACACCTTCGAGCGGGAGACGCCGGCGCGGCGGCCGAGCTCCATCTGCACGACGTATGCCCACACCGAGCCGGGCAGGTACTTGCCGAGGGAGCCGACGAGCATGATGGGGGCGGCGTCGCGGACCCGCAGCGGGTGGTCGATGCTGCCGACCATCGCCCGCCACGCCATCATCGTCGTCCACAGGGAGGCGACGGCCGCGAGGAGCGACGCGATCAGCGACGGCCACGACAGCGCGCGGAACGTCGCCGCCACCGCGGACCACTGCTGGACCGTGGTGGCGACGATGAAGTAGACGATGCCGGCGGCGGCGAGGATGCGCACGGCGGTGATCAGTCGGGCCCGCCACGGCTTGGCTGGTGCCACTTCGACGACAGGCTGACCCACGGTCGGGAACGCTAGCACGGCTAGGATGCGAGGTACCCAGCGCCAATCAGGGGCTTGAGGAGGCAGCGTGCGGTTCGTGGTCATCGGTGGCGGGATCGTCGGCCTGGCCACGGCGCACCGGATCACCCTGGAGCACCCGGACGCCGAGGTCACGGTCGTGGAGAAGGAGCAGCGCTGGGGCGCGCACCAGACCGGGCACAACTCCGGCGTCATCCACGCGGGCGTCTACTACAAGCCCGGCAGCCTCAAGGCCACGCTGTGCAAGGCGGGCAGCGCGTCGATGGTGGACTTCTGCCGGGAGCACGGCATCCCGCACAAGGTGACCGGCAAGCTGATCGTGGCGACGGAGGAGTCCGAGCTGCCGCGGCTGCGCAGCCTGTACGAGCGGGCCGTCGCCAACGGGCTGCCGGCGCGGCTGGTCGACGCCGCCGAGGCGCGGGAGCTCGAGCCCGAGGTCGCCTGCGTGCAGGGCATCCACGTCGCCTCGACGGGCATCGCCGACTTCGGCGCCGTGTGCGAGACCCTCGCGACCCTGCTGGAGAAGGCCGGCGCGACGCTGCGCCTCGGCGCGCGGGTGAGAGGCATCTCCACCCTGCACGGCGAGACGGTCGTGCACACGGAGGTCGGCGACATCTTCGCCGACGTGCTCGTCAACTGCGCCGGCCTGCACGCCGACCGGGTCGCGAAGATGGCCGGCATCACCCCGCCCGCCCGGATCATCCCGTTCCGCGGCGAGTACTTCGAGCTGCGACCCGAGCGCCGCCACCTGGTGAACGGCCTGATCTACCCGGTGCCGGACCCGCAGTTCCCGTTCCTCGGGGTGCACCTGACGAAGATGGTCGACGGCAGCGTCCACGCCGGCCCCAACGCGGTCCTCGCCACCGCCCGCGAGGGCTACTCGTGGTCCCGCGTCCGCCCCGGCGACGTCGCCGACACGATCGCCTACCCCGGCATGTGGCAGCTCGCCCGCAAGCACCTGCGGTACGGGCTCACCGAGGTCCGCCGCTCCCTGTCGAAGAAGCGGTTCGCCGAGAGCCTGGCCCGGCTGGTGCCCGCGGTGACGGCCGCCGATCTCGTTCCGGCGTCGGCAGGTGTACGGGCACAGGCCATCACCCGGGAAGGCGCCCTCGTCGACGACTTCCTCATCGTCGCCGAGGGCCGGCAGGTGCACGTCCTCAACGCCCCGTCCCCGGCCGCGACCAGTTCTCTGGAGATCGCGAAGTACATCGTCGACCGCCTGCCGAAGTAGGCGGTAGGGTGCGCGTCGTGCGAAGGGTTGTCGCGGCGCTCACGGCGCTGCTCGTGCTCACCGGCTGCGACGACGCCGGCGCGAGCCCGGCCGCCGCGACCCCGTCCACCGCCCCGGCGGCGGCCTCCGGCGGCGCCTGCCAGCTGCTCGACTTCCCGGTCGTCAACGCGAAGCTCGGCCTGCAGTACGGCGTGGCCGCCGCGGCGACGCTGGAGAACACGTTCACCTGCGTCCTCCAGCCGCAGAAGGCCCCGCTCCCCGACCTGATCCTGTCGGTCAGCGCCACCACCATCGGCCCCGACATCTACGCCACCGCCGTCCAGCCGAAGGGCGCCGCCCCGGTCCAGGGCCTCGGCGCCGCCGCGTACCAGCGGCAGTCCCCCGCCGCGGAGGGCACCGGCCCGGCCGTCGAGGTCGGCTGGCTGGCCGGCAACAAGCGGATCATCCAGCTGACGGTCCACCTCCCCGCCGGTACCGGCGACGACAAGGCGACGGAGCTCCTGCCGAAGCTCGTGGACCTCGCCAAGCTGATCGACCTCAGCAGCCTCTGACCGGTCCGGCACGTGCGATGACCGGCGGGCTCAGCGGTCGGCGGTGACCACGTCGCGGGTGACCGGGCGGGTCGGCGGGGCGTCCACCGGCCGCCGGGGGCGCGGCGGGGTCCAGTGCTTGAGGCGCAGGGCCGGGCGCTCGACGAGGTGCCAGGAGGCGGCCGCGAGCAGGGCCGTGGCCAGGGCCGACGCCGTGACGTACGCGGGCAGGCCCCACTGGTGGACGCCGAGGGCGGCGAGGGTCTGCTGGGTCGGGAAGGCGTAGATGTAGATGCCGTACGAGTAGTCGTGGGTCCGGCCGATCCGGTGGGTCCACGACGGCAGGGAGCAGGCGGCCCACAGCAGCAGGTAGGCGAGCGCCGGGTAGCCGAGCACGGGGAAGGCGCCGAGCCGGAGCGTGGCCAGCAGCAGCGCCGCCGCGGCCGCCGCCAGCGCCGGGTGCGCCGGGATGCGGTCCTGGTACAGCTGCGCCGACGCACCCAGGAGAAACAGGAAGCCCAGGTAGATGAGCATCTGGGTGTCGAGCGACCCGAAGAAGGGGATCGGCCCGAACGACCCGCGGGGGTGCGGGACGGTGTGCGTCTCGGGCAGCTGGTGGAGGAGGTCGCTGAGCAGGACCGAGTAGGCGCCGGCGGTGAGCAGCAGCACGAGTCGCGGGGAGCGGCGGACCACGCCGCAGGCGGTGAGGGCGGTGAGCACGCCGTACCAGAACAGCTCGAACGACAGGCTCCACAGCGACCCGTTCACGACGGAGACGCCGCCGGTGAGCCGGCCGTAGGGCGTGTCGGTGAACAGCGTGCCGATGCCCCACTGGTGCGGCTGCCCGAGGGCGTTGTGCCGGGCGAACGCCAGCGCCGCGGGAAACGTCGCGAAGCAGCCGGCGCAGGCGGCGGTGACCAGCAGGCACGCCCACAGGCCGGGGAAGATCCGCAGGCACCGGTGCCAGGCGAACCGGACGGCGCCCAGGCGGCCGGCGCTCGCCGTGACGAGGAAGCCCGACAGGACGAAGAACCCGTCCACGGCCAGCGCGCCGAGGTCCGCCTGACCGCCGGTGAACCCCAGCCCCGGTGTCGCCCGCCCCAGCCCGAGCGGCCACGAGTGTCCTACCAGGACCGCGAGGGCCAGGCACAGCCGCAGGAAGCCGAGCGCATTCGAGCGGGGTGAGTACCGGTCAGCCAACACATCCTGACAAACGACCAGATGCCCGACTTCGTCGTTAAGTGAGTTGTGTCAGTATCCTCACCCCCGAAGACGGACACCCTCCTCCCCCACACCACGCCGAAGCCGGACGCCACACCCAAGCAACTGGTCACCGCCGCGCTGGTCGCGGCCGCCTGGCTGGTCATCGCCCTGCTGTACCTCGCCGGAGTCGCGTACGTCGTCCCGCCGCTGCTCCTCGTCGCCACCGCGGCGCTCCTGCGCGGCGGCCGGACCGTCCTCGACCGGATCATGCTCGCCACGGGCCTGCTGCTCGGCCTCACCTGCCTCGGCGCGCTCGTCTTCGCCGTCTGGCCGTGGGGCCTGCACCCGGTGACCGCCGGCGGCACCGCCGCCACCGCCCTGATCCTCGCCGCCGCGAAGACCGGCCGCCGCCCGCGGCTGCCGCGCCTCGGACCCACCGACGCGGTCGCCGCGCTCGCCGTCGCCGCGGTCGGCGCGATCGTCGCCTGGCCGCTGCTGCGCGACGGCCGGACGGGCCGCCTCGCGCAGGTCATGGAGGGTGAGGACCTCGCCCGGCACGCGGCGCTCTTCGACGCGATCCGCCACGCCGGCGGGTACCTCTTCCAACACCCCGGCCAGGGCAGGACGCTCGTCTACGAGGGAATGGTGTCCTACCCGCAGGGCTCGCACCTGACCGCCGCCCTGCTCGACGGGTTCGCCAGGTCGTCCGCCGTCGACATGGGCACCGGCACCGGCATGTTCGACCACTACCTGGCCTTCGTCACCGGCGGCTACCTGCTGCTCGTCGCGACCCTCGTCTGGGCCGCGCAGTGGATCGGCGCCGGCGGCCTGACCCCGGCGCGCACCGCCGTGCTCGCGGCCGGGATCGCCGGGCTGTGCGCGTTCGGCGAGCTGCTGGACCTCGTCCGGTTCGGCTACCCGAGCCAGGTCCTCGGCCTGGTGGAGGCGCTCATGCTCCTCGCCGTCCTGGTCCGGCCCGTGCCCCGCCCGCGGCAGCAGCTGCTGCTCGTCGCGGCGCTGCTGGCGGCGGTCGGGTTCACGTACTACCTGTACCTGCCCCCGATCGGCCTGGCCGCGATCCTGTGGCTCATGCGGGAGCGCCGCAACCACCGGATGCGCCGCATCCCCGCCGTCGCGCTCGCGATCGCCGTCACCAGCGCCGTGCCCCTCGCCATCGGCGTCCTCGTCGCCGGCCAGACGGGTGCGCTGCTCAGCGTCGGCTCCCTCCGGGTCGGCCGCGAGGGGCTCGCCGTCCTGCTGTGCGTCGTCGCGTCGAGCATGCTGACCGGGCGTGGGCGCAGGAGCCGGATCTGGCGCTCGTACGCCCTGACGTTCGTCCCCGTGGCCGGCTTCGCCGTCGGGATGCTGGCGGTGCAGCGCGTCTTCGGCTCGGGCAGCGGCTACTACGCCAACAAGGCGCTGTTCCTGGTCCTGGTGCTGCTGATCGCCGGCGTCGGCGCCCTGGCGCTGCACCTCCCCCGGCGGCCGCTGGGCTCACCGCATCTGCGGGCCGCGTCGGTGCTGATGGCGATCGTCGCCCTCATCGGCGGCGAACGGGCCGGCGACCAGCGCGACCACCTCGACACCCAGCGGACCTGGCTCGCCGGCGCGGCCGCCGACCAGGTCGCCTACGCCAGGGCCGCCCTGGCCCTCGCCCCCGGCGCCCCGGCCGTCGTCATCGGCGACGACCCCGGCTACGACTCCTACCGCCTGACCCTCTTCATCTCCACCCTGCACCGCACCTCCGGCGAGATGGCGGGCGCCACCTACCACATCGGCCCGATCAACTCCCCGGACCGCCTCGACGCCGTCGTGGTGCGGATGCCGGGCCCCATGCGCCTGCTCGCCCTCACGGACGACGCGTACACCCGCGCCGAGGCCCTCCGCGACCGCCACCCGGCCGTCGCGATCGACGTCGTCCGCCCCTGAACCCCGTCCCGCGGCATGACCGCCGCGGAACGGGGGTGCGGCCCTACTTCGCGGGCTTGCGCAGCGCCTTCAGGGACGCGTGGGCGGACTTGGCCGCGGCGCGGATCGGCTGGACCTGGGAGCGCAGGGCGTCGCCGTCGGAGCCCGGCTTCAGCGCCAGGAGGGCGTCGACCTTGCCCTTCAGGGTGGCCTCGACCGCGTCCAGCTTCGCGGTGTCGGCGCCGGGGCGCGAGCGCAGCGCGGCGATGACGGCGAGCTCGGTGTCGATGGCGGCGGTGAGGCGCACCTTCGGGCCGGTGAGGACGAAGACGCGGTAGTCGAAGACCATCGACTGGGCGTCGGCCTTGACGGCGGCGGCGGTCGTCTCGCCCTGGACCTTCGTGCGCAGGGCGGTCAGGCCGGTGCGCTGGTCGGCGATGAGCTTGGTGAGGGTGTCGCGGTGGCCGGACTGGACCTGCTTCGCGCCGGCGAGGTTGGTCTCGAACTTCTTCAGCGCGTCGAGCCGCTTGTCGATGCGGCCGACGACGGCGGTCTTGGCCCCTTCCAGGGTCACGGCACGCGCGGACGGCTCGGCCCAGGCGGCGCCCGGGACGAAGACGGCGGCGAGCACAAGGGTCAGGGCGATCAGGGTGCGCTTCATCAAGGTCCCTCTCAGTCTTCGTCGTCGGCGGGCTGGGCGTCGCCGGACAGCTGCTGCTCCACCTGGTCGAGCAGCTGGTCGACATCCCCGGCGGTGCCGGCGGTACCGGCAGTGCCGGCGGTGCCGGTCGAGGTGGCGGCGGCCGGCGCGGCCGGCGTCTGGGTCGAGACCGCGGCTGGCTGGTGGCCGCGCCGCTGCTGGCGCCCGCACCCGCCGGCGAACAGCAGCACGACCGCGAGCGCGACGGCGATGGTTCGTCTCATGGGGGACATGGTGCGTCCCGCGGGTAAGCGCACCCCGCGGGACAACGTAAGGATCAGGTCAGAGCGCCGCGACCACCTCGACCTCCAGCAGCGCCCCGTCGCGGAAGAGCCGGGACACCTCGACCGTGGTGCTGGTCGGCGGCGGACCGGTGAAGACGGCCCGGCGGACCTGGCCGTACAGGGGCAGCAGCGCCATGTCGGTCAGGTACGTCCGGATGTTGACGACGTCCGCGAAGGTGGCGCCGTGCGCGGACAGCAGCGCGCCGATCAGCTCGAACACGCGCGTGGCCTGGGCGACCATGTCACCGGGGCCGACCAGCGCGCCGTCGTCGTCGAGGGCGATCTGACCGGACAGGAACAGCAGCGCACCGGTGCCGGCGTCGATGCGGGCGACGTGCGAATACGCACCGACGGGTGCCGCCACGCCGGACGGGTTGTCAAGGACGAGCATCAGGTTTCCTTTCGGGATCGGATCGCGATCGTGGACAGGTCCGCCGACGGGTCGGCGGCCGCGAGGTGCCGGCCGGCGGCGAGCGCGACCGGCAGGTCCCGGCCCGCGACGCTCAGGGCGAGGTCCTTGGCCGCCAGCCGGACCGGGAAGCGGGCCTTGCCGGACAGGCGCTGGACGGCGTTGCCCAGCGGGCCGGACGCCAGCGCCTCCAGGGCGTCGGCGCGGGGCACCCCCAGGTCGTCGGCGACCTGCAGCGCCTCGGCCAGCGCGGCCAGCGCGGTCACGAGCGCGGTGTTGAGCACCACCTTCATCGCCGCACCGCGGCCCGACGGGCCACACCGGCGGACGTCGCCGAGCGTGGCGAGCACCGGTGCGACCCGGTCGACGGCGGTGGTCGTACCGCCGGCGAAAATCCTCAACGTCCCGCCCTCGGCGGCGCCGGTGCTTCCGGCCACGGGGGCGTCGACCAGGTCCACGCCGGCGGGCAGTGCGGCGGCGAGCTCGCGGACGGCGTCCGGGCCGATCGTGGACATCTCGACGAGCGTCGCCGTCGGCGGCAGCCCGGCCGCGGCGACGACCGACATGACGACGGGGCCGTCGGTGAGCATCGTGATGACGACGTCGGCGTCCCGGACGGCCTCCCGCGCTGACGCGGCGACGGCGACGCCTTCGACGGGGCGCGGCGTGCGGCTCCACCCCGTGACGGGGAACCCGTGCGCGGCCAGCCGGCGGGCGATCGGCGCCCCCATGCTGCCGAGCCCGAGCACAGCGATCTTCTGCATGCGTCCGACCGTATGGGCGCACGAGCGATGCGACCAACGAATGTCTGGCATCGCCGCCATGTGGTATGGGAATGTCTGGAGCGTGCAGACGGAGATGCTGGAGGTGTTCCGGGAGGTCGCCCGGCAGCGCTCGATCACCGCGGCCGCGACGACGCTGCGCTACACGCAGTCGGCGGTGTCCCGGCAGGTCGCGGCGCTGGAGCTGGAGGTCGGGGCGCGCCTGTTCGACCGGCTGCCGCGCGGGGTCGCGCTCACCGAGGAGGGCCGCTGCCTGCTGGAGCACGCGACCGCCGTCCTCGACCGGCTCACCCTGGCCCGGCGCGAGGTCACCGCCGTGCACGCGGGCACCGCCGGCCGCCTGCGGGTGGGCGCGTTCGCGACCGCCGACGCCGCGCTGGTCCCGCGCGCCCTGGCCCGCTTCCGCGCCGGCCACCCCGACGTCCGCCTGTCGCTCATCGAGGGCGTCACCGGCCGTCTCCTGGCCGCGCTCCTCGCCGGCGACGCCGACGTGGCCCTGGTGACGACGAGCGCCGACCGCCCGTTCGACGACCCGCGCTTCACCACCCACCACATCCTGGACGAACCCGTCCTCCTCGCGGTCCCCCAGCACCACGAGCTGGCGTCAGCGGCGTCGGTACCGCCCGCGGCGCCGGTTTCGCTGGCCGCGCTGGCGGACGAGGCGTGGATCGCGGGCTCGGCCGCCCCGGAGGAGACCCTGCTCGGCCCGAGCGTGCGGCTCGGCTTCCGCCCCAGGATCGACTTCGTCGCCGCCGAGTGGACCGCCAAGCTCGGCTTCGTCGCCGCCGGCCTCGGCGTGACCCTCGTGCCCGCCCTGGCCGCCCGCGCCGCCCCCGCCGACGTCCGCCTGCTCCCCCTCGACCCGGCCGAGGTCCCACCCCGCACCGTCCTGGCCGCCACCCTCGCCGGCCGCACCACGCCCGCGACGGTCACCGGCTTCCTGACCGTCCTGCGGGACCTCGCCGCCACCTGAGCGCACGGAAAGGGGGAGCCGGGCACCCGGCTCCCCCCTGTTTGTTGCGGAAGGTCAGCTGCAGCCGCTGGTGGAGCCGCAGCCCTCGCACACGTAGCAGCTACCGGCGGGGCGCATCTTCGTGCCGCAGGTGAAGCACAGCGGCGCGTCGGCGGCCTTGCCCTGGACCAGTTCGAGCAGTTCGGTCGACGAGCCCACCTTGCGCGGCGCCGGCGCCTCGACCTCGACCGGCTTCGCCACCGGCTTCGTGGCGGCCGTGACCGGGGCGGAGTTGCGCATCTCGGTCAGGTCGACGTCCGGCTCGCCCGCCTCGGCGCGCAGCTGGGCGGCGCGCTCCGCGGAGGTCAGGATGCCCAGCTCCGAGCGGGTGTCGAAGTCCAGGAAGTCCAGCGCCAGCCGCCGGAAGATGTAGTCCATCACCGACGAGGCCAGGCGGATGTCCGGGTCGTCGGTCATGCCCGCCGGCTCGAACCGCATGTTGACGAACTTGCTGACGTAGGTCTCCAGCGGGACGCCGTACTGCAGGCCGATGGAGATCGCCACGGAGAAGGCGTCCATGACGCCGGCCAGGGTCGAGCCCTGCTTCGACATCTTCAGGAAGACCTCGCCGAGGCCGTCGTCCGGGTACGACGACGCGGTCAGGTACCCCTCGGCGCCGGCGACGGAGAACGACACGGTCGAGCTGGGGCGCTTCTTCGGCAGCCGCTTGCGGACCGGGCGGTACTCGATGACCTTCTCGGTCTTGACGACCTCCTGCACGACGGGCGCTTCCGCGACCGGCTCTTCCTTCTTCGACTTGCTGACGGCCGACAGGGGCTGGCCGACCTTGCAGTTGTCGCGGTAGATCGCGAGGGCCTTGATGCCGAGCTTCCAGCCCTGGAAGTAGATCTCCTCGACGTCCTCGACGGTGGCCGCCTCCGGCATGTTGACCGTCTTGGAGATGGCGCCGGAGATGAACGGCTGGATCGCCGACATCATCCGTACGTGACCCATGGGGGCGATGGTCCGCTCGCCCATGGCGCAGTCGAAGACGCTGTAGTGCTCGGCCCGGAGGCCGGGGGCGTCGACGACGTGGCCGTGCTCGGAGATGTGCTCGACGATCGCCTCGACCTGCTCCTCCTGGTAGCCCAGGTTGCGCAGGGCGCGCGGGACGGTCTGGTTGACGATCTGCATCGAACCGCCGCCGACGAGCTTCTTGAACTTGACCAGCGCCAGGTCCGGCTCGACGCCCGTGGTGTCGCAGTCCATCATCAGGCCGATGGTGCCGGTCGGGGCGAGGACGCTGGCCTGCGAGTTGCGCCAGCCGCTCCGCGCGCCGATCTCGTTGCCCCGGGCCCACTCCGCCGTCGCGGCGGCCTTGATGGCGACGTCGACCCCGCCGACGGTGGTGATGGCGTCGTTGGCCGTGGCGTGCTGCCGCATGACCCGCTGGTGCGGCAGGGCGTTGCGGGCGTACCCGTCGTAGGCGCCGACGATCCCGGCCAGCTCGGCCGAGCGCCGGTACGCGGTGCCCGTCATGAGGCTGCTGATCGTCGCGGCGACCGCGCGGCCACCGTCGGAGTCGTACGCGAGGCCGCTGGCCATGAGCAGCGCGCCGAGGTTGGCGTAGCCGATGCCGAGCTGCCGGTACGCGCGGGTGGTCGCGCCGATCTTGTCGGTCGGGAAGTCGGCGAAGCAGATCGAGATGTCCATCGCGGTGATGACGAACTCGACCGACTTGACGAACTTCTCCACCGCGAACGAGCCGTCGGCGTTGAGGTACTTCATCAGGTTGAGCGAGGCGAGGTTGCAGCTGGAGTTGTCCAGGTGCATGTACTCGCTGCACGGGTTGGACGCGGTGATCCGCCCGGTCTCCGGGCAGGTGTGCCACTCGTTGATCGTGTCGTCGTACTGGATGCCGGGGTCGGCGCACTCCCACGCGGCCAGGGCGAGCTTGCGGAACAGCTCACGGCCCTTGACCGTCGACACGACGCTGCCGTCGAGCCGGGAGCGCAGCGCGAACTCCGCGTCGTCCTCGATCGACTGCATGAACTCCGCGGAGACCCGGATGGAGTTGTTGGCGTTCTGGTACTGGACGCTGACGATGTCCTTGCCGCCGAGGTCCATGTCGAAGCCGGCGTCGCGCAGGGCGCGGATCTTGTCCTCTTCGCGCGCCTTGGTCTCGATGAACTCCTCGACGTCCGGGTGGTCGACGTCCAGGATGACCATCTTCGCGGCGCGGCGGGTCGCGCCGCCGCTCTTGATCGTCCCGGCGGACGCGTCGGCGCCGCGCATGAAGCTGACCGGGCCGCTGGCGGTGCCGCCGCTGCTGAGCAGCTCCTTCGAGGAGCGGATCCGGGACAGGTTGACGCCCGAGCCCGACCCGCCCTTGAAGATCAGCCCCTCTTCCTTGTACCAGTCGAGGATGCTGTCCATCGAGTCGTCGACGGCGAGGATGAAGCAGGCGCTCACCTGCTGCGGCGACTGGGTGCCGACGTTGAACCACACCGGCGAGTTGAAGCTGAACACCTGGTGCAGCAGCATCCAGGTCAGCTCGTGGGCGAACACCTCGGCGTCGGCGGACGTCGCGAAGTACCCGTGGTCCTCGCCGGCCTTGCGGTACACCGTCACGACGCGGTCGATCAGCTCCTTCAGCGACCGCTCGCGGGCGTCGGTGCCGACGGCGCCGCGGAAGTACTTGGTGGTGACGATGTTCGCCGCGTTCACGGACCAGAAGTCGGGGAACTCGACGCCGCGCTGCTCGAAGTTGATCGAGCCGTCGCGCCAGTTGGTCATGACGATGTCGCGACGCTCCCACGTCACCTCGTCGTAAGGGTGGACCCCCTCGGTCGTCCACACCCGCTCGACGCGCAGGCCCTGTGCCTCTTTGCGCGACGCTGCCTTGGTCTTCGTCTCCCCCGCCATCCGCGGCCCCCTCATTGTCTTCGATGGTGTTCTGGTTCGTGTCTCGTCGCTCGTACTGGCGCCGCTCAGCCGACCGGTTCGGCGGCGCGCTCCCCCTGTGGCGGCGCCGCCTGGTGCTGCGGCGCGCCCTGTGCGGTGCTCTGGTGCTGTGTCGCGCTGGCCGGGCGGTTCGAGGCCGCGCGCAGCGACGCGATCTCGCGCTCGAAGTCCTGCAGCGAGTCGAACGATCGGTAGACGCTCGCGAAGCGGAGATACGCCACCTCGTCGAGCTCCCGCAGCGGCGCCAGGATGGCGAGGCCGACCTCGTGGCTCGGCAGCTCGGCGGCACCCCTGGCGCGCACGGTCTCCTCGACCTTCTGCGCGAGGACGGCGATCGCGTCCTCGTCGACCGGCCGGCCCTGGCAGGCCTTCCGGACCCCGGCAACGATCTTGCTTCGGCTGAACGGCTCGGTCACCCCGCTGCGCTTGACGACCGCGAGGACCGCCTCCTCGACGGTGGTGAACCGCCGACTGCACTCGGGACAGGACCTCCGACGGCGGATGATCTGGCCGTCCTCGGCCTCCCGGGAGTCGACCACCCGGGAGTCGGCGTGGCGGCAGTACGGGCAGCGCATGCGATGGCCTTCCAGTCTACGTCGGATATGTCCTGACAAAACGCACGCGAATGCCCAACGGTCGGCCTTGGACGCTGGCCTCCGCTGGTTCTTCACCGTAAGTAAGGGTGATTGCCGAATCCACAACCTGTGGACGGCTTACAGCCCTGTAACTACTACATCTAGGGGTAGACGCTATGCCTGACCCCTACGCAGACGCAAGTTGAACGGCGATTTACGCCCCCTGCGTGTCGCGGCTCTCAGCGGCCGCCACACATTTGTCCTGATCAGCGCTGCCGAGGCAGGGTAAGCCGCTGTCCGGCGTCGACACTGTAGCCGTCCAAGTTGTTGAGACGGCGGATCTCCTCCATGGTCGCGTCGCGCCCACGGCCCCCCGAATGCCGGGTCGCGATGTCCCACAGCGTGTCGCCCGGCTGCACGATCACCACGGGCGCCGGCCCCGGCTGGTCGGCCGCCTGCCCGGGCACCGCGACGAGCGTGAACAGCCCACCGGCGACCATCAGCAGCAGACAGAAGAGCACGACACGGCCGCGCCGAGTGAGCCGGATGGGTGGGTTTCGCGGGTGCTGTCGCATCTCAGCCCTCGATTCCGTACAGCCGTTCGATCGAACGGACGTACGATGGTCTACCAGAGCGGGAAGACCCGAGTCCAGCAACACGCCGAAAAATCGGCGCGCCACGTAGTACAGATGTTTGAAACTGTCACACCTCGGCGATACGGTGATCCACACACGATCGAGACGATTGATCGGGATACCCGAAATTTGCGACAGCCGGCGCCGTCACACCCGGTGGCGGTCAGGTGGCGGGCCCCTCAAGGCCCGTCCGCACCCGCGGCCTTCCCACCGCGGGTGCCAACAAGAGGGAGGACGACGTGTCAGCCGACGACCGCACCGACGAATCCGCCGAATCCGCCGAGGTCACCGCGATCGGCAGCGGCAGCAGCCGCCGGGCCGGCACCCGCCGCCGCGGAGGCGAGCCGGAGATGCGCGCGGTCACCGCGGTGGTCAGCGCCTTCCCCGACCTGTTCGCCGCCGACCTGACCGTCCGCCAGCGGCGCATTCTGGAGTTCATCCGCAGCGCCGTCGACCGCAACGGCTATCCCCCGAGCGTCCGCGAGATCGGCGAGGCCGTCGGCCTGGTGTCCCCCTCCAGCGTCGCCTACCAGCTGAAGGAGCTGGAGCGGAAGGGCTACCTGCGCCGCGACCCCAACCGTCCCCGCGCCGTCGACGTCCGCCCCCCGAGCGAGCTCGTCGCCGTCGACGAGGAGGCCGAGCGCGCCGCCCGCCCCGCCCCCGCCTACGTGCCGGTCCTGGGCCGCATCGCCGCCGGTGGCCCCATCCTGGCCGAGCAGGCCGTCGAGGACGTCTTCCCCCTCCCCCGCGAGCTCGTCGGCGAGGGCACCCTCTTCATGCTCCAGGTCAAGGGCTCCTCAATGATCGAGGCCGCCATCTGCGACGGCGACTGGGTCGTCGTCCGCCAGCAACCCACGGCCAACAACGGCGACATCGTCGCCGCCATGATCGACGGCGAAGCCACCGTGAAGACCTACCGCAACCGCGACGGCCACGTCTGGCTCATGCCACAGAACCCCGCCTTCGACCCGATCGAGGGCGACCACGCCACCATCCTCGGCCGCGTCGTCACCGTCGTCCGCCGCATCTGACCTCCCTCCTTTCCCTCCGCACCACCCGCCTCAGGGCCCGCCCAGCCACCCGGCCGAGCGGGCCTCTCCGCGTCCCCACCCCACGACCGCTGAGCGCCACCACGCCCCAGACGACAACCCCGGAGACACAGGTCACCCGACCTCATCGCCGACGGTTATCGCAACGGCACAACCGCGCCCAAGTCTTGCCCCGACCGCCGAACCCCGCCCTCAACCCGATCCTCAGCAACCAAGCCACCATCCCCGACCGCGTCGCCACCGCCGCCCGCCGCACCTGACGATGACCACGGAGGCGCAGAACCTCCCGACTCTCACCAGCACCGGTCAACCGCAACGGCATCACGGTGCCCAGACCGGGACCCAGGCAGCCGAACCCCCTTCAACCCTTCCCGGCCGCGACCACACCTCCGTCCTCGATCGCGCCATCACCGCCCGCCGCATCTGACCTCCCCGCACCACCCACCTCAGGACCCGCCTGACCGAGCGGGCCTTCCGTATCTCCCCGACCCGCGATCCCGAAGCACAGCCACGCCCCCAGGCGACAACCACGGAGACACAGACCACCCAACCCTCGTCCACAACGGCACAACCCCGCCCAGACCATGGCCCACGCCGCAGAGCTCCACCTTCAACCCGATCGCCGGCAATCACGCCACCATCCCCGACCGAGCCTCCACCGCCGCCCGCCGCACCTGACGACGCCGGAGACACAGACCGCGCCGCCCTCGCCCGCAACGGCCAACCGCAACGGCATCACAGTGCCCAGACCGGAGCCCCGCCGCCGAACCCCACCCTCAACATCTCCGGCGACCACTCCACCACCGCCCGCCGCACCTGACCTCCACCACACCACCCACCTCAGGACCCGCCCAACCACCCGGCCGAGCATGCCTTCCACACCGCCCCGGGCCGCGACCCCGAAGTACAGCCACGCCCCGGACGGCGACCATGGAGACACACGCCGCCAACCCTCGTCCGCAACGGCACAACCCCGCCCAGACCAGGGCCCAGACCGCCGAACCCCCTTCAACCCTCTCGTCGGCGACACACCTCCGTGCCCGGCCGGGTCATCGCCGTCCGCCGTATCTGGCCTCCCCGCACCACCCGCCTCAGGGCTCGCTCAGCCACCGGGCCGCAGAAGAACAGCCACGATCCAGGCGACAACCGCGGAAACACAGGCCGTCGGCAACGGTCACCGCAACGGCGCAATCGCGCTCACACCGGGGCTGTGCCGCCGAACCCACCTTCGACTCGGTCGCCGGCAAGCAAGCCACCATCCTCGACCGCGGCGACATCGCCGTCCGCAGTATCTGCCAGGCGGGGCCGCCGATCACCCACGCGCGTCGATCGGCACAGGGGAAGTTTCATCCCGCGACCGTGGCTGAGGCTTGTAGGCGCGCTCCGGTCGATCTGGGGCAGCAAGGCTCACTGACCACGCCATCATCCCGGCCGCATTCCCCCTGTTCGCGCATCGCCACTGGTGCGGCAACGGCAATTCCGACCGGGAGGCGGATCGGCTGGCCCACAGCACGACCTATGCCCTTAACCCGTCGCCTCGGCGTCCGCTTCGACCGCCGCTTCGACCGCGACTTCTGCCGCGTTTAAAAGACGTTGGTCAATGTCTGGGTTTGTGGCCTTTGCGCCATCGAGGTTGTGCGATCCACCTGCAAAATGATCTCTGATTGGTGGGTGGGTCGCGCAGCGTCTATCTGCGGGGCGAAACGGGGCGTAAACGACGTTGACCACTACACGCCGCGGCGTGTAGTGGTCAACTTTCTATGTCGGACGGGCTCGGGGGCCCGTCACTGGAGAAGTCTCGAGGGTCAGCCGGTGTGCTCGGCCATCGCCAGGAACTTGCGCTTGCTCTCCAGGGCCTTCTCGGCTTCCTTGATGCGGCGCTGGTCGCCGGCGGCCTGGGCCGAGGCCAGCTGCTGCTCGGCGCGGGCCACCTGCTCCCGCATCTGGGCGAGCAGGGGGCTCGCCTCCGGCGGGGTCCGGCGCCAGGCGGCGTCCATCGCGGTCTTCACCTTGTCCTCCACGACCCGGAGGCGCCGGTCCAGACCGGTCTGCGCCTCGCGGGGCACGCGGCCGACCTCGTGCCAGGCCGCCTGGATGTCGCGGAGCTTCGCCTGGGCGCCCTTCGGGTCGGCGTCGACGTCGAGCGCCTCCGCCTGGACCAGGAGGGCCTGCTTGGCGTCCAGGTTGCCCTTGAACTCGGCGTCGCGGGCGCTGAAGACCTCGCTGCGGCGCTTGAAGAACGAGTCCTGGGCGGCGCGGAACCGCTCCCAGAGCTTCTGCTCGGTCTCCTTCGCGGCGCGGGGCGCGGCCTTCCACTCGGTCATGAGCTCCTTGAGGCGGGCAGCCGTCGCGTTCCACTCGGTGGACTCGGCGATCTGCTCGGCCTCGACGACGAGCTCCTCCTTGCGACCCTGGGCCTGCTTGCGGCTGGCGTCGAGGGTCGCGAAGTGGGCGCCGCGGCGGCGGGTGAAGGCGTCGCGGGCTGCCGCGTACCGCTTCCACAGCTCGCTCTCGGCCTTCTTCTCAACGCCGTGGATGGACTTCCACTCGTCGAGGATCTCCTTGAGGCGGTCGCCCGCGGTCTTCCAGCCGGTCGCCTCGGCCGCGATCTGCTCGGCCTCCTCGACCAGGGTGGTCTTTCGGGTGAGCGCCTCGGCGCGGGCGGCGTCGCGGGCCGCGCGGGCGGCGCCGGCCTTCTCCTCGGCGATCGAGGTCAGCTTGTCGAGGCGGGCGGCGAGCCCGTCGATGTCGCCGACCACGTGGGCCTCGTCGAGGCCGCTGCGCAGCCGCTTGATGGTGGACAGCGACTGGCCGGCGTCGGCGGCGCCGCTGCCGAGGCGGGCCTCGATCAGGTCGACCTCGGTCATCAGGTCGGCGAACCGGCGGGCGAAGTGGGCAAGGCCCTCCTCCGGTGTGCCGGCCTGCCACGATCCGATGGCCCGCTCTCCGGCTGCCGTCTTCACGAAGACGTTGCCGTCAGCGTCGATCCGTCCAAACGTCGTAGGCTCGCTCATCTGCCATCCTCGCTCCCGGCGTCCGTGGGATCGGGTATCCCACTGTCACGCCGCCATCGCACAGCAAAGTTCCCCAGGGCATTCTCACAGGTGCGCCCCGGGGGCGGTCGAGGGCCTGCGGCCGAACCGTGACCATTCCGGTGCCGAACGGGCCGCAGGATGCCACAAAGACCGTCCCCGATAACGTTAAGACCGTGCCACTCGTCGCCGCCGCCGTCTGCCCACATCCGCCGATGCTCGTGCCGGAGGTGGCCGCGGGGGCCGCCGGGGAGCTCGACGAGCTGCGGGCCGCCTGCCGCGTGGCGGTGGCGCACCTGTCCGGCGCCGAGTCCCTGGTCGTGGTCGGTGCCGACACGTCGACGGTACGCCGTGAGCCACCGTTCGGGGGGACCCTGGCCCCGTGGGGCATCGACAAACGGGTCGGCGAGGAGACCGGCAACCCGCTGCCGCTCAGCCTGCTCATCGGCGCCTGGCTGCTCCAAGACGTACATTTCGCAAATGTCCAGTTCTACAGCGTCGCCGTCGACGCGACCCCCGGCGAGTGCGCAGCACTGGGGCAGCAGCTGACCAGTACCGACGCCGCGCTCTTGATCCTCGGAGACGGATCCGCGTGCCACGGCGAGAAGTCGCCTGGCTACGACGACCCCAGGGCCGAGGGCTTCGACGCGGCCGTCGCCGACGCCCTCGCCAAGGGTGACACCGCGGCCCTGCTCGACCTGGACCCGGCCCTCGCCACCGAGCTGCTCGCGGTCGGCCGGGCGCCGTGGCAGGTCCTCGCGGGCGCGGCGGGCAGGCCGGCGACGACCGAGCTGCTGCACCGCTCCGCCCCGTACGGCGTCGGCTACCTCGTCGCGAGCTGGCGGTGACCCGGGTCGTCGCGGTCGTCGGCCCGACCGCCGCCGGCAAGTCGGCGCTCAGCCTCCGGCTCGCCCACGAGCTCGGCGGCGAGGTGGTCAACGCGGACTCGATGCAGCTGTACCGCGGCATGGACATCGGCACCGCGAAACTTTCCGTCACCGAGCGTGACGGGGTGCCGCACCACGTGCTGGACATCTGGGACGTGACGGAGCCGGCGAGCGTCGCGGTATACCAGCGGCTCGCCCGCGCCGCGATCGACGACATCGCCGCCCGCGGACGGGTTCCGCTGCTGGTCGGCGGCTCGGGCCTCTACGTGCGGGCCGTCCTGGAGGACTTCGACTTCCCCGGCACGGACGCGGCGCTGCGGGCGGCGCTCGAGCAGGAGCTCGCCGAGGTGGGCCCGGAGGCGCTGCACGCCCGGCTCAGGAGCACCGACCCGGAGGCCGCGGAGCGCATCCTGCCCGGTAACGGCCGCCGGATCGTCCGCGCGCTGGAGGTCAACGCGCTGACCGGCACCACGTTCATCGCCCGCCTGCCGTCACAACCGCGTCCCGTGTACGAGTCGCTGCAGCTCGGCGTGGACGTCGACACGGCGGTGCTCGACGAGCGCATCGAGGCGCGGGTGGACACGATGTGGGCGGCGGGACTGGTCGACGAGGTGCGCGCCCTGGAGAAGGTCGGCCTGCGCGACGGCCGGACCGCCGGCGCCGCGCTGGGCTACAAACAGATATTGGACTATTTTTCCGGTTTGTCGGATGAGCCGGAGGCGCGGGCCGAGACGGTCCGGGCCACCAGGCGGTTCGTGCGGCGGCAGCGGTCATGGTTCCGCCGGGATGACCGGATCGTGTGGCTCGATGGTGGTGCTGGTGACATCACTGCAACGGCGCTGGAGGTCGTGCGGCAAGATTGACGCCATGCGCTTCGCCAAGGGACATGGAACGGGCAACGACTTCGTCATCCTGCCCGACCCCGACGGCGTGCTGCCGTTGACGCCCACGTTCGTCGCCGCGCTCTGCGACCGCCGGCGGGGCATCGGCGCCGACGGCGTCCTGCGCGTGGTCCGCAGCGCCGCCCACCCCGACGCCGAGGCGTCCGCGGGGACGGCCGAGTGGTTCATGGACTACTGGAACGCGGACGGCTCCCAGTCCGAGATGTGCGGCAACGGTGTGCGCGTCTACGCCCGCTACCTCGCCGAGGCCGGCCTGGTCGCGCCGGAGGGGTCGTTCAACCTGGTCACCCGCGCGGGGGTGGTGCCGGTCACCATCGGTGAGGAGATCGCCGCCGGGATGCCGATGCCGCGGGTGTACGTGCAGAGCGAGGCCACCAGCGAGGGACGCGTCTTCGAGGGCACGGCGGTGGACGTCGGCAACCCGCACCTGGTCTGCCCGGTCGACGAGCCGACCCTGGAGCGGCTCGACCTGAGCCATGCCCCCGGGATCGATCCGCTGATCTTCCCCGCCGGCGTCAACGTCGAGTTCGCCGCGGCCGGGTCGCCTCCGGCCGGCGCCGACCTGTACCGGCGGATGCGCGTCTACGAGCGCGGCTCCGGCGAGACCCAGTCGTGCGGCTCCGGCGCGTGCGCGGTGGCGGCGGTCGCCCTCGAGCACGCCGGACTGGAGACCGGCGTGGTCGTCGTGGACGTGGCGGGCGGCCGACTGACGATCACGCAGACCGGCTCGGAGTTCCTGCTCGCCGGGCCGGCCGTGATCGTCGCGCACGGTGACGTCGACGCCCAGGCGATCCGGCAGCTGGCCCCGACCTTCTGACCCCGCTCCGCCGGCTCCGCGGCCGTTGAGCCGGCCCAGGGGGTGGTTCGCCCCGGGCCGGCCCCGGTGGCCTTACGGCTGCTCGACGGGCGCCGGCTCCGCCGCCGCCGCGCCGTCGACGGTGCTGTCCAGGTGGACGCCCTTGGCGGCGGCCCTGACGGCGGCGGCGACGGCCGGGGCGACCCTCGCGTCGAAGACGCTGGGCACGATGACGCTCGGGTTGAGCTTGTCCTCGCCGACGGTGTCCGCGATCGCCCGCGCCGCCGCGATCGCCATCGCCTCGGTGAACTCGCGCGCCTGCGCGTCGAGCATCCCGCGGAAGACGCCCGGGAAGGCGAGCACGTTGTTGATCTGGTTCGGCTGGTCGGAGCGGCCGGTCGCGACGATCGCCGCGTGCTCGCGGGCCTCCCGCGGGTCGACCTCCGGGTCGGGGTTGGCCAGGGCGAACACGATCGAGCCGGGCGCCATGGTCGCGATGTCGTCGCCGGTGAGCAGATTCGGGGCGCTGACCCCGATGAACACGTCCGCGCCCCGGACCGCGCCCTTGAGGTCGCCCGAGTAGCCGGACTTGTTGGTGTTGTCGACGAGCCACTGCCACGCGCCGGACAGGCCGGACATGCCGCGGTGCAGGGCGCCCGGCCGGTCGGTGGCGATCACGTCGCCGACGCCCTGGTGCAGGAGCAGCTTGATGATGGCCGTGCCGGCCGCGCCGGCACCGCTCACGACGACCCTGATGTCACCCATGGACTTGCCGACCACCCGCAGCGCGTTGGTGAGCGCGGCGAGGACGCAGATCGCGGTGCCGTGCTGGTCGTCGTGGAACACGGGGATGTCCAGCATCGCCCGCAGCCGCTCCTCGATCTCGAAGCAGCGGGGCGCGGCGATGTCCTCGAGGTTGATACCGCCGTACGCGGGGGCGATCGCCCGCACGATCGCGATGATCTCCTCGGTGTCCTGGGTGTCGAGGGCGACCGGCCACGCGTCGACGCCGCCGAACCGCTTGAACAGCGCCGCCTTGCCCTCCATGACGGGCATGGCGGCGGCCGGGCCGATGTTGCCGAGGCCGAGCACGGCGGAGCCGTCGGTGACGACCGCCACCGTGTTGCGCTTGATGGTGAGGCGGCGGGCGTCGTCCGGGTTCTCCGCGATCGCGAGGCAGACCCTGGCCACCCCGGGCGTGTACGCCCGCGACAGCTCGTCGCGGTTGCGCAGGGCGACCTTCGGGGTGACCTCGATCTTACCGCCGAGGTGCAGCAGGAACGTGCGGTCGGACACCTTCCGCACGTCGACGCCGTCGAGCTTCTCGAGGCAGGAGACGACCTGCTCGGCGTGCGCGGAGTCGGCGGTGTCACAGGTCAGGTCGACCACGACGGCGGTGCTGTCGGAGTCGACCACGTCGACCGCGGTGACGACACCCCCCGCCTCGCCGACGGCGGTGGTGAGGCGCCCGATCGCCGAGGCGTCGGCACGGACGGAGACACGGATGGTGATTGAGAACCCGGCGCTGGGCAATCGGTGCGTGGCAGTCGTCACGTACCCCATTCTCACTCGCACGTTCACCCGGCGGCACGGGGGGACATATCAAGTGCCGTATGGCCGATGAAGTGTCACGATTGGAGGGTTGTACTGATCGACTTTAGGAGAACATGTTGCGAGTGACTGCCGCAGAATCCTGGGATCTCGCCGAGGACGGCGACGGCCTGGAGCTCGAGGAGCGGCATGCGCTTCGCCGTGTCGCAGGTCTGTCGACCGAGCTCGCCGACGTCACCGAGGTCGAATACCGCCAGCTGCGCCTCGAGCGGGTCGTGCTCGTCGGGGTGTGGACCGAAGGCACCGCCACCGACGCGGAGAACTCCCTCGCGGAGCTCGCCGCGCTCGCCGAGACCGCCGGGTCGCAGGTCCTCGACGGGCTGATCCAGCGCCGCAGCCGGCCCGACTCCAGCACCTACATCGGCTCCGGCAAGGTCGACGAGCTGCGGGCCGTGGTGCAGAGCAGCGGCGCCGACACCGTCATCTGCGACGGGGAGCTGTCCCCCTCGCAGCTGCGGACCCTGGAGGCCAAGGTCAACGTCAAGGTCATCGACCGGACCGCGCTGATCCTGGACATCTTCGCCCAGCACGCGAAGAGCAAGGAGGGCAAGGCCCAGGTCGAGCTCGCGCAGCTGCAGTACTTCCTGCCGCGGCTGCGAGGCTGGGGTGAGGCGCTGAGCCGGCAGGCCGGTGGCTCCGCCAGCGGCAACGGCGGCGTGGGCCTCCGCGGCCCCGGTGAGACCAAGATCGAGACCGACCGGCGCCGGATCCGCACGAAGATCAGCCGGCTCAAGCGCGAGATCGCCGCGATGGCGACGATCCGCGACACCAAGCGCGCCACCCGGCGCCGCAACCGGGTGCCGAGCGTCGCGATCGCCGGGTACACCAACGCCGGCAAGTCGAGCCTGCTCAACCGGCTCACCGGCGCCGGCGTACTGGTGGAGGACGCGCTGTTCGCCACCCTGGACACGACGACCAGGCGGTCCCGCACCGACGACGGCAGGCTCTACACCCTGTCGGACACGGTCGGGTTCGTCCGGCACCTGCCGCACCAGCTGATCGAGGCGTTCCGCTCCACGCTCGAGGAGGTCGCCGAGGCCGACCTGGTCCTGCACGTCGTGGACGGCTCGCACGCCGACCCCGAGGAGCAGGTCCGCGCGGTCCGCGAGGTGCTCGCCGAGGTGGGCGCCGACGCCGTGCCGGAGCTGCTCGTCATCAACAAGATCGACGCCGCCGACGAGGAGACCCAGCTGCGGCTGAAGTCGCTCTGGCCGGACGCCGTGTTCGCCTCCGCGCGCACCGGCTCGGGCATCGACGCGGTCAAGGCCGCGCTGGAGCAGCGGCTGCCGTGGCCGGCGATCGAGCTGACGGCCGTCGTGCCGTACGAGCGGGGCGACCTGGTCGCCAGGGTCCACACGATCGGTGAGGTGCTGGAGACCGCCCACCTGGCGGAGGGCACGCGGATCCGGGCGCGGATCAATGACGCCCTTGCAGCGGAGTTGGCCCCATTTGCCGTGAAGTCGTAGGTTTATCCGATCACTGCGAGTGAGAGCCGGACCGGGCGCACCCACATCTGGTCCGGCTCTGCCAAACTTGTGCGATGCGACAGCGGGTGGGCCTGGCTTTGAGTGCGGCTTGTGGCGTGGTGACGAGTCAGCTCCTGGGGCTCGGGGCCCCCGCCGCGGCCGCTCCGAGCCCATCCGCCACCACCGGGCAGTCCCCGGCCGCGGGCGCGGGCCAGACCATCTGCACCCCCGAATCCTCGAAGATCAATGAGATCTCCGGCCTCGTCGCGACCGCCACCGGCTACTACGCGATCAACGACAGCGCCCCCGCCGGCGGCAAGGCCAGGATCTTCACCCTCGACGCGGCCTGCAAGGTCGTCGGCACCCCGGTCAACTACGACCCGGTCGCCCGCGACCCCGAGGACCTCGCGATCGACAAGAACGAGACGCTGTGGATCGCCGACATCGGTGACAACACGGAGGCGTCCGGCGGCAGCGCCGCGCCGCGCCCCACGGTCGCGGTCTGGACCCTGGCGAAGGGCGCGAAGGCCCCGGTCATCAACCGTCTCGCATACCCCGACGGCAAGAAGCGCGACGCCGAGGCCCTGCTGCTCAACGGCGACGGCACGCCGATCATCATCACCAAGGACCCGGTCGGCGAGGTCTGGGTGCCCGAGGGCCCGCTGCAGCCCAACACGACCAAGGGCGTCAAGCTCAAGCAGGTGGGCACGTTCGCGCCCCAGGAGACGAAGACGCCCAACCCGCTCTCCTTCCTCGGCTATAAGGCGATCACCGGCGCCGCCTCCTCCCCCGACGGCACCCGCGTCGTCATCCGCACCTACTCCGACGCCTACGAGTTCGACGTCAAGGACGGCGACGTCGTCAAGGCGATCACCAGCGGCAAGCCCCGCATCACCCCGCTGCCCAACGAGGCCCGCGGTGAGGCGATCACCTACTCGACCGACGGCAAGCAGTACATCACCGCCTCCGACGTCCCCGCCGACGTCAAGGCGCCGATACTCAGGTACACCCCGCAGAACGTCACGCCCGGCAAGGGCGGCGGCGCGGTCCTGCCGACCCCGAAGCCCGACGACCGGTCGTTCCTGGAAGACCTGACGCTGCAGGACATCACGTACATGGTGGCCGCGGTCGGCATCCTCGGCCTGATCCTCGTGGTCGCCGGCATCATCGGCATCCGCCGCTCCCGCGCCGCCCGCCGCCTCGCGGCCGCGACGTCCGGCCCGATCCGCGGCTCCGCCCCCCGCCCCACCGACGACGACGGCCCGCCGTCCGACGACAACACCACCGGCACCGTCTACGGCGCCCGCCCCGCCGCCTCAGCCGCCCGCGGCGCCGCCGCCGGCGGCACGGTCTACGGCGCGTCCGGCCCCGCCGGCGGCTTCTCCAACGACCCCGGCCCCTTCGGCGGCAACGACGGCGGCTTCTCCGGCGGCGGCAACGCGGGCAACGGCGGCTTCGGCGGCGGCCCGCACCCGTCCGACCCGCGAGACTTCAACCACCAGCCCGGCTACGCCCCGCCGTCCTACGACCAGCCCCGCGGCTTCCCACCCCCGGCCCCGCAGGGCGGCGGCATGTACGGCGCCCCCCAGCCCGGCTACGACCAGCGCGGCACCTACGGCTCCGGCCACCCAGGCGACCACGACGGCTACGAACGCGGCTACGCCCCCCACCGCTGACCACCCCCGCCCCTGCGCGCTCGTGACCCGGTGTGGTTCCGGTAGCTCTGACTACCAGAACCGCACGAGATCATGAGATCGACGTCCGCCCACCTGCGCTCCGGCGGACACCTCCGTGGTTACCGGTCGCGGCTCCGCCCTCACACGATCCAACACGGTCGCGGGTGCCTTTCGGTGCTCCAACCCCGCCACTGACCAAAGCCACGACCATCACCCGCCAGACCGAGCCACACGAGATTGACGGCCGGTCGACCCGGGCGCCTGCGCTCCGGCGGGCACTTCCGTGGTTACCAGTCGCGGGTCCGCCCTCACACGATCGAGCACCGTCGCGGGCACCCTTCCGGTGCTCTCCCCCAAGCCGCAACCCGTCGACCGCTCAACCGGCTGACACCAGGCCGTCTCCCATGATCCCGAATGATTCCGGTAGCCCTGGCCACCAGAACCGCACGGGATCATGAGATTGGCGGACTGTCGACCGGGAGGCCTGAGCTCCGGCGGGCCGCGGCTCCGACCTCACACGATCAAGCACCGCCGATAGCGCCCATCGGGGCTCCCACGCCGCCAAACTGGCCCACGCCACAACCCCGTCGATTGCTCGACCGGGCGGCACCAGGCCTGTCGTGGGTTGTTGGTTGCGGGGGTGGGCGATTTCTCGTGATCCGGAAGAGTTGTTGTGGTTATGGCGACAAGAAGTCTTCCGGATCATGGGCGAGCGGTGGGGCAGAGGTCAGCAGGAGCGGGCGTCGGAAGGGGGCGGGGGTGGGGTGCCGATGGTGGGCATGCCGAGGGAGACGCCGGGGGTGCGGGTGACGCGGCCGGCCTCCCAGGCGTCGCCGGCGCGGGTGCGGCGGTGGGACAGCAGGGGGCCGTCGGCGTTGAGGTGGTGCGGGGCGGCGTACGTGACGGTGGTGTGCACGATGTCGCCGGGGCGCAGCGTCACCGACGGGTCGGTGGCGAAGTGCACGAGGCGCCCGTCGCGCGCGCGGCCCGACATGCGGCCGGTGGCGCCGTCCTTGCGGCCCTCGCCGACGGCGACCAGGACCTCGACCGGGGTCCCGACGAGCTTCTTGTTCTCGTCCCAGCTGATCTCCTCCAGGGTGGCGATCAGCCGGTCGTACCGCTCCTGCACGACCGCCTTCGGGATCTGCTCGTCCATGGTGGCGGCGGGGGTGCCGGGGCGCTTGGAGTACTGGAAGGTGAAGGCGCTGGAGTAGCGGGCGGCGCGGACCACGTCGAGGGTGCGCTCGAAGTCGGCATCCGTCTCGCCGGGGAAGCCGACGATGATGTCGGTGGTGATGGCGGCGTCGGGCATGGCGTCGCGCACCTTGGAGATGATGCCCAGGTAGCGGTCCGCGCGGTATGAGCGGCGCATCGAGCGAAGGACAGCGTCGGAGCCGGACTGCAGGGGCATGTGCAGCGAGTGGCAGACGTTGGGCGTCTCGGCCATCGCGGCGATGACGTCGTCGGTGAAGTCCTTCGGGTGCGGGCTGGTGAAGCGGACCCGCTCCAGGCCCTCGACGTCGCCGCAGGCCCGCAGCAGCTTGCCGAAGGCGAGCCGGTCGCCGAACTCGACGCCGTAGGAGTTCACGTTCTGCCCGAGGAGGGTGACCTCCAGGACGCCTTCGGCGGCGAGGGCGCGGACCTCGGCGAGGATGTCGCCGGGGCGGCGGTCCTTCTCCTTGCCGCGCAGGGCCGGGACGATGCAGAAGGTGCAGGTGTTGTTGCAGCCGACGGAGATGGAGACCCAGCCGGCATAGGTGGACTCCCGCCGGGTCGGCAGGGTGGAGGGGAAGACCTCCAGCGACTCGAGGATCTCCACCTCGGCGGCGGCGTTGTGGCGGGCGCGCTCCAGCAGCACCGGCAGCGAGCCGATGTTGTGGGTGCCGAAGACGACGTCGACCCAGGGGGCCTTCTTGACGATGTCGCCGCGGTCCTTCTGCGCCAGGCAGCCGCCGACGGCGATCTGCATGCCGGGCTGGGCGAGCTTCGTCGGGCGCAGGTGGCCGAGGTTGCCGTAGAGGCGGTTGTCGGCGTTCTCGCGCACGGCGCACGTGTTGAACACGACGACGTCAGGCTCGGCGTCGGCGGGCACGGGGACGTAGCCGGCGTCCTCGAGCAGGCCGGAGATGCGCTCGGAGTCGTGCGCGTTCATCTGGCAGCCGTAGGTGATGACCTTGAAGCTGCGAGGGGTCTCAGTCATAGCAGCGAGAAGTCTAGCCGCCGACGTGCTCTCCGGCGGTATCCACCAGCCCCGGCAGGAGCACGTCGCGGGCCTCGTGCGGCGGGCGGATCGGCGTGACCGCGACATAGCCGTCCAGCAGCCACGCGTCGTCGCTGCCGGGCTCCGCGCCGTGGTCGCTCTGTTCGAGGGACATCCGCACGTACCCGTGGCCCTGCTCCATCAGGACCATCTGCACCGTGCCGAACTGGGCCAGGGTCGCCCGGCGGATGCCGCGCAGGTCGCCGGCGTCCAGGTTGGGCACGTTGACGTTGAGCACGAACCCCGGCACCAGCAGCGGCAGAAGGTCGCCGGCGACCTCGGCGGCGGTGTCCCAGCGTTCCTCGGGCTCGCCCGAGGTGGCGCGGAACGCCACGTCCAGGGAGACCGCCATGGCGCGGCAGCCGTTCGCGACGGCGGTGAACGCGGCGCCGACCGTGCCGGAGTGCAGGACCGCGGCCCCGGTGTTGGGGCCGCGGTTGATCCCGGAGAGCACGACGTCCGGCTCCGGCCCGTACGCGCCGCGCGTCGCCATCAGCGCGATGAACGCGGGCGACGCGGAGACGGCGTACGTCGGTACATCGGCGAACAACGCGGCACGTGTCTCGGTGGCGATCCGGCCGTCGGCCTCCACGCCGGTGAGCGAGCTGCCCGCGCCGCTGGCCTCCCGAGCCGGCGCCGCGATCACCACGTCATGGCCTTGGCGGACCGCCATCGCGGCGAGCGCGTGCAGGCCGGGGCTGTCGATGCCGTCGTCGTTGGTCACCAGGATGCGCATGGTCATCATTGTGACAACCACCGGCCGTTATCCGTCCGTGACCGCTATGCGGCTGTTCGTGGGTATGAGCGCCGCTAACGTCGAGCGCACCGACGGAGCCAAGCACTGCGATGGGGCGGATGATGACGAACGAGCCTTTGATCGTGCTCAGCGGCGTCAACAAATGGTTCGGCGAGCTGCACGTCCTCAAGGACGTCAACCTGTCGATCGCCCGGGGCGAGGTCGTGGTCGTGATCGGCCCGTCCGGCTCCGGCAAGTCGACGCTGTGCCGGGCGATCAACCGCCTGGAGCCGATCAACAACGGCGACATCGTCTTCGACGGCACCCGCCTGCCGCAGGAGGGCCGGCCGCTGGCGCGGCTGCGCAGCGAGGTCGGCATGGTGTTCCAGTCGTTCAACCTGTTCGCGCACAAGACCATCCTCGAGAACGTGATGCTCGGCCCGGTGAAGGTCCGCAAGGAGAAGCCGGCGGTCGTGCGGGAGCGCGCGCTCGGCCTGCTCGACCGGGTGGGGATCGCCGCGCAGGCGGAGAAGTACCCGGCGCAGCTGTCCGGCGGTCAGCAGCAGCGCGCCGCGATCGCCCGGGCCCTCGCCATGCAGCCCAAGGCGATGCTCTTCGACGAGCCGACGAGCGCCCTCGACCCGGAGATGGTCGGCGAGGTGCTCGAGGTCATGACGGGCCTCGCGAGCGAGGGCATGACGATGGTCGTCGTCACGCACGAGATGGGCTTCGCGCGGCACGCCGCCAACCGGGTCGTGTTCATGGCCGACGGCCAGCTGGTCGAGGAGGCGGACCCGAAGACCTTCTTCGCCAACCCGCGCACCGACCGCGCCAAAGACTTCCTGTCAAAGATCCTGACGCACTAGAAACCCACGAAAGGGGATAGCGACCATCATGCGCATCACGCGGATCGCAGCGGCAGCCGCCGCCGTCACGCTCGCGCTCGGCCTGGCCGCCTGCGGCAAGGACGGCACGCCCACGCCGTCGGCCGAGGGCGGTAGCTCCGGCGCGGCGGCACCGGCCAGCGACACCTGCACCTCGTCCGGCACCACGTTCACGCCGGCCACCGGCGTGAACATCACGGGCAGCCCGACGTTCGACCGCATCAAGGCGGCCGGCAAGGTCGTCATCGGTGTCAAGTTCGACCAGCCCAACCTGGGCTACAAGGACGCCGCCGGCAAGCGCTGCGGCTTCGACATCGAGATCGCCCAGCTGATCGCGTCGAAGCTCGGCATCGACCCGGCGAAGATCGAGTACAAGGAGATCGCCTCCGCCAACCGCGAGACGGCGATCAAGGGTGGCGAGGTCGACTACTACGTCGGCACCTACTCGATCACCGACAAGCGCAAGGCGGACGTGTCGTTCGCCGGCCCGTACTTCGTCGCCGCGCAGGACCTGCTGGTCCGCAAGGACGACTCGTCGATCACGGGCTCCGACAGCATCAAGGGCAAGACGGTCTGCTCGGCGACCGGCTCCACGCCGATCCAGCGGGTCCGCGACCAGAAGCTGACCGACAAGATCGTGGAGTTCAAGACCTACTCCGAGTGCGTGTCGCAGCTGCTGGACAAGAAGGTCGACGCGGTCACCACCGACGACGCGATCCTGAAGGGCTTCGCGGCGCAGGCGCCGTCGCAGCTGAAGGTCGTCGGCAAGCCGTTCCTCGACCCGACGACCGGCAAGGCCTACCCGGAGAAGTACGGCATCGGCCTCGGGCACGACGACAAGGCCCTGCGCGACTTCGTGAACGCCTCGCTGGAGGCCGCGTTCAGCGACGGCACCTGGCAGAAGATCTACGACGGCACGCTCGGCAAGTCGGGCTCGGCGGGCAGCCCGCCCACCCTCGAGAAGTACTGATCCAGCCATAGACGGGGCGCCGCCTATCCAAACGGCGGCGCCCCGTCCCATGAACAAAGCGCGCCCCGCGAACAAGGCGCGTGCCGTGGACGAGCAACAAAGGGCGGAAGTGGAGGTCACCCCGGCGTGAGCGACTTTTTTCATGTCCTGACGGACAACTGGGACGTCATCGGCTCCCACTTCTGGGAGACGGTGAAGCTCTTCCTGATCTCCGCCGTCGGATCGATCGTCCTCGGCACGCTGCTGGTCGCGATGCGGGTCTCCCCCATCCCGGCGCTGCGCGCGTTCGGCAGCTCCTATGTACTGCTGCTGCGAAACACGCCGCTCACCCTGATCTTCGCGCTGCAGGTCTTCGCGCTGCCGAAGCTCGGCGTCAACTTCGAGTTCTTCACCGGCGCGTGCGTGGCGCTGACCGCTTACACGAGCGCGTTCGTGTGTGAGGCGCTGCGCTCCGGCATCAACACGGTGCCCGTCGGGCAGGCCGAGGCGGCCCGCGCGCTGGGCATGACGTTCCTGCAGGTGCTCACCAACGTGGTGCTGCCGCAGGCGTTCCGCACCGTCGTGCCGCCGCTGGTCAGCGTGCTCAACGCCATGCTGAAGAACACCACCGTCGCGGCCGGCTTCTCCGTCGCCGAGGCCGGCGCGATCACGTTCTACCTCTCCGAGCGCGGCGAGAACCAGATCTACGGCCTGCTGTGGATCACGATCGGGTTCCTGATCCTCGTGGTGCCGCTGGTGACCCTGCAACGGATGCTCGAACGACGCTGGAAGGTCGCCCGATGAGCAACGTTCTTTACGACCTGCCCGGCCCGAAGGCCCGCGTGCGGTACCGCATCATCGGCATCGTCAGCGCACTCGGCATCGTCGCGCTGCTCGCGTACGTCGTCTGGCGCTTCTACGACACCGGCCAGTTCGAGGCGCTCCGCTGGGAGCAGTTCCAGTACACGAAGATCCAGCAGGACCTCCTCGACGGCTACCTCACCACGCTGCGCGCCGCCGGCGCCGCGGCCGTGCTCGCGCTGCTCCTCGGCGCGCTGCTGGCGACCGCGCGCCTGAGCGACCACGCGGTCTTCCGCGCGCCGGCGTCGGGCTTCGTCGAGCTGTTCCGCGCCATCCCGCTGCTGATCCTGATCTTCTTCGCGTACTACGGCCCGATCCAGCTCGGCTACAAGGTCGGCCCGTTCTGGCCGCTCGTGATCGGCCTCACGCTGTACAACGGCGCGGTCCTGTCCGAGATCTTCCGGGCCGGCATCCTCGCCGTGCACCGCGGGCAGTCCGAGGCCGCGTACGCGCTGGGCATGCGCAAGTCGCAGGTCATGACGTCGATCCTGCTGCCGCAGGCGGTCCGGGCCATGCTCCCGGCGATCGTCAGCCAGCTGGTCGTGCTGCTGAAGGACACCGCGCTCGGGTTCATCATCCAGCTGCCGGAGCTGCTGTACTACGGCAAGCAGTTCGGCGGCCGGCTGCTCTTCGGCTTCCCGTACGTCCCTGGGTACCTCGTCGTCGCCGCCGTCTACATCGGCACCTGCGGCCTGCTGTCGTGGTTCGCCTTCTGGCTGCAGAAGCGGCTCATGGGCGGCCCCAAGCAGACGAAGACCGCCGCGCGCCCGGTCAAGCTGGCCGACGTCAACCAGGCCGTCTGAGCCTGGCCGTTGGTTGATTGGCAACGTTGCGCGTAGTACGTACGCTGCGCGGGTGGCGGACACCGGCTTTCGTTTGGGCATCGACTTCGGCACCTCGAACACCGTCGCCGTCCTCCGCTGGCCGGACGGGCGCACGAAGCCGCTGCTGTTCGACGGTTCGCCGCTGCTGCCCTCCGCCGTGTACGTCAACGCCGACGGCACCATCCTCACGGGCCGTGACGCGGTGCACTCGGCGCGCCTCCAGCCGCACCGCTTCGAGCCGTACCCGAAGCGCCGCGTCGAGGAAGGCACCGTCTGGCTCGGCGAGCAGGACGTCCCGGTCCTCGACCTCGTCACGACCGTCCTGCGCCGGGTCGCCGCCGAGACGTACCGGGTCGCCGGCGCGTACCCCAACGAGGTCAACCTGACCCACCCGGCGACCTGGCCGCCGCAGCGCCGCCAGACGCTGTCGCAGGCGGCCACCGCCGCGGGCTTCCCGAGCCCCTTCCTCTCGTCGGAGCCGGTCGCCGCCGCGTCCTATTTCGTCGGTACCGTCGGCACGCACGTCCCTGTCGGCGGCATCGCCGTCGTGTACGACTTCGGCGCCGGCACCTTCGACGCGAGCGTGGTCCGCCGCAACGCCGGCGGTGGCTTCGACGTCCTCGCCAGCGAGGGCCTTCCCGACGCGGGCGGGCTGGACGTGGACGCCGCGGTCGTGGCGTACCTGGGCCGCGCGTTCACCGGCCGCGAGGGCGATCAGTGGCGCCGCCTCACCAACCCCGAGAGCGAGTCCGACCGGCGCGCCGCCTGGCAGCTGTGGGAGGACGCCAGGCTCGCCAAGGAGATGCTCAGCCGCGCCGCGACCACGTATGTCCATGTGCCGCTGTACGACGAAAGTGTGCCGATCGGGCGCGAGCAGCTCGAGCAGCTCGCCCGGCCGATCCTCGACCGGACCGTGACGGCGACGCAGCTCGCGGTGTCGTCGGCGGGCGTCGCCGGGCAGCCCCTGGCGGCGGTGTTCCTGGTCGGCGGCTCGTCGCGCATCCCGCTCGCCGCGACGCTGCTGCACCGGGCGTTCGGGCTGGCACCGACCGCGATCGAGCAGCCCGAGCTGGTGGTGGCGGAGGGCGCGCTGCACCTCGCGCCGCCGACGGGGCGGGCGCATGTCGGAAGCGCGCCGACGCCGGTCGCGTCGGGGCCGTTCGGCCCGGTGCCGACGTCGGGGGTGCCGTCGCCGTCTTCCGGTGGGCCGTCCTCTGGTGGGCCTACGTCCGGTGGGCCGTCTTCCGGTGGGCCGTCGCACGAGGTCAGCGGGGACGTCGCGACGCAGCCCGTGTCGGCGACGCCGGTGTCCCCGGGGTTCAGCATGCCGTCGATGAACCCCGGGTTGCCGCCGCTGTTGCAGACCGGATCGATGCCGGTGGTGCCGAGCCGTCAGCAGCCGCCGCAGGTGTACCAGCAGCCGCAGCCACCGCAGCAACGGCCACCCGTTCCGCAGCAGCCTGCGCCGCACCAGCCGCCCGTGCCGCAACAGCCGGTCCAGCGCCCGCCGGTGCCGCAGCAGCCGCCGGTCCAGCGGCCGCCGGTCGGTCAGCCCGTGCCGCAGCAGCCCGCGCAGTACCAGCCGCCGGTTGTCCCGCAGCAGCCCGTCCCGCCGGTTCCGCAGCAGCCCGTTCCGCCGGTCGTTCCGCAGCAGGCGCCCGCGCAGTACCAGCCGCCGCTGCAGCAGCCGGTCCAGCCGCAGGTGCAGCAGCGGCCGCCGGTCGTCCCGCCGGCGCAGTTCCAGCAGGCGCCGCCGGTACAGCGGCCGCAGGTGAACGCGCCGCACCCGGCCGGGCCTCCGGTCAACGCCGTGCAGGGCTGGGCGCCCACGTCCGGTCCGCCGGCGTCCGGGCCGCCCGCCTACCCGTCGTCCGCGCCGCCCTCGGCGAACGGCCGGCGCGGCAAGACGCTCGTCGCCGCCGTCGGTGGCGGGGTGCTCGCCCTGCTGCTGGTCGTCGCGGGCATCGTCTGGGCCGTCAACCGCAACGGTGACGACGGCGAGCCGGGCATCGGCGGCAGCCCGACCAACCAGGCGGGGCCCGCGGCGTCGCCGGCCTGCGGGCACAAGGTCGGGTTCCTCGGCATCCTGGCCGGAACCGGCTCCAAGGACAGCAACGGCATGCGCAACGCGACCAAGCTGGCCGTCGACGACTACAACGCCAAGCACGCCGGCTGCAACGTCGGGTTCGCCGAGTTCGACACGAAGGGCACCGAGGAGGGCAGCAAGGCCGCCGCCGAGAGCCTGGTCGCCGACAGCGAGGTGATCGGCGTCGTCGGTCCGTCGTACCGCGCGGAGGTCCTCGGCGCCGCCCCCGTCCTGGAGAAGGCCGGCATCCCGTTCTTCACGACGTACGCGCCCGACATCGACCTCGCCGCGAAGAACTGGTCCACGTTCCACCGGCTCATCGCCAACGACAAGGAGCAGGCGGCGGCCGGCGCCCGGTACATCAAGAACACGCTGCGCGCCTCGAAGGTCGTCCTGGTCTACGACGACTCCGACTTCGGCGGCGTCGCCCGGCAGGCGGTCACCGCCACGCTCGGCAGCAGCGTCACCACGAGCGTCTCGATCCGCCGCACCGCCACCGACTTCTCCGCCGCCGTCACCCAGGTCTCGAACGCCGCCCCCGAGGCCGTGTACTACGCGGGCGAGGCCGACGACGGCACCGCGTTCCTGAAGGCCCTGCGCGCCGCGAAGCCGGCCATCGCGGTCGTCGTCAGCGACCGGCTCTTCACCCAGCTGTTCGTCGACACGCTCGGCAAGGCCGCCGACGGCATCGTCGTCACCTGCCCCTGCATCCCGAGCGACCACGCCGGCGACGACTACGCGTCGCGCTACCAGGCCGCGTACAAGACCAGCGCCGGCTACTACGGCCCCGAGGCCTACGACGGCGCGAGCATCATCCTGGCCGGCTTCACCGCCGGCAAGGCCACCCGCGCCGACATGCTCGCCTTCGTCAACAAGTACGACGCGAAGGGCATCGCCCGCCCGTACAAGTTCGCCTCGAACGGCGACCTCTCGGTCCCCGACCCCCTGATCTGGTCCTACAAGATCGGCGGCGGCTACGCGTCGTCGGAGAGCTCGATCGCCCCGTAGCGGCGCGCTGCGGGCGTCCGCAGCGTCCCCTCGCTCACGTCCGGCCGCCGGCCCACCTCACGCCGGCGGCCTGTGTCGGGGATGCATGGGCCTTTCGGCAGGCCTAGCGGGCGATCTCGGTGACGCGCGACTCGCGGACGACGGTGACGCGGATCTGACCGGGGTAGGTCAGCTCCTCCTCGATCTGCTTCGCGACGTCGCGGGCGAGGACGGCGGCGCCGATGTCGTCGACGTCGTCGGGGCGGACCATGACCCGGATCTCGCGGCCGGCCTGCATCGCGAAGACCTTCTCGACGCCCGACTTGCCGGCGGCGATCTCCTCGATGCGTTCGAGGCGCTTGACGTACGCCTCCAGGCTCTCCCGGCGGGCGCCGGGGCGGCCACCGGAGCAGGCGTCGGAGGCCTGGGTGAGGACGGCCTCGATCGTCTGCGGGAGGACCTCGTTGTGGTGGGCCTCGATGGCGTGCACGACGTCCTCGGACTCGCCGTACTTGCGGGCGACGTCGGCGCCGATCAGCGCGTGGCTGCCCTCGACCTCGTGCGTGAGCGCCTTGCCGATGTCGTGCAGGAACGCGCTGCGCTTGATGAGCTTCGGGTCGAGGCGCAGCTCGCTGGCCATGATGCCGGCGATGTGGGCGGTCTCGACGAGGTGCTTGAGGACGTTCTGGCCGTAGGAGGTGCGGTAGCGCAGCCGCCCCAGCAGCGTCATCAGCTCCGGGTGCAGGTCGGTGATCCCCACCTCGACCAGGGCGTCCTCGGCGGCGCGCAGGCAGAGGCGCTCGACCTCGTGCTTCGCCTGCTCGAACACCTCCTCGATCCGGTGCGGGTGGATCCGGCCGTCGAGGACGAGCTTCTCCAGCGTGAGCCGGCCGATCTCGCGCCGGACCGGGTCGAAGCACGACAGCAGGACCGCCTCGGGCGTGTCGTCGATGATCAGGTTGACCCCGGTCGTCGACTCGAACGCGCGGATGTTGCGCCCCTCGCGGCCGATGATCCGGCCCTTCATCTCGTCGCTGGGCAGGTGCAGGACGCTGACGACGCTCTCCGCGGTCTGCTCGCTGGCGACCCGCTGGATGGCGTCGACGACGATGTGCCGGGCCCGCTGGTCGGCGGTGTTGCGGGCGTCGTTCTCGATGTCGCGGACGAGGAGGGCGGCCTCCCGCTTCGCCTGCGCCTCGATCGTCTCGATGACCTCGACCCGGGCGGCCTCGGTCGTCAGGCCCGCGACCCGTTCGAGCTCCTCGCGGTGCCGCTCCTCGCCGGCGGCGATCTCGACCTCGCGGCGGGTGAAGGCCGCCTCGCGTTCGAGCAGGTCGGCCTCGGTGCCGGTGATGCGCCGGTCACGCTCGGCGAGCCGCTCGGCCTCCTCGGCGAGCAGCCGCTCCCGTTCGTCGAGCCGGCGCTGGCGCCGCTCCGCGTCCTGCGACTGCTCCTTCGCGACCGCGGTCAGCTGGCTGACCTCCCGCTCCCCCGCCCGGCGCGCGGCCGCCCTGGCCTGCTCCGCGTCGACCTCGGCCTGCCGGTGCGCCCGCTCGAGCAACGAGTCGGCCTCGGCCCGCGCCGCGTCGAGGATGCGCCGCGCCTCCGACCTGGCGGAGCTGGCCTCCGCTTTGGCGGCGGCGGCTTCGGTACGCGCAGCGGCCGCCACGGCCCGCGCCTCGTCCACGGCGGCGGTGGCGTCCTCGGCGGCGGTGCGCAGGGATGCGAGCGAGTGCTCCTGCCGGTCCTTCTCGGCGAGGAACGCGGGATCCTCGGCGGCAGGCTGAGCGGGCGCGGCGGCCGTGGCGTGCAGCCGGCGCATGATCTTCAGCGAGACCAGCAGCGCGGCGAGGACGCCGAGGCCGATGACGACGACCACGACGACGAGCACGACCTGCAGGCCGGTCACGCGGTCACCTCGGCGGCACTGGTCGCGTGCTGACGACCTGCGAGTCGTTCGCGGAGGATGGCAGGGGCGCACTCCGTCACGACGTCACCTCGCTCCGCTCGGCGCTGCGCAGGGTGGCGCAACGCGGGATGTTGTGGAGGAGACGCCCGACCACAGCCTGCCATCAAGATGTATCAATATCGGGACACAGGGTGCCCCGAAGACCGGTCGACACCACACCTCCCGCAAGGCATGGCGCTTATATGTCGTGCATAAACGTTGCTGATCTGTGACGCGATCTATGTTGTGCGGTAAACCCGCGGTGGTTGGGCGGTCTCCATCTGGTAACGCCGAGGCTAGGTCGTGAAGGGCGCTTCGGTCAAGGACTCATGATCGGGCACCATACGGGACTTAAGTCCGTCAAGACCCCCGCCAGGCGAAACACCCTACCAGTGACATTTGACCAGACCTTTCCGGCATGTCGGTCGCACTCACCCCGAAATTGTCGACCGCCAGTAGTCACCCGTTCGCAACCTGCTCAACCTCGGCATCAGTCCTGCTGCAATCATTCCACCACACACCGTGCGCCCACCAACCACACCATCGAAGCTCGTCGCACTCCACCCCTTCCGCCGCGCCATCGACGCCAGGTGGCGTTCTGCCAGCTGTCCTCACCTCGCCGACACCTGAGCCACGCCCATACCCTCCGGCGCCCCCTTCTACGCGGTGACGCTTCTCTCGGGGTTGGCGACCGGCCGGTGTACGTGATCCACGGAGAGATCTGGTCGCGATCGCGGCCAGACCCGTCCTTCGATCAAGCCGCCGGCGAACTCAGCCGCGCTCTCCTCGGGGTTGGCTCGGCACTGCTCCGGCTGTAGAACGTGCCGGCGTCAACACCGCCCAGAAGCTCGGCGCCGCCCCTAGGCAGAATCAAGCGCGGCCCGAGGCAGCCTCGGCGTCGATGCCGTCCGCGAACTCAGCCGCGCCCGCCCAGGGCGGGCTCAGCGCTGGTCGGGGTCGATGGCGGCGTCGGCCAGGGCGTCGGCATCGATACCGTCGGCGAACTCGGCGGCGTCGTCCCGGGCCGCCAGGCCCTCCTTGACCAGGCGGATGGCCATGCCCGGGGGGTACCCCTTCCGCGCCAGCATCCCGACCAGCCGGCGGAACACCGCCTCGGGTGGGGCGTTGGACTCGACGCGGAGGCGCCTGGCGACCAGGGCCCTCGCGGTCTGCTCCTCGACGTCGGGGTCGAGCTCGTCGAGTGCCTCACCGACCTCGTCGGACGAGACGCCCTTGCGGCGCAGCTCCCCCGCCAGCGCCCTGCGGGACAGTCCCTTCCCGTGGTGCCGGCTGGCCACCCACGCCCGGGCGAACGCGGCGTCGTCGATGATGCCGACCTCGTCATACCGGTCGAGGATCTCGTCGGCGATCTCGTCCTCGACGCCACGCTTGCGCATGGCGGTGGCGAGCTCGAGCCTGGTCCTCGGCCGGACGGCGAGCTGCCGCAGGCAGATCTCCCGGGCCGCCTCCCTCGGATCGAGCGGCGCCGCCGGCTGTCCACCACGGCGGGAGCCGCCCCGCCGCCCCGACCGGCCTTCCGAGCCGTCGCCCCGCCGCCCGGCCCCGTCCTGCTGAGGATCGGACTGAGGCCCGGCCTCCGCGGGATCTCCCCACAGCCCTGCCTCACCCTGCCGCTCCGGAATGAAGCCGCGACCGAGACCGTCCGGCCGCTCCGAGACAGAGCCACGCCCGGGACCGTCCTGGGACTGCCTGCGTGCCCCGCGCTTCTGACCCGATCGGCGACCCCGGCTGGAGCCACCACCGGCGTCACGGTCCGACGCCGGAGCGGCGGCGGCCGGCAGGTCCCCGGCAAGACTGCCGCTCCAGGGATCCCCGGCGGCGTCGAGCGGAGACGTGGACGACCGCTCGCCGGCCGCGCCACGCGGCGCGGCGGATGCCCGCCCGCGCCGGGTGCCGCGCTCAGAACCAGAACCAGAACCGGAGCCAGGGCCAGGGCCAGGGCCGGAACCGGAGCCAGGGCCGAAGGCCTGACCAGGTGGAGCACCGCCCAGAGCTGTCGGCCAGCCCGGCGGGATCTCGCCGGATGGAATCCCGCGCCCCGGGGCGGTCGGCCAGCCGGGTGGGAGCTCCCGGGTGGTCGTCGGCCACGGCGGCGGAGCGCTGTCCGTGCTCACACCCGCCACAGCATCACCGGACGGGTCGCGCGGCGTCGCTCTCGCGGCCGCGGCGCCGCCCGGCTGGGCCTCGGCGGACAGCCACGGGTTGTCGTCGCTCATGTCAGCGAGGATCCAGGGCACGCCGCTCGCCGCCGGGTCAGAACCAGCGGACGCACCCGCCGCGGGGTCGGGACCGGTGAAGGAGGGCTCAGCGTCCTCGGGTTCGGTTGACTGCTGGCTGGGATCGTCGGATCGCCGCCTGCCCGGCACGAGCACACCTCCGAAAACCATGAACAGCGCGGGCGGGCCGGCCGTGGGACGGACCTCCAAACCAGGAGACCCTCCCACGAACCGGCACCGATCGCCGCGTGAGCCGCGCTAGGCCAGACGCAGGGCGCAAGGGTGTGGGGCCCAGCGCCAAGGAACAGCGCCCGGAACGGTCAGAAGTCGACCGGAGCCACCTCGGGGCCGCTGGCGGCGTCCGTGGCCTGGCCGACACCCACGCCCAGCTTCTCCTTGATCTTCTTCTCGATCTCGGCGGCGACGTCGGGGTTCTCCCGCAGGAACTTGCGGGAGTTCTCCTTGCCCTGGCCGAGCTGGTCGCCGTCGTAGGTGTACCAGGCGCCGGCCTTGCGGATGATCGTCTGCTCGACACCCACGTCGATGAGGGAGCCCTCGCGGGAGATGCCCTTGCCGTACATGATGTCGAACTCGGCCTGCTTGAACGGCGAGGCCACCTTGTTCTTCACGACCTTGACGCGGGTCCGGTTGCCCACGACGTCGGTGCCGTCCTTGAGGCTCTCGATGCGCCGCACGTCGAGGCGGACCGACGAGTAGAACTTCAGCGCGCGACCACCCGTGGTGGTCTCCGGGCTGCCGAACATGACGCCGATCTTCTCGCGGAGCTGGTTGATGAAGATCGCCGTGGTGCCGGCCGTGTTGAGGGCACCGGTGATCTTCCGCAGCGCCTGGCTCATGAGGCGGGCCTGCAGACCGACGTGGCTGTCGCCCATCTCGCCCTCGATCTCGGCGCGGGGCACGAGGGCCGCGACGGAGTCGATGACGATGATGTCGAGCGCGCCGGAGCGGACCAGCATGTCGACGATCTCGAGGGCCTGCTCACCGGTGTCCGGCTGGGAGACGAGCAGCGCGTCGGTGTCGACGCCGAGGGACTTGGCGTAGTCGGGGTCGAGGGCGTGCTCGGCGTCGATGAACGCCGCGATGCCACCCTGGGCCTGCGCGTTGGCGATCGCGTGGAGCGCGACGGTCGTCTTACCGCTGGACTCAGGCCCGAAGACCTCGATGACCCGGCCGCGGGGCAGCCCGCCGATGCCGAGCGCCACGTCGAGGGCGATGGATCCGGTCGGGATCACGGACATCGGCGCGATGACCCGCTCACCGAGCCGCATGACCGAGCCCTTGCCGAACTGCTTGTCGATCTGTGAGAGGGCGAGCCCGAGCGCCTTCTCCCGGTCAGGTTGCACTGCCATGTCCGTCACCCCTGAGTTCGCGGTCTTCGTCGGCGTTCGTTTATTCACGCTGACAAGGTAAGCGCCGGGTATGACAAAAAATCGGCGCCGACGCCTGAGGAGATTACCCGTACATCTGTTCGATCAACGAGCCGACACGCCAAAAAGTCACCTTAACCTGCTAGGAACACGCTCCGGGTATGCGGCGACTACGGCGCGCCACACCACGGCCGCGTCCTCGCCACCCGCGAGGGCTTCCTTGATCGTCTTGCCGCCGAGCTGGGTCAGCACCTGATCGTTGGCGATGCTACCGGCGTACGCCGCGCCGAACGCCTCTTCCAACCGCTGCCAGAAATCTGTCAGTCGCACGCGGCCAAGACTAAGACCTCCGCAGCGCCAGCGCGGCCAGCGGCACCACGGCGATCCCCGCCAGCACCGACAACGTGGCGAACCCGAACAGGTCGACCACGACCCCCGCGAGCGCGCCCGCGGTGGCCGCCGACACGCCCATGATGACGTCGGACAGCCCCTGCACGCCGGCGCGCTCCCGGACGGGCACGGACTCCGACAGCAGCGTGGATCCGGCCACCATCGTGCAGCCCCAGCCCACCCCGAGCAGGCCCATCCCGGTCGCCAGCCGGACCGTGTCGTCGCCGGCGGTGCCGCTCAGCGCGCACGCCGACGCGAGGAGCACGACGCCCGCCAGGATCACCGGTCGGCGGCCGAACCGGTCGGCGGCCCAGCCGACGACGGGCGACAGCGCGTACATGCCGGTGATGTGGATGCTGATCACCAGCCCGACGATGCGCAGCAGGTCACCGTGCGCGTGCACGTACTCACCGATGTGCACCGGGGTCATCGACATGACGCCGACCATCACCACGTGGCCGACCGCGACGGCGGAGACGCCGAGCCGCGCGCCGACACTGGCCCGGATCGCCGCGTAGGCCGACGACCAGGACGACGGCTTGTCGGACGCATCGGACAACGCCAACGAACGCGCCGTCAGCAGCGGATCCGGCCGCAGCAGGACGAACAGGGCGACCGCCCCGGCAGCGAACGCCAGAGAACTGAACAGGTACGGCCCCGCGTACTCGGGCGCACCCCACGGCATCGTCACCCTGTCCGCGAACGGTGCCAGATTCGGGCCGACCACCGCACCCAGCGTCGTCGCCCACACGACCAGCGACAGGTGCCGCGCCCGGCGGTCGCTGTCGGCGAGGTCGACGGCGGCGTACCGCGACTGCAGGTTGGCCGCCGAAGCCCCGCCGAACAGGAACGTGCCCACGAACAGCAGCGGCACGAGCCGCCACGACACCGCGGCCACCACCAGGAGCGAGCCGAGCACGCCCACGCCGTACGCGAACACCAGCCCCGGCCGCCGGCCGCCGGTGCGCATCAGCCGCGTCGCCGGGATCGCGATCAGCGCCGCCCCGATGACCGCGGCGCTGCCGGAGAGCCCCGCGGCGCTCGGGCCGGCCATGTCGGCGGCGAGCAGCGCACCGATCGACACCCCACTGGCGACGCCGAGCCCGCCGATCACTTGCGTGGACACGAGCAGGCCCAGGGTGCGCCGCTGGAGGACGGCAGGTGCGTCGATCACGCCGTCATCCTGGCGTAGGCACCGCAGCCCGCACCACCCCTTACCGCAGAGGCGGCGGCTACTCGTACTCCGCCAGCAGCGCCGCCAGGGCGGATACCGCGTCCGCCGCGTCGGCGCCTGTGGCGGACACCACCACCGAGGAGCCCGCGCGGGCGTTCAGCCCCATCACGCCGAGCACGCTCCGGGCGCTCACCCGCCGCTCGCCTGCGGTGATCTCGACGGTACTGGTGAACCCCGCAGCTGCCCGGACCAGCGCGCCGGCCGGGCGTGCGTGCAGGTCCGCCGGCAACACGACCGTCGCCTCAGAGCTTGCGGACATCGCGGGCCTCCGTCGCCGCCCGGATGCACTCCGCGAGGTCGGCACCGGCGCCGGCCAGTACCGCCGAAGCCACCGCCCCCTCGACGAACGGCGCGTCCACCAGGGTGGCCGTGTTGGCGACCCGGTCCTCGAGCACGGTCTGCGCGGTGAGGACGGCGCTGCCCAGGTCCGTCAGGACCAGCACCCCGGCGCCCCGGTCGGCCCGGTCGATCGCGACCAGGATCCGGTCGTAGCTCGTGCCGAGCCCGCCGTCGTCCGTGCCACCCGCCGCCTCGATCGGGACTTCCTCCCCCGCGACCTGCACGAGCATGTCCCGCAGCCCGTGCGCGAGCCGTTCGCTGTGTGAAACCAGCACGATTCCCACCATGTGTGCCACGTGAGCAATGCTATGCAGCCGCCGTACCGCCAAAATGCTAGGCATGAAGAAGTTCATCAACGATCCGGACGCCGTGGTCCGGGAGGCCCTCGCCGGGATGGCCGCCGCGCACCCTGAGCTGCGCGTGGACCTCGACGAGCAGATCATCGTCCGGGCCGACGCGCCCCGCCCCGGCAAGGTCGGCCTCGTCTCGGGCGGCGGCTCCGGCCACGAACCGCTGCACGGAGGGTTCGTCGGGCTCGGGATGCTCGACGCCGCGTGCCCCGGCGAGATCTTCACCTCCCCCGTCCCCGACCAGATCCTGGCCGCCACCAGGGCCGTCGACGGCGGTGCGGGGGTCCTGCACATCGTCAAGAACTACACCGGCGACGTCATGAACTTCGAGATGGCCGCGGAGGACGCCGAAACCCCGATCGAGAGCGTCCTCGTCGACGACGACGTCGCGGTCGACGGCTCCACCTGGACGGCGGGCCGCCGCGGTACGGGCGCGACCCTGCTGGTCGAGAAGATCGCCGGCGCGCTCGCGGAGCAGGGTGCGGCACTCGCCGAGGTCGCCGCCGTGGCGCGGGACGTCAACGAGCGGTCGGCCTCGTTCGCGATCGCCCTCACCGCCGGCACGACCCCGGCCGCCGGCAAGCCCGGGTTCGACCTGCCGGAGGACGAGATCGAGGTCGGCGTCGGCATCCACGGCGAGCCCGGCCGCGCCCGCGAGCAGCTGCGCCCCGCCCGCGACCTCGCCGCCCGCATCGTCGAGCCGATCCTCACCGCCAAGCCGCTCGCGCCCGGCAGCGAGGTGATCGTGCTGGTCAACGGGCTGGGCGGGACACCGCTGCTGGAGCTCTATCTCATGTTCAGCGAGGTCAGCCGGCTGCTGGCCGATGCTGGTGTACGGGTGGCCCGCAGCCTCGTCGGCAACTACGTCACCAGCCTGGACATGGCCGGGATGTCGCTCACCGTGTGCCGTGCCGACGAGCGGATCCTGCGCCTCTGGGACGCCCCGGTCCGCACCCCCGGCCTGCGGTGGGGTGCCTGACATGGATGCCACTCCGCCCTCCGGCGGCCTGACGTCCGGCTCCGACGGGACCCCGCCGTCCGGCGGGGTGCCCGGGGTGGACGCCGCGCTGGCTCGTGCGTGGGTCGCGGCCGTCGCCGCCTCCGTCACCGCGCACGCCGCCGAGCTGACCGACCTCGACGCCGCCATCGGCGACGGCGACCACGGCGTCAACCTGCGCCGCGGGTTCGACGCGGTGGTCGCGGCCCTCGCCGCGTTCGACGCGGACACGGCCGGCGCGGTCCTGACGAAGACCGGCACGACCCTGGTGTCGAAGGTCGGCGGCGCGTCCGGCCCCCTGTACGGCAGCCTCTTCCGCGCCCTCGGCAAGACCCTGTCCGACGACTCGTCCGTCACCGCCTTCGGCGCCGGCCTGCGGGCTGGCCTGGACGCGATCGTGCGGCTCGGCAAGGCCGAGCCCGGCGACAAGACCATGGTCGACGCGCTCACCCCGGCCATCGCCGCGTTCGAGGCCGCGACCCCGTCCGGTCTCGCGGCCGCCGCCACCGCGGCGGCCACGGCGGCGGCGGACGGGGCGGCCGCGACGACGCCGCTGCAGGCCCGCAAGGGCAGGGCGTCCTACCTCGGCGAACGCAGCGCCGGCCACCAGGACCCGGGCGCCACGTCCACCGCGCTGATCTTCGCCGCTCTCGCCGACGTGACCTAGACCCCGAGGCTGCGTCCGATGATCTCTTTCATGATCTCGGTCGTGCCGCCGTAGATCGTCTGGACGCGGCTGTTCAGCCAGGCCTTCGCGACCGGGTACTCCATCATGAAGCCGTACCCGCCGTGCAGCTGGACGCAGCGGTCCGCCACCTTGTTCTGCAGCTCCGTGGTCCACCACTTCGCCTTGGCCGCGTCGGCGACCGTGAGCCGCCCCGCGTTCTGCTCGACGATGCACTGGTTCAGGAACGTCCTGGCGATCGTCACCTCCGTGTCGAGCTCGGCGAGCACGAACCGGTTGTGCTGGAACGACCCGATCGGCTTGCCGAACGCCTGCCGCGTCTTCGCGTAGTCGAGCGTGATCGCGAGCACCTGCTCGGCCGACGCCACGGCGGCGACGGCGATGCCGAGCCGCTCCCGCGGCAGGTTCGCCATCAGGTGGTAGAAGCCCGAGTTCTCCTGCCCGAGCAGGTGGTCGGCGGGGATGCGGCAGTCGTCGAAGAACAGCTCGGCGGTGTCGTTGGCCTTGAGGCCCACCTTCTCCAGGCGGCGCCCCCGGGTGAACCCGGGCGTCCCCGACTCGACCACGAACAGGCTGATGCCGTGCGCCCCGAGCGCGGGATCGGTCTTCGCCACCACGACGACGAGATCCGCCAGCTCACCGTTCGTGATGAACGTCTTCTGCCCGTTGAGGACCCACTCGTCCCCGTCCCGCACCGCCGAGGTCCGCACCCCGGCGAGGTCGCTTCCGGCGCCCGGCTCGCTCATCGCGATGGCGGTCACGATGTCCCCGGAGCAGAACCCGGGCAGCCACCGCTTCTGCTGCTCCTCCGTCGCCAGGTCCGTCAGATACGGCGCCACGACGTCGTTGTGCAGCCCGAACCCGAGCCCGGACGCCCCTGCCGCGACGATCTCCTCGACGAGCACGGCGTTGAAGCGGAAGTCCTTCTGCCCGCCACCCCCGTGCTCCTCGTCGACGTCCATCCCGAGCAGCCCGGCCGCGCCCGCCTTCCGCCAGACCTCCCGGTCGACGATGCCGGCCTTGTCCCACTCGTCGTTGTACGGCACCGCCTCGCGGGCCAGGAACGCCTTGCACAGTTCCCGGAAGGCGTCGTGCTCGGCTTCGTACAGGTGCTGTTCCATGACGTGCAGTGTTCTCCGTGAGACGCGGTCTCGCCTACCCCTATCGTGCCCTGCCCGGCGGGCGTGAATCAGAGGCCGAGCATGCCGTACAGATGGTCCGGTAACGGTTCGGCGCCGGCCGGCGCGGTGGTGGTCAGGCTGGTGCCGAAGTCGGAGTAGGTGGCGGTGACGGGGTTGTCGGGGATCTCGACCTTCATCGCGACGAGCCGGTCGTGGTCGTCGACCGTCGCCTCGAACGGGATCCTGGTGGCGACCTGCCCCAGCTGCATCACCTGCGGGATGTTGACGGGCCCCCAGGTGGTCACGCGGGTCATGTCGACGGTGCCGTTGTAGGAGCGGTTCTCGCGGCGTACGTCGTGCGTCGCGGCGATCAGCGCCTGGATGCCGGTCGGGTCCTTGACGGCGCTGAGGCCGAGCGAGCCGGGCCGCGTGATGCGGGCGGGATCGACGCGGAACCAGGTGGCGCCGTCGAAGCCGGGCAGGGGCAGGCCGGTGAGCCGGGTGTACGCGGTCCCGCGCACCGCCACGGTGTCGATCTTCAGGGTGGCACCGTCGGAGGTGACGCTGACCGTGGCGTCGAGCAGGTCCGCGACCGGGTCGATACCGCCGGTGTAGCTGCCCTCCTTGGCCACCACCTTGAACCGGTAGCCGCCGTTGATCAGCGCGCCGAGGCTCTTCGCCAGCTCGCTCTGCGAGGGTGCGACCGACGGGCCGGCGGTCGGCTTCGGCGGGTCGCTCTTGCCGAACGAGCACCCCGCCAACGCCACCGCCGCGACCAGCCCCACCGCCAGCGCGCCCACCAGCCTGCCGCGCCGCGCACCACCCCGCGAACCCGCCGGCTGAGCGCTCCACGCACCAACCCGCGGACCCGCTGGCCGAGCGCTCCACGCGCCGCCCGGCAGGCCCGCTGCCCGAACGCTCCGCCCGCCGCCCGGCAGGCCCGCCGCCCGAACGAGCAGCGCGGACAGGCGGGCCGGTGCGGGCGACTGGCCCGGGGCGGATGGCCGGAGTGGCTGGTGTCGTGGCATGGGGGGTCAGCCGTTGAGCAGGCCGTAGACGGCGGCGGGGGCGGCGGCGACGTCGGCGGCCTTGGGCGCGGCGACCGTGACCGGCTGTCCGTGGCCGGTGTAGTCGACCGTCAGGGCCTGCTCGGCGACCGTGCCGTAGGCCGGGACCGTGATCTTCAAGGACACCAGGTGCTTGCCGTCGAGGGTGGCCGTGAACGGGGCCGACTTTGCCTTGTCGCCGAGGGCCTGCAGCACCGCGGCGTCGTCGATGCCGAGGTCGCCGCCGCTGCTGAGGTCATAGGTGCCGGTGATGGTGGTCGGGTCGCTCTGCGTGGCGGTGGCGACGCGGGACATGAGCCCCTGGCTGACGGTCGGGTCCTTCGCCTCGATCAGCCCGATGATCGCGTCCTTCTTGACCTTCGTCCGATCCAGCTTGTACCACTTCTTGGCGTTGATGCCCGTGGTCGGGATGCTGGTCTTGAAGTAGTAGTCGGTGCCGAGGGTGATGCCCTCGATCGTGTACTTGACACCGCCGGCGGCGACCCCGTCGACCTTCACCTGCTGCTTGCCGGCGGGGTCGATCGAGCCTGTGAACGTGCCTTCGGGGATCTTCATCGTGTAGCTGTAGGTGCCCGCGTTGAGGTCCTTGACGGCCGCGGCGAGCGTGTCCTTCGCGGACGGTGCCTGCGACGCGCTGCCGCTGGAGCCCTTCGAGGCGCCGCTGGTCGTGTTGTCGTCGCCGCCCCCGCAGGCTGTCACCAGTGCCAGTGCGACCGTCGCGACGGCGATGCCGAACGTCCTGAACGTGCTGCTGCGCATGCCATTCCCTCCTTGATGACGCGCCCTGAGAACGCTGCTCCCTGCCCAACAGCGCGCAGACGACTTCGGGTGCGTCGATGGCCACGGAACCCCGCAACCACCCACGGAGACTAACCGCCGGGTCCGACAATTCCGCCCCGCGGGTCACGCCTGCAGCCGGGAGGTGCCGGTCAGGCGCCGCATCACCGCGTCGGCCACCCGTCCGGCGTCCCGGGGGTCGAGGCAGGCCGTCGTGATACGGATCCCAGGGGGTGTGAGCAGCCGATACATGGATCCGGGCGCCACGGCGATGCCGTCCTCGCGCAGCCCCGCGACCATCGACGTCTCGTCCGGCACGGGGAGCCAGACATTGATGCCGCTGACGCCGCGGGCCGGTAGGTCGCCGAGCGCGGCGCGCATCGCCTCCCGGCGGGTCGCGTAGACGTCGCGGGCACGGTCGACCGTCGTGGTGGCGTCCGGGTCCTTCCACAGCTCGACGACCAGGCGTTGCAGGACGGTGGAGACCCAGCCCGCGCCGAGTCGCATGCGCCCTTCGATCCTTGCGACGGTCACCTCGTCGCCGACGACCACCGCGACACGGAGATCCGGCCCGTACGGCTTGGACAGCGACCGGACGTATGCCCACGCACCGGTCGAGCCGGCCAACGGGTGCGCCCTGTCGTGCGCGAGCTCCGCCGCGTGGTCGTCCTCCAGGACCAGCAGCTGGCGGTACATGCCGAGCTGACGCCGCAACGCAGCGGCTCGCCGCCCGGAGATCACCGCTCCGGTGGGGTTCTGGGCGCGGGACGTCACGACCAGTCCGGCCACCCCCGCGCTCAGCGCCGCCCGCAGTCCTTCCTCGGTGGGGCCCTCGTCGTCGACGGGCACGGACACGGGCGTGTAGCCGAGCGCCGCGACCAGGTCCAGGAGGTTTGCCCAGCCCGGGTCCTCGACCGCGACCTTGTCGCCGGGGCGCAGGTGCGCGACGAGGGCGCGCTCGATCGCGTCGAGGGCCCCGCCCGTGACGGTGAGGCGCCCGGACGGGATGCCGTCGGCGGCGAACCGCTCACCGGCCAGGTCGAGCAGCTCAGGCAGCGGGCCTCCCCCGGAGTAGCCGACCGCGGGCATGGTTTCGGCTAATCGGATCAGATGCGGCGCGTACATCGGCAGCAGCGCCCGATCAGGGGCACCGCTGGCCAGGTCGAGGCCGCCGGCGGGCACCGCCAACCCGTGCTGGCCGCGCCTGGCGACAGGGGGGCGCGGACGGACCCGCGTGCCGCCGCGGCCCGCCGTCTCGACCAGGCCCCGCTCGCGTAACGACCGATAGGCGGCCGCGACGGTGGCGGGGCTCACGCCGAGGCCTGCCGCGAGCGCACGGACGGACGGCAGCGCCGCGCCCGGATCGAGCTCGCCGGTGCGGATGCCGCGCTCGACGCTGGCCGAAATCTCGGCTGCCGTCGCGCCGGTCGGCTGGTACTGTACTGCCACAGTTCAGGGATTGTACTAGAACAAACGAGGTCATGGTGGAAACCTACCAGCGAACGCCGAAAACGACGCCGAGACGGATGAGCGAGCGCGCGTCGTACGACGCCGATCTGGTGCACTCGGTCCTCGATGAGGGATATGTCTGCCACGTCGGATTCGTCGTCGACGGCGAGCCGCGGGTCCTGCCGAACCTGCACGCGCGCATCGGCGACACCGTCTATCTGCACGGCTCGACCGGGAGCAGTTCGGCGCTCGCGGCCCGCCCCGGCGGCCTGCCGATCTGTGTGACGGTGACGCTGATCGACGGGCTGGTCCTCGCCCGCTCCCAGTTCCACCACAGCGCCAACTACCGCTCCGTGGTCGCGCACGGCGCCGCGCGGCTGGTCACCGACCCCGGCGAGCGCGACCGGGCGTTCGCGGCGCTGGTCGACAAGATCATGCCCGGCCGCGCCGCCGACAGCCGCCCGCCGGACGCGAAGGAGCTGGCCAAGACCGCGGTGCTGGCCCTGACGCTGCAGGAGGTCTCGGCGAAGGTCCGCACCGGCGGCGTCGGCGACGACGAGGCAGACCTGCTCTTGCCGCATTGGGCGGGTGTTGTACCGCTGAAGCTCGTCGCCGGGCAGCCAGAGCCCGCACCCGGAGTGCTCGTGCCGCTCCCCGGCTATCTTCGCCCTGCCGAGGACGGCTGGCGGGGCACGCCGACGCTGCGGGGACGGCACGTCGTGCTGGAGCCGCTCGACCACGTGCACACGGAGGGCCTGTTCGCGGCGCTCGACGACGCCGAGGTCTGGACGCACCTCACCGTCGCCCGACCCGCCTCGGCCGCCGGGATGGCCGCGATCGTGGACGCGGCGATCAAGGATCCGGCGCGGACTCCCTTCGTACAGCGGGATCCGTCGACGGGAGAGATCCTCGGCAGCACCTCCTTCTACGCGATCGACGAGGCGCGCCGCTCGATCGCGATCGGGCACACGATGCTCGGCCGCCCGCACTGGCGCACGGCGATCAACACCGAGTCAAAGCTGCTGCTCATGGCGCACGCGTTCGACACGTTGGGCGCGGTCCGGCTCGAGTGGCACACCGACGTCCGCAACGAGCGCTCGCAGCAGGCGATCGCGCGGCTCGGCGCCGAGCGTGAGGGTGTGCTGCGCGCACACCGGCAGCGTCCCGACGGCAGCTGGCGCGACACGGTCTGCTTCTCGATGCTCGCCGACGAGTGGCCTGCGGCCCGGGACCGGCTGACCGCGGCGTTGGAAGCGGGCGGACGCTGATGCTCGGCGTGACCAACCCTTGGACGTATCTGCTGGGCACGGCCGCGATCGTGCTCCTGCCCGGCCCCAACTCGCTGTACGTGCTGTCCGTCGCCGCCCGTCGCGGCGTGCGGGACGGGTATCGGGGCGCTGCCGGGGTCTGGCTCGGCGACGCGGTGCTCATGGTCCTCTCGGCCGGTGGCGTCGCCTCGTTGCTGCACACCTATCCCTGGCTGTTTCTCCTGGTGAAGTACGCGGGCGCCGGCTACCTGGCCTATCTCGGCATCCGTCTGGTGGTCGACACCGTGCGGCGGTTACGGGCACCCGCCTCGGCACCGCAGCCGGAGCCGCCGGCCGACCGCCCGTTCCGGCGTGCGCTGGTGATCAGCATGCTCAACCCGAAGGCGATCCTGTTCTTCGTGTCGTTCTTCATCCAGTTCGTCGACCCCGGCTATGCCCATCCGGCAGTGAGCTTCCTGCTGCTCGGGATCGTCGCCGAGGTGCTGAGCGCGATCTATCTGTCCGTGCTCATCTTCGCCGGGCGGTATCTGGCCGAGCAGTTCCGCTCCCGGCGGAAGCTCGCCGCCGGGTTGAGCACCTCGGTCGGCGGCCTGTTCCTGGCGTTCAGCATCAAGCTGGCGACGGCCAGCATCTCCTAGCGCCGCGACCGGTCCCGGAACGCATGGAGGGTCCCCCACTGGTTATGGGGGACCCTCTTCGCTGCCCGGCCAGGCAAGTCATCAGTGCTCGACTATCAGGTCGGCGCGACCGAGGTCGCGGAGCAGGTCGTTGACGACGCGGTCGTCGTCACCCTGACGGCGCCGGTCGGCGGGGGCCCGGCCGCCGGTCAGCAGCGCCAGCCTGGCGCCGCCGCCGGTGCGGGCCGGGCCGTCGCCGGCGGCGCCGCGGTAGACGAAGTAGTGCACGGCGGCGCGGACGCGGGCCCGGTCGACCGCGCTCGACCTGGCGGTGTCGGCGATCAGGCGGCGCAGGGCCTCGGCCATCCGCTCGGCGTGCCCGACGTCCGTGGTGCCGCATCCGGTGCGCAGGGCGGCCAGGTATGCGTCCAGCTGGCGCAGCAGCACTTCCGACTCCTGGCGGATCGCCCGCTGGGCGATCGTGCGCTGTGCTGCCACCGGCTGCTCCTGTGTTCTGGGGATTGGTGCATCTTAGCCAAATTCCCCCTTTCGTACAAATCGGACTAATCCTATCGGCGGCGTCGAGCGGTCGGGGGAAAGTGTCGTACCCCGGGGGCAGGATGGAGGCATGGATGAGCTGGGTCGGTTCGGGGCGGCGACGCGGGAGTGGTTCGGTGCGGCGTTCGCGGCGCCCACCGCCGCGCAGGCGGGCGCGTGGCAGGCGATCAGCGCCGGCCGGCACGCCCTCGTGGTCGCGCCGACCGGCTCCGGCAAGACCCTGGCCGCGTTCCTGTGGTCCCTCGATCAGTTGGCGGCCCGACCAGACGTGGAGGCGGCGAAGCGCTGCCGGGTGCTGTATGTCAGCCCCCTGAAGGCGCTGGCGGTCGACGTCGAGCGCAACCTGCGGGCCCCCCTCGCCGGCATCAGGCAGGCGGCGGCGCGACTCGGGCAGGAGCCGCCCGACATCAGGGTCGGCATGCGCACCGGTGACACCCCGGCCGACGAGCGGCGAGCGTTCACCAAGACCCCGCCCGACATCCTGATCACCACACCCGAGTCGCTCTTCCTGCTGCTCACCTCGCAGGCCAGGGAGTCGCTGCGCAGCGTCGAGACGGTGATCGTCGACGAGGTCCACGCGGTCTGCGCGACGAAGCGCGGCGCCCACCTGGCGCTGTCGCTGGAGCGGCTCGACGCCCTGCTGGAGCGGCCCGCGCAGCGGATCGGCCTGTCCGCGACCGTCCGCCCGATCGAGGAGACCGCCAGGTTCCTCGGCGGGTCCGCGCCCGTCGAGGTCGTGCAGCCGCCCAGCGCCAAGACCATCCAGGTCGAGGTGCAGGTGCCCGTCGAGGACATGACCGCCCTCGGCGAGACCGACCCCTCGCAGGACGACGACGGGGCGCCCCGGCAGGCGTCGATCTGGCCCGCCGTGGAGGAGCGGGTCCTCGACCTGATCGAGGGCCACCGCTCCACGATCGTGTTCACCAACTCGCGACGCGGCGCGGAGCGCCTCTGCGCCAGGATCAACGAGCTGTCCGCGGCCCGTGCCGGCATCCCCGCACCCACCCCGCCACGGACGCCGGCGGAGATGATGGCGCAGGCCGGCACCGCCAACGGTGCGGCGCCCGTCGTGGCGCGCGCCCACCACGGCAGCGTCTCCCGCGAGGAGCGCAAGCACATCGAGGAGGCGCTCAAGTCCGGCCAGCTGCCGGCGGTCGTCGCCACCTCCAGCCTGGAGCTCGGCATCGACATGGGCTCCGTCGACCTGGTCGTGCAGATCGAGGCGCCGCCGAGCGTCGCCGCCGGCCTGCAGCGGGTCGGGCGCGCCGGGCACCAGGTCGGCGCCGTGTCCCGCGGTGTGGTGTTCCCGAAGCACCGCGGCGACCTCGTCTCCTGCGCCGTCGTCGCCGAGCGGATGGTCGAGGGCGGCATCGAGGAGCTGCGCTATCCGCGCAACCCGTTGGACGTGCTCGCCCAGCAGATCATCGCGATGGTGGCCATGGAGCCGTGGCACGTCGACGAGCTGGCGGCCCTGGTGCGCCGCACCGCCGTGTTCGCCGAGCTGCCCGAGTCGGCGCTGTTCGCGGTGCTCGACATGCTCGCCGGGCGCTATCCGTCGACCGCGTTCGCCGAGCTGCGCCCCCGCATCGTGTGGGACCGCACCGACGGGGTCCTCACCGCCCGCCCCGGCGCCCAGCGCCTCGCCGTCACCAGCGGCGGCACCATCCCCGACCGCGGGCTCTTCGGCGTGTTCCTGGCCGGCGCGGAGAAGGCCGCCCGCGTCGGCGAGCTCGACGAGGAGATGGTCTACGAGTCCCGCGTCGGCGACGTGTTCCTGCTCGGCTCGACCTCGTGGCGCATCGAGGACATCACTCCCGACCGGGTGCTGGTCTCCCCCGCGCCGGGCGCCGCCGCGAAGATGCCGTTCTGGAAGGGTGACTCCCCCGGCCGCCCCGTCGAGCTCGGCCGCGCGATCGGCGCCCGGCTGCGCGGCTTCGTCAAGGCCGGCGACGAGGCCGCCCACCAGCAGCTGCGCAGCGGCGGGCTCGACGAGTGGGCCGCTGACAACCTCCTGGCCTACCTGCGCGAGCAGCGCGAAGCGACGCGTCACCTGCCCGACGACCGCACCGTGCTGGTCGAGCGGTTCCGCGACGAGCTCGGCGACTGGCGGATGACCGTCCACTGCGTCCTCGGCGCCCGGGTCAACGCGCCGTGGGCCCTGGCGATCGCCCGCCGGCTCAACGAGCGCTATGGCGTCGACGCGCAGGTCATGCCCAGCGACGACGGCATCGTGGTCCGCCTGCCCGACATCGCCGACGAGCCGCCCGGCGCCGACCTGGTCGCGTTCGACCCCGACGAGATCGCCGGCATCGTCGAGGAGACCGTCGGCACGTCGGCCATGTTCGCCGCCCGGTTCCGCGAGTGCGCCGCCCGCGCCCTCCTCCTGCCCCGCCGCGACCCGCGCCGCCGCCAGCCGCTGTGGCAGCAGCGGCAGCGCTCCGCCCAGCTGCTCGACGTCGCCCGCGACTATGCCGACTTCCCGATCACCCTCGAGGCCGCGCGGGAGTGCCTGCAGGACGTGTTCGACGTCGCCGGGCTCGTCGGCGTCATGCACGACATCGCCGGGCGCAAGCTGCGCCTCGTCGAGGTGGAGACGCCGCGGCCGTCACCGTTCGCCCGGTCGCTGCTCTTCGGTTATGTCGGCGCCTTCCTGTATGAGGGCGACTCACCGCTCGCCGAGCGCCGGGCCGCCGCGCTCGCCCTCGACCCGACGCTGCTCGCCGAGCTCCTCGGCCGGGTCGAGCTGCGCGAGCTCCTCGACCCCGAGGTCGTCTCTGAGACCCAGCGGAGCCTGCAGTGGCTCGGCGACCAGCGCACCCCGCGCGACGCCGAGGACGTCGCCGAGATGCTCCGCGTCCTGGGCGACCTGTCCGACGCCGAGCTCACCGCCCGCGGCGCCGACCCCGCGTGGGCGGCGGAGCTGGGCGCGCAGCGCCGCGCCATCCAGGTCCGCGTCGCCGGGGAGCCCCGCTGGATCGCGGTCGAGGACGCGGCCCGATTCCGCGACGCCCTCGGGGTGGCGCTGCCCGTCGGCCTGCCCACCGCCTACCTGGAGCCGGTCGCGGACCCGCTCGGCGACCTCGTCACCCGCTATGGCCGCACGCACGCGCCGTTCACCGCGGCGACCTGCGCGGCCCGCTTCGGGCTCGGTGTCTTCGTCGTCGAGCAGGCGCTGCGCCGCCTGCCGGCGATGGTCTCCGGCGAGTTCACGCCCGGCGGCGCGGGCACCGAGTGGTGCGACGCGGAGATCCTCCGGCTGCTGCGCCGCCGGTCCCTGGCCGCGCTGCGCCGCGAGATCGAGCCCGTGCCGCCCCGCGCGCTGGCCCGCTTCCTGCCGCAGTGGCACCAGGTCGGCTCGTCCCGGGCCCGGGGCATCGACGCCGTCGCCGCCGCGGTCGAGCAGCTCCAGGGCATCGCCATGCCGGCATCCGCCCTGGAGCGGCTGATCCTGCCGGCCCGCGTCGCCGACTACACGCCTGCCTACCTCGACGAGCTGTGCGCGTCCGGCGACCTGCTCTGGTCCGGGGGCGGCGCCATCGGCGAGCATGACGGGTGGATCAGTCTCGCGTTCGCCGACACCGCGTCGCTGCTCCTCCCGCCGCCCACGGACGTCGGCGGCCCCGTCCACGCCGCGATCCTCACCGCGCTCGCGGGTGGGCATGCCTTGTTCCTGCGGACGCTGGCGGAGCGGGTCAACGAGATCCTCGCCTCGGCTCCGCCGGCGTCAGCGGTGGGCAGGGAGCTGCCGCCCGCGGCCGGGTCGTCGCCGAGGGGTGGCACGAGCTCGTCGTCCGCGGCTGGGGCCTCCGCGGCCGGAGGTCGGGCGCGTCCGGGCGGGAAGGGTGTCAGGTCATCGGCGTCCGGTGGCGAGTCGACGCCGTGGTCGGTGTCCGGCGGCGGGTCCGAGGCGTTCCCGGCATCCGGTGACGGGTCCGTGGTCTCGTCGGGGGCCGGTGGGCCAGCGCCTTTGTCTGAGCCTGACAACAGAGCTGTGGCCTTGCCCGCAGCGGGCGACGAGGCCACCACGCGAGGGCGTGCGGGTGATTCCGCCGGTGGCGCGGAGCCCGAGGCGGTCGTGCCGCCGCCGGTTCCTGTCGCCAGGCTGCGGAGGGCGAAGGCGGCACCCGGATCGATCAGCGAGACCCTGCGCGGCGTCGAAGCGTCGCTCCACGCCGGGTCGGGGGGCTCACGCGACGCCGGCGGTCCGGGTGGGGACTCGGACGGTTGGGGTGCGCCGGGGTTCGTCAGCGAGGCGGAGGTGCTCGACGCCGTCTGGGATCTGGTGTGGGCCGGGCACCTGTCCAACGACACGCTCGGCCCGCTGCGGGCGAAGCTCGGTGGGGGTGGAGCGCACAAGGCGAAGCCGGCGGCGCCGCGGTCGCGGTACCGGCGCGCGGGCATCGCGGCGGCGCGGGCGTCGCTCGCCGGTGGGCGGTCAGGGCCGCCGACCGGGGCCGGGCGGTGGCACCGGCTGCCCGATCGGGACCTCGACCCGACCCGCCGGGCGACCGCCAACGCCGAGCTGCTCCTGGACCGGCACGGAATCGTCACCCGTGGGGCGGTGATGGCCGAGGATCTGCCGGGGGCGTTCGCCGGCGTGTATCCGGTGCTCGCGGCGATGGAGGAGCGGGGCGCCGCCCGGCGGGGCTACTTCGTCGAAGGTCTGGGCGCGGCGCAGTTCGCGCTGCCGGGGGCCGTCGACCGGTTGCGGGGCGGCACCGACACCCGCGACGCGTTGGTGCTCGCCTCGACCGATCCAGCCAATCCGTACGGGGCCGCGCTGCCCTGGCCCGAGCGGGTCGTCGACGCCGGTGATGGTGAGCGCTCCGGGCACCGGCCTGGGCGCAAGGCGGGCGCGCTCGTCGTCACGGTCGGCGGTGACCTCGTCATCTATGTGGAGCGCGGAGGGCGGACGCTGCTGTCGTACGTCGAGGACACCGAACTGCTCGCCCTCGCCGCGAAGGCCCTCGCCGACGCCGTCCACGGGGGTGCGCTCGGCGCGATGTCGGTCGAGCGCGCCGACGGGGAGTCCATCCACGCGTCGGCGCTCGGTGACGCGCTGTCGGCGGCAGGGTTCCGGACCACCCCGAAGGGACTCCGCCTGCGGAACTGATCCACACCCCGATCAAGCGCTCCCCCGCGGAGCTGAGCCACACGCCCGACCGAACGCTCCACCCACGGGACTGAGCCACACCTGGTCAAGCGCTTCACCCATGGAACTGAGCCACAAACCTGATCAAGCGCTTCACCTGCAGAACTGAACCGCACGCGGTCGAACGCTTCGGCTGCGGAGCTGGCGACCGGCACGCGACCATCGCGTGTGACCACGGAAGGAGACGGCGCGATGAGTGAACTCGCAGGCGAGCGTCGGGTCTCGCTGTTCGAGCACGCCGGTGGTGCCCCGGCGTTCCAGGCGCTGGCGGCGGCGTTGCATGAGCGGTGCCTTGCGGATCCGGTGCTCAACCATCCGTTCGGGCATCCGGGGCATCATCCTGAGCATGTGCAGCGGCTCGGGACGTACCTGGCCGAGGTGTTCGGCGGTCCGCCCGCGTACTCGCAGACGTGCGGCACCCACTTCGGCATGCTCGACCTGCACGCGCGGATGGGCGCCGACGACGACCTCGGGGAGCGGTTCGTGCGCTGCTTCGTGCTCGCATGCGACGACGCCGGCCTGCCCCCGGACCCGGAGTTCCGGGCGGCGCTGCGTGACTACATGACCTGGGCGGCGGCGGACGTCATGCAGTACTCGCCGCCGGGCTCCCAGGTGCCCGCCGACGTCACGATGCCGCGCTGGACCTGGGACGGACCGCGGTGAGCCGGCCCGGCGGCCAGGGTCAGACCGGCTCGGCGCGGCGCTCCAGCTGGATGATCTCGTCGCCGTCGAAGAGGTGGGTGGTGCGGCCGTTCGGGACGTAGCCAGCGGCGGCGTAGAGGCGTTGGGCGCGTTCGTTGGATCGACGGGTCCACAGCGTCGTGCGGGTGTAGCCGAGGGCGTCGACCGCGCGGAGGAGGTGCTGTCCGTAGCCGTTCGACCAGTGGGAGGGGTGGACGAACACCATCGACACGTGACCGTACCCGGGAACCAGCGCACCCTCGCCGTCGTCAGCACGACCCGGCTCGACCAGCGCCATGCCGACCACCGTCCCGGCCATGCCGACCACCGTCCCGGCCTCGGCAGGCACCGCCCCTGGCCCGCTCGTCGCCGCCGCAGCCCGGGCCGGAGCGACCGCAGACTCGCCCTGTCCGGCCGTCGAACCAGCGGGTGCCGACCCGGCACCGGCGAGCGCGGCCGCAGCACCCGTGCGTCCGGCCGGGGAACTGGCAGGTCCGGCCACGGAACCGGCGAGGTCCGGTACGTGCTCGGTGAGCGCCGACCCGGATGGAGCTGGAACAGCCACCGGACCGGCAGCCCCGGCAGCAGAGCCAGCAAGCCCAGGCGCGGAGCCAGCGAGCCCAGGCGCGGAGCCAGCGAGCCCAGGCGCGGAGCCAGCGAGCCCAGGCGCGGAGCCAGCGAGCCCAGGCGCCGGGGCAGTGGACGGGGGCGTGGGCAGGGTGGCGATCAGGACCTGGGCGTCCGGGGCGGCCAGTTTCTCGCGGACGCGGGCGAGGCGTTGTGGGGTTGGAGGGAGGCCGCGGGCGGTGTTCGCCGCGTGCCAGACGTCGGCTGCGGCGGGCAGGTCAGCGGGGCGGGCGGGGCGGACGGCGATCACTCGGTCGATTGAAGCACCTGACGGGTCAGCGGGGTCAACCGCTGGCAGAGGGTGGGGTGGGGCCAGGTGACGTCGCGGAGCTCGTCTGCGTAGGAGCTCCAGTAGTGGCCGCTGCCGTCGTGGTCGAAGTAGGCGTGGGACTCGTACGCGACGCGGTGCAGCGGGTCGCGGATCCAGGCTCGCGGGTGCATGAGGCCCCACGAGGGCGGGCCCATCGGCATGTAGCCGCTGACGAGCAGGGCTCGGCGGTCGTCGATGTCGCGGAGGGCGTCGACGGTCTGCTGGGAGGCGCGTTCCCAGATCAGGGCGCCGGCGCGGCCGTCGGCGGCGAGGCGGGTGGGTTCGTTGAGGAGGCCAAGGCCGATGACGGCGGGGTTGTCGGCGGCGGGGGCCATGCGGCGCCAGAAGTCCGCCAGCGCGGTGGTCGGCAGGCCGGGGCCGCCGAGGCGCAGGAGGGTCTGCTGGTGGCGGCCGCCGCCGAGGGCGAAGTCGCCGTACCCGTGCAGGTCCAGCACGACGAGGAGGCCGGCGGCGCGGGCGTGGTCGAGCGCGAGGCGGACCCGGGCGACCTCCTCGGAGGACAAGGGGCCGAAGGGGACGGGCTGGAGGCGTTCCCAGTTGACGGCGAGGCGCACGAGGCGGATGCCGCGCGAGGCCAGGAACTCGTAGCTGGAGGGGGTTTCGTACGTGTAGTCGTCGCCGTACCGGCCGGGGTTGGCGCTGCCGAAGCCGCCGTTGACCTCGGAGGTGGCGAAGGAGCCGGCGGCCAGGTTGACGCCGCGGAGGTAGCCGGCGGAGGTGCCGTGGCGCTCGACGACGTGGGCCTGCGGGCCGACGACGTCGACGTCCATGCCGTGCGCGACCGGGCGGTAGACGGCCATCGGGTAGTTGGCCGGCCAGGTGCCGGCCGCCCAGGCGGTGACGGGCAGACCGACGGCGTCGGCGGCGGTGTACCAGGCATCGGCGACCGCGGACCACTGCGCCGCGTCGCGGTCGGCGGGCCAGCCGATCTCCCCGATGAACCCGGTCGCGTTGTTGCGGCGCAACCAGGCGGAGAAGTTGGCCAGCCCGGCGACGGCCCTGGCCTGGACGATGTCCGTGGTGCACAACGTCTGCAGCGCGCGCGGCCACGACACCGGCACGACCAGCGCCGTCACGAGCAGCAGCAGCACCATCGCCAGCGCCGGAGCTTTGCGAGCCACCGCACGCCACTGCCCGGCCGCCCCCGGGTCACACCCCCGAGAACCCCAAAAGGGCCTAGGCCTTCCTGGCCACACCCCCGTAGACGGAGACCTGGGTGTCGGTGACGTCTGGCGAGACCTCGGCGTCGGGGCGCCACTTCGTGACGAGCGGCAGGCCGGGGTCGACGAGCTCCAGACCGGTGAAGAACCGGGCGATGTCGGCGTGCGGGCGGACCTGCATCGTCACGCCCTGGCGGGCGTAGATGGCGGCGACGTGCTCCCAGGCGACGGGGTCGAAGTCGCCGGTGAGGTGGGACAGCGCGAGGTAGCTGCCGGACGGCAGGGCGTCGACGAGCTCCTGCACGATCCGGTACGGCTCATCTGCGTCGCCCACGAAGTGCAGGATCGCGATCAGCAGCAGGCCCACCGGCTGGTCGAAGTCGATGACCTCGCGCAGCTGCGGCGAGTCCAGGATCCGCCGGGTGTCGCGCAGGTCGGCGTCGATGTACTCGGTGCGGCCCTCGGGCTTGCTGGTCAGCAGCGCGCGGGCGTGGGCGAGGACGATCGGGTCGTTGTCGACGTAGACGATCCGGGAGTCGGGCGCGATCGCCTGGGCGACCTCGTGCACGTTGGGTGACGTCGGGATGCCGGTGCCGATGTCGAGGAACTGCCGGATGCCCGCCTCGCGGGCCAGGTACTCCACCGCGCGGCGCAGGAACGCCCGGTTCTCGCGCGGGGGGATCCGGCTGTTGGGGTTGGCCCGCAGGCCGGCCTCGGCGGCGCCCCGGTCGGCGGGGAAGTTGTCCTTGCCGCCCAACAGAAAGTCGTAGACCCGGGCCGGGTGTGGCCGGTCCGTCTGCAGGTCGACCGGCTCGTGGGCCTCGTCGGGCTTGGGCTTCATCCAGTCGGCGCCTGACATGTCCCACTCTCCGCCAGTTGTGATGCCATGTGTGATCGATCGGACGGCTGGATCATATGCCGGGACATCACCCTCCGTCACTCTCGACCACGTGCGGCGACGACACACCTACGAACCGTGAGCGACGGTCACGCGGTCGCCGGCCCGGACGCCGAGTACCTCGGCGGCGCTGCCACCGTTGACCGCGACGGCCAGGTAGCCGGCGGAGTCGGTGAACACCACGAGCCCGCCGGTGGGCGCGTCGCCGAAGGTGCCGCCCGAGACGGCCGGCGTGCCGTTGACGGTGACCGAGCCCCCGGGGAAGGAACCGGGCGAAGCCAGCTGCAGGTTGCCGAACCGGTCGACCGTCAGTACCGAGGCCACCACACCGGACGGCGTCACCTCGAGGAACGGTGGCGGTAGTCGTACAAGAGCCGCGGTGGCACTTCCTGCCAGGGACAGGTCGGCGCCGGCGGCGAGGCGGGCGGCCACCGGGGCGAACACGTCGCGGCCGTGGAAGGTGCGCGACACGTCCGGCGCGAACCACCCCGCGTTGGTGAGGTGGACGGCGCGACGGATGCCGCCGAGGGCCTCCGCCGCCGGGATCAGCAGGCCGTTGTCCGGCCCCACGAGGAACCCGCCGTCCGCGGCCTCGATCGCGATCGGCCGGCGGGCGGTGCCGACCCCGGGATCGACGACGGCGAGGTGTACGCCACGCGGCAGCGACGGCACTGTCTGCGCCAGCACGTGCGCCCCGCGGCCGACGTCGCCGGGCGGCACGAGGTGCGTCACGTCGATGACCCGCGCGGCGGGCGCCAGGCGGGCGATCACCCCGTGGCAGGCGGCGACGAACCCGTCCTCGAGCCCGTAGTCGGTGGTGAAGGAGATCCAGGGGTCCATCAGGATAGTGTCGGACGCATGCGGCTCTGCGTGTTCATCGAACCTCAGCTCGGCGCCACGTACGAGGACCAGCTCGCCTTCGCGCAGCACGCCGAGCGGCTCGGCTTCGAGGGCTTCTTCCGCTCGGACCACTACATGGCGACCCGCGGCGGGGCGCCCGGCCCGACCGACTCATGGGTGACGCTCGGCGCGCTCGCCCGCGAGACGTCCACGATCCGCCTCGGCACGCTGGTGTCCTCGGCGACGTTCCGGCTTCCGGGGCCGCTCGCGGTGGCGGTGGCGCAGGTCGACGCGATGAGCGGTGGCCGGGTCGAGCTGGGGCTCGGCACCGGATGGTACGAGCGGGAGCACCTGGCGTACGGGGTTCCGTTCCCCCCGGTCGGCGAGCGGTTCGACCGGCTGGAGGAGCAGCTGGAGATCGTGACCGGGCTGTGGGCGACGCCGGACGGCGCCACGTTCAGCTACCAGGGCCGCCACTACGACCTCACCGACTCGCCCGCGCTGCCGAAGCCCGCGCAGCGGCCCGGCCCGCCGATCATCGTGGGCGGCAAGGGCCTCAAGCGGACCCCGCGGCTGGCGGCGCGGTTCGCCGACGAGTTCAACGTGCCGTTCTCGAGCCTGGCGGAGACGACCGCGTCCTACGACCGGGTCGTCGCCGCGATCGAGGCCGAGGGGCGCGACGGGCGGGCGCCGATCGTCTTCTCGTTCGCGCAGACGATCGTGTGCGGCGCGACCGAGGCGGAGGTCCGGCGGCGGGCGGAGGCGTCCGGGCTCGACCCGAAGGGGCCGCCGGCGTCGGGCGGGCAGCTCTACGGCACGCCGGCGCGGGTGGCGGAGCAGCTGGCCGACTTCATGAAGGCGGGCGCGTCGCGGGCGTTCCTGCAGGTGCTCGACCTGCACGACCTGGAGCACCTCGACCTGCTCGCCACGGAAGTGGCGCCGCTGCTCCCATAAGCTGGGCCGGTGCCCGAAGGCGACACCGTCTGGAACACCGCCCGCGTGCTCGCCGACGCCCTGGAGGGTCACGAGCTGACCCGCAGCGACTTCCGGGTGCCGAAGCTCGCGACCACGGACCTCGCCGGCTGGCGGGTGCACGAGTCCGCCAGCTACGGCAAGCACCTGCTGCTCCGCCTGACCCGCGAGCCCGACCGCGCCTACACGCTGCACTCGCATCTGCGGATGGACGGGGCGTGGCGCACGTACCGCCCGGGCGAGCGCTGGACCGGCCGCCCCGCCCACCTGATCCGGGTCGCGCTGCACGCCGCGACGGCCGTCGCCGTCGGCTTCCACCTGCACGAGCTCGCGCTGGTGCCGACCAGGGACGAGCGCCAGCTGATCGGGCACCTCGGGCCCGACCTGATGGGCGACGGCTGGGACCCGGCGGAGGCGGTCTCGCGGCTCGCCGCCAGGCCCGACCGGCACATCGCCGACGCCCTGCTCGACCAGCGCAATCTCGCGGGCATCGGCAACCTGTACAAGGCGGAGGTCCTGTTCCTCAGGGGGGTCAACCCGTGGACCGAGGTCGGCGCGGTGCCGGACCTGCCCGCGATGGTCGACCTGGCACACCGGCTGCTGAACTCCAACCGGGGCCGCTGGACGCAGACGACGACCGGTTCGCTGCGCCGCGGCGAGACCAACTGGGTGTTCGAGCGCGCCGGGAGGGAATGCCGTCGATGCGGCACCCGGATCGAGCGCTGGACCGGCGGCGACCACGACCGGATCACGTACTGGTGCCCGCGCTGCCAGCCGGTTGTCTCGGCGACACCTGGCCCGTAGGCTGCGAACTCGCTGGTCAGGCGAGGGAGTGCTGGGCGTGCACGGAGTTCACCGGTTGGGTCCGACGGATCGGACGCTGCTGTGGGGCACGGCGGCGCTGCTCGTGTTCACGCTGGGTGCCGTCACGGTCGCGCGCTCGAACGGCGGACCGGTCGTGGGCGCCGACGACACCCACCTCTGCTACAACTCCGCGGGCGTCGGGGCCGCCTGCCTGCCGCCGGCTCCCACCGGTTTCGAGGACGCCGCTGTACCGTCAGCGCCGGCACCGTCACCCGTCGCCACGACCTCGTCAGCGGCGCCGCCACCGGTGGTGCCACCCGTGGTGCCTTCGCCCACGTCGAAGCCGCCCTCATCCACCGCCGCCTCGCGGTCTCCGGCGGCGAAGAAGACCGTCCCGGCGTGGGCCGTGGGCGTCGCCTACACGGTCGGGGCGCAGGTGGCGTACCAGGGCGGCGTCTATGCGTGCAGGCAGGCGCACAGATCACAGTCGGACTGGTCACCGGCCGCCGCGCCCGCGCTGTGGAGTCGGCTGTCGTGAGGCTCACGCCCGCGCACTGATCGTTGCGGGCACGCGGTAGGGTCTTGGGCGTGACGCTGGGTGTGGTGTTGTACCGGTGCATCACCGGCTGAGCCGGCGGGGGCTGTTCGCCGCCTCGGCCGCCACGCTCGTGGCTTCCGCGCTCGGCGCCTGCGACGGCACTCCGCTCGCCTCCGCGACCCCGGCCCCGACCCTGCGACCGCCCGACGGCACGCCGCTGGCCGTCTGGGAGCTGACCGGCGGCCTGGTCGGCACGGCGATGCTCGCCCTGCGCGCGCCCCGCCTCGTCGTCTTCGGTGACGGCGACGCGATCGCAGATGCCGCGTACCGGTCCCGCCTCGACCCGGACGCGCTGCAGAGCCTCGCCGCGGGCCTGCTCGCCGACCTGGGCTCCAGCGACGCGCAGAAGCCGCGGTCCGCCGCGCCGACGATCCTCAACGCGCCCGTGACGAGGGTGAGCACGTGGTCGCCGTCGGGGCCGCTCGCGTTCACCGCCGAGGGGTTCGACGAACTGAAGACCGACCACGTCTACGCCGACGTCCTGTACGACGCCCGCGACCGCCTCGCCGCCGTGCACAAGTCGGTGGCGGCGACGGCCCAGCCGTACCTGGCGGACCGGGTGCGCCTGGTCGCGATGCCGGTCGACGGCGAGCCCGCCACCGTGAACCCCTGGCCGGCCGACGTGAAGCTGCCCGCCCCCGACGCCGGTGGCCTCCGCAAGGCGGACCTGTCCGGCGAGGACGCGCGGGCCGTGGTCCGCACCCTGACCCGCGACCTGGACCAGCGCGGCGCCTGGCCCGCGTACACGTCGGCGTCCGGCGACACGGTCAGGGCCAGCTGGCGCTACCTGCTCCCCAACGAGTAGCCGCCGCGCGGCGCGTGGGATGCGGCGCGCGGCACGCTTCAGGCGGTGCTGGCTCGCGGGGTCGAGCGCAGGTCCGCCATCGCCTCGGCGACGCCCTTCAGGAACGCCGTCGCATCCGCCAGGTTGCCGATCGTGGCGCTGTCCTCGGCGACACAGCCGGCCGCCGCCGTGACGAACTGCTCATACGCCGCCACGCCCTGCTCCAGCTGCGCCGCCAGGGCGGCATGGGCGGGCCGGAGCGAGTCGCCGGCCGGGCCGAGGCTCATGGCACGCTCGACGGACGCGGTCCGCTGGGCCAGGTCGCGCAGCGACTGCTCGGCGACGGTCGCGTCGAGCACGGCGGCCTCCGCGTGCGGCCCGAGCCGGCCGACCAGCCCGCCCAGCATCGCCGAGGCCCGGTCGAGGCGCCGCCACGGCTCGGCGACCGTCAGGCCGCGGAGCTTGAACGACTCGCGCTGCCGGCCGAACTCCGCGATCGCCGTGCGCCCCGCGGGCAGCTTGGCGACGATCCCGACGAGCTTCTCCCGGGCCTGGGCGCCGACGAGGGCCGGGTCGGGCTCGGGCGGCACCGGCAGGGCCCGGAAGGCCCGCAGGTCCATCCAGCGCCAGATGGCGATCGCGATGGAGCCGCCGGCACCGGCCGCCCAGAAGGCGTCGGGCAGCCCGAGGCCGCTGTACGGCACGAGAATCGCGGTGGCGCCGGTCAGCAGGCCGGCCCGCACGGACCAGCCGCGCGCGGAGCGGTGCAGCCGCCGCAGTCGCTTCAGATGCTTCGCCCGCTCCGACGCCATGACCGGCACTCCCCCCAATAGAACGTTGAACTCGTCAGCCGGCGCTGGCGGTGTCTTCCGCTTGCTTGTCCTTCAGGCTCGCCCGGATCTCGTCGAGGCGGGCGACGCCGGCGTCCCGCGGGCCCGGGGAGGCCGCGGCGGGCGTGCTGGGCGTCGCGGGCGCGGCGGCGAGCTGGTCGCCGGCCATGCTCGCGCGGATCTGGTCGAGGCGGGAGCTGCCGGCCATGTCGAGCGTGGTGCGCTGGACCTCCAGCATGCGGCCCTCGACGGAGTTGGAGGCGAGCTCGGCGCGGCCCATCGCGTTGGCGTAGCGGCGCTCGATCTTCTCGCGCACCTCGTCGAGCGACGGCGTGTTGCCCGGCGCGGCGAGACCGCTCATCGACTCGAGGGACTTGGCGACGGTCTCCTGCATCTTGGCCTGCTCGAGCTGGCTGAGCAGCTTGGTGCGCTCGGCGAGGCGCTGCTGCAGCAGCATCGCGTTGTTCTCGACCGCGCGGCGGGCCTGGGCGGCCGCGTTGAGCGACTGGTCGTGCAGCGTCTTCATGTCTTCCATGCCCTGCTCGGCCGCGACGAGCTGGGTGGCGAAGATCTGCGCGGTCTGCTCGTACTCCGTGGCCTTGGTCTCGTTGCCCTCGGCGCGGGCCTTGTCGGCGAGGGTGAGCGCCTGCCGGGCCGAGGCCTGCAGCTTCTCGACCTCGCCCATCTGCCGGGACAGCCGCATCTCGAGCTGCCGCTGGTTGCCGATCACGGCCGCGGCCTGCTGCACCAGGGCCTGGTGCTGGCGCTGCGCCTCCTCGATCGCCTGCTGGATCTGCACCTTCGGATCGGCGTGCTCGTCGATCTTGGCGCCGAAGAGCGCCATCAGGTACTTCCAGCCCTTCACGGCGGGATTCGCCATCTCGCGGTCCTCTCTGCGCCGGCACTACAAACGTGCGGCTTCCATCGTGTCAGGCGAGCGCGAGAGCGTCACGCCCAGCGTCAACTCAAACGGTGGGATAATGCGGACAAAGCGGTGTGAAACACGTGCGACTCAGGGTGATCTCAGGGATGCGCACTACTGCACCTGCTCCCCGGTGAGCGCCGAGCGTGACAGCCGCTCCGCCTCCGCCAGACCGTCGCGCATGGCCTCCAGCCCGGCGGCGAGCTCTGCCACCTTCACCGCCGTGAGCGACGTGCCGACGTCGGACGCCGCATGGAGGGCCAGCAGCTCGGCCATCCGCGCGACCAGCCCTTCGAGACCCAGTACAGCGGACTGCATCCGCGCGAGCAGCATCTCGCGGGCGTCGTGCAGCCGCCGTGCCACGCCGAGCTGGTCGGTCACCGCCCGCAGGGCCCGCTCCCGCTCCGCCCGCAGCGGCCCGGCCGGCAGCCCGCCGATCCCCTGCGCCAGCGTCGCCCGGTCATGCTCGAGCCGGGCGACGTCGATGCCCGCCGACGTCCGCTCGACCAGCGTCACCTGACCCGCGAACCTGACCAGATCCCCCAGCGCCTCGGCCGCCCGCCCGTCGACCCCGGCCACCTGCACCCGCAGGACGGCGTCGGAGGGCGTCTCCGCTTGCCGATGCAGCGTCTGTACCGCCGTCTCGGCCCTCCGCAACCACCGCTCAGCGTCCCCACCACGCGCCGGCGCGGGCAGACGCTGCGCGGACCGCCCGCCCGACCCCCGCCCGAACAGCGCCCCGACACCGATCCGGACGCCGTACACGACACCGGCAACCGCAAGCCCCACCGGAATCCCGGCAAGCACCCCGGCCGGAGCGAGCGCGGCGCCGATCGCCCCACCCACTCCACCCAGCACACCGGCCGCGACAAGCCCCCAGGGCTCGGTCAGCTGCTCCTTCACACCCACAACTGCAAGTCTGCCTTCCACTGACGAGCACCGAACGAGACCGAAGTCAATCCGACTGTCAGAAGCCGCCAAGCACACCCGGGCCCCCAGTGTGGCAGGCCCGATCGAGCCCGCCGCGCCTCCCGTTTTGGCCGCATCTCCGCCGGTACGCCCCGCCGCCCGTCACCCTCCGCGCTCGCCCCCACCTCGGGCGTTCCACCAGCCCTCCACCGCTCCGGGACTCTCACAGGCCGCGCGACAACCCCACCCCAACGCCAACACCCCACCGGGGGCCAACTCCGCCAGCAGTCCCGGCCAGCCCTCAGACGGGCAACTCAGCCGTCGACCCAACGACCGCCCGCCCGGCAACCCAGCGCCCCAACTGCGCCACGGCAACGCCCCCGCCAGGCACGGCCAACGACCCAACGGACGGCAATCCAACGCCCCAACTGCGACACGACCGACATGGCAGCTCCCCAACAAAGCCACGGCCGCCACCGACGGCAACACGGCCGACACGGCAGCTGCCCAACAGGCACGGCCGAAGACCCGAACGGCAGCCCGGACAAGCGGTCGGACAGGTCACCCGAGCAGCGGCCTGAAATGCACGGCCGGTAGAGCCCAACAGCGGCACGGGCAAGCCGCCGGACGGGTCACAAAGCGGCAACCCAGCGACCGACGGCGGCACGGCCGACTGCCCGGCGGCACGAGTGGCAGCCCGACGGAGGCATGGCTGAGACCCGGACGGCGCCTACGGCACGACCGACGGGCAAGTGGCCCTCTGGCTATGGGCAGCGTGGAGCGGCAGGTGGTCGCGGCAACGACCGGTGGCGGGCGAAGGCGTCAGGCGGCGTAGACGACTTCGCGCGGGTTGCGGGTCGCCCGCAGTGTCGTGCGGAGCGGGCCGTCGTGGCGCACGGCCACCGACAGCTTCGCGTCGGCGGTGACCTTGGTCTTCGGGCCGCTGCGGCTGGACAGCCGGGCTTCCGGCGCGGACGGGCCCGCTCCCGCGGCGGCCGGGTCGGATGCGGGCGCGGCGTCCTGCGTGGACTCGGGCGCACCGACCGGGACGAGCACGCGTGGCAGGTCCTCCGCGGTGGCGAGCGTGTCGCTCACGTCGCGCAGCACCTCGGACAGCGCGGCACCGAGCGCCTCACAGATGGCGGCCAGCAGCTCGCTGGACGCCTCCTTCTGCCCGCGCTCGATCTCGGACAAATAGCCGAGACTGACGTTGGCGGCGGTCGACACCTCGCGCAGGGTCCGGTGCTGGGCCTGCCGCCGCGCACGCAGCGCGTCACCGATCACTCGACGAAGCAGCACCTTGGCACCCCCTCTGAGGCAGTCCGCGAATGGGTTCCCCGCGAAAACTGGTACCCGCCACGGTACCTGGTGCGGCGCCGATCGACACCCTACCCCGCCGTTATCGCGAGGTGATGGTGGTCGCCAGCACCTCGGCGAGAAGCGTGACGGCCGCTTCGACGGCACCCGCGCGCACCTCGGAGCGGTCACCCGGCAGGGTGAGCTCCCGGACGGCGGCGTGCTCGGGCAGGGGTCCGGCGACGGCGACGTACACCCTGCCGACAGGCTGGTCACCCTGCGGATCCGGGCCCGCGACACCGGTCGTGGCAGCGGCCCAGTCGGCGTCGCACCGCTCCCGCGCCCCGGCGGCCATGGCGGCCGCGACGGACGGATCCACCGGTCCATGCGAGTTCAGCAGCGGCGGCGGTACATCCAGCAGCGCCGCCTTCAAATCCGTCGCATACGCGACCAGTCCGCCGCGGAACACCACGCTCGCCCCGGGCACGGCGACGAACTCCGCGGCCAGCAACCCTCCGGTCAGCGACTCGGCGACCGCGAGCGTCTCGCCCCGCCCCTGCAGCGTCGCCAGCACCTCTGCCGCACTCACGCCGTCACCTCCCGCCACGTCCCGGCGCCGCGCGCACCGAAGGCGAGCCCGCAAGCACCGAAGACGAGCCCGCGTGCACCGAGGGCGAGCCCGCGGGGGTCCAGGGCGAACGGTCCGCTCATGCGACCGGCTCGTCCGCCACGGGCGCGACCGCCGGCGCGGCGATCGGCGTGCTCAGCATCTGGTCCTGGGCGGCCAGCCGGTCGGCCTCGCCGAACGTGTCCGGCCCGCCACTCGCGGCGCCCGCGCGGCGGCGGCGCAGGGAGTCGCGGCGCACCCGGTACGCCCGCAGGACGTAATCCAATCCAGTGACGACCGTCACGATGAGGGCACCCGCCATCAGCCACGGCCCCACAGCGGCGAGCCCGTCCGGCAGCGGCGTGAGGTACCAGCCGATCGCCAGGATCTGCAGGGCCGTCTTCGCCTTGCCGCCCCGGCTCGCGGGGATGACGCCGTGCCTGATCACCCAGAGGCGCAGGGCGGTGACCCCCCACTCGCGCACGAGGATGAGCACGGTCACCCACCAGGGCAGCCGGTCGTACAGCGACAGCAGCACCAACGCCGCGCCGGTCAGCGCCTTGTCGGCGATCGGGTCGACGACCTTCCCGAAGGAGGTGACCAGGTTGTACGTGCGGGCGATCCACCCGTCGACGTAGTCGGTCGCCGACGCGACCACGAACGTGATGCCCGCCGCGAGCTGCCAGCCGGTGTCGGTCAGCCCGCCCGCCACGACGAAGAAGACGAAGACCGGGACGAGCACCATCCGCACGACGGTCAGGACGTTGGCCGCGTTGAGCAACGGGACGGGCTTGAGAACGGTCATGAGGCCGCCGGACTGATCATCTCGATCGGGACGGCGACCAGGTCGACGCCGACGCTGTCGACGACCCTGGCCCGGACGAGGTCACCGGGGCGCAGCGAGAACGGGTCGAGCCCGTCGCCGGCGACGAGGGTCGTGGAGCCGTCGACCTCGGGCGCCTGGTGCCCGGCGCGCCCCTCGACCGAGTCGTCGAGGAGATAGTCGACGAGGACGTCGACCTGGGATCCGATCCGGTCGGAGGCACGCTGCGCGCAGAGCTCCTCGGCGAGGGCGCTCATCCAGTCGTACCGCTTCTTGATGTCGCTCTCGGACACCTTGTCGGGCAGGTCGGCGGCCTCGGTGCCGTCCTCGTCGCTGTAGTCGAACACGCCGACCGCGTCGAGGCGGGCCTCGGTGAGGAAGCGGGCCAGCTCGTCGACGTCCTCGCGGGTCTCGCCCGGGAAGCCGACGATCACGTTGCTGCGGGCGCCGGCCTCCGGGTCGAGCTTGCGCACCGACTCGAGCAGCTCCAGAAACCGCTCGGTCGACCCGAAGCGCCGCATCCGCCGCAGGACCGGCTCGCTGGAGTGCTGGAACGACAGGTCGAAATACGGCGCGACGCCCGGCGTGGTCGCGATCGCCTCGACCAGCCCCGGCCGGGTCTCGGCCGGCTGCAGGTACGACACCCGCACCCGCACGATGCCGCTGACCGCCGCCAGCTGCGGCAGGAGGCGCTCCAGCAGACGTGGGTCGCCGAGGTCCTTGCCGTACGACGTGGAGTTCTCGCTGACGAGCACCAGCTCGCGGACGCCGGTGGACGCCAGCCACTCCGCCTCGGCGAGCACCTCGTCCGGGGTCCGGGACACGAACGCGCCGCGGAACGACGGGATCGCGCAGAACGTGCAGCGCCGGTCGCAGCCGCTGGCCAGCTTGAGGGGGGCGACCGGCCCCTTCTCGAGCCGCTGCCGCATCACGCCGCGCAGGTGCGCCGGCAGGTGACCGGGGACGACGACCTCGACCGCCTCGCGGCGCGCCACCGGGGTCAGCGGCAGCAGCGTGCGCCGGTCGCGCGGCGCGTGCGAGGCGATGGTCTCGCCGGCCAGGATCGCGTCGAGGCGCGCCGCCATGTCCGGGTAGTGGTCGAAGCCGAGCACCGCGTGCGCCTCGGGCAGCTCGCCGGCCAGCTGCTCGCCGTACCGCTCGGCGAGGCACCCGGTCGCGACGACCTTGGCGCCCGTGTCGGCGGCGGCGAGCAGCGTGTCGATCGAGTCCTGCTTGGCCTTGGCGACGAACCCGCAGGTGTTGACGACGACCACGTCCGCGTCGGTGCCGTCGGTGGTGACCGCCCAGCCGCCGGCCGCGAGGCGGGCGGCCAGCTCCTCGGAGTCCACCTCGTTACGAGCGCAGCCGAGGGTGAGCAGGGCGACGCGACGGTCAGCATTGGCGGGCATGCTCCGAGGGTACCGGGCCGATCGGGGCTCAGGCTGCGGGGAAGGGGTCGCGGAACGTGAACGCATCGGATGACGGGCCGTTGCGTCGCAGCAGGTCCAGCCGCTCTCCCGCCTCCTCGACCGTCGGGATGTGCCCCGCCGGGATCCACCAGTTGACGGCGTACACGTCCCCGAGTGGCACGAACCACTCGCGCCGCCGTCGCAGCACGTCGAGGTGACCGCTGCGGAACGTGAAGTCCCGCAGCGTCTCGAGGCTCTCCCACACGGACAGGTTGACGAGCAGGTCGCCGCCGAACGGCCGCAGCGAGGTCGCGTCCGCCCCGCCGTCGTCGACGAGCCGCCAGACGAACCCCGGCCAGCCGTCGGCGATGGCGTTGATCCGGTCGAGGTCCCCGTAGAAGCCCGCCATGCGAGGGTCGTCCTTCGGCCCGACGGTCCGGCCGACGTTCAGCTGCGCGAGGTGGAAGGTCATGGCGTCATTCTAAAACTAACCGTGGTTATTTTTGGTACCGCCTAACGGTCACACAACACCCGTCCGGCCGGGGGTCGATCTGGACCCGGTCCCCGAGCGCCCCTTCCAGCAGCGCCAGGTTCGCCCCGCAGACCAGCGCCGCGTGCGTCTTCGCCACCCCGTCGAACGGGCAGTTCCGCAGCCGCCACACCGCACCGTCCTCGTACGGCTCGTACCCCAGCCCCCGCAGCAGCTCCTCGTCGCCTGTCGCGTCGCGCTTCAGGCGCTCGCCCTGCCGGCGGGCCGCCTCGTACAGGACCGGCTCCACCCCGGCCTCCTCGACGGCGTCGGCGAACACCGTGGCCAGGGTCCGGTAGTCCCGCGGCGGCAGGCTCAGCTCATGTTCGGCCGCGGCTCGCCGGTACAGCTTCGACGGCCGCCCCGCGCCGGGCCCGCTGCGCCCGTTGACCCGCGCGAACGACACCTCGACCAGGCCCGCCTCGGCCAGCCGGTCCAGATGGTGCGCGGCCAGGGTCCGCCCGATGCCCAGCCCGTCCGAGACCGCGTTCCGGCTGACCGCCTCCCCGCTCCGGGCGACGTACTCGTACACGGCCCGGCGCTGCGGCTCGGCCAGCGCTGCGATCGCATCGGCATCCACCCGACCAATCATCCCAGCAGCACAGCCACCACCGTCAGCGTCACCATCGACACCGCCGTGGACGCGACGACGGCGTCCCGCGGGAAGCGGCCGTCCACCCCGTACGCACGGGCGAACACGAACGTGTTCTGCGCGGTCGGCAGCGCGGCGCACAGCACCGCCGCGAACAGCCCTGCGCCGTGCAGCCCGAAGACGTACCTGGCGAGCAGGAAGCACACGAGCGGCTGGACGCACGACTTGAGCACCACCGACAGCGCCACCTCCACCGGCCGGGCGGGCGCCTGGTCGGGGTCGTTCGCGCGCACCAGCGACAACCCCAGCGCAACGAGGGCGGACGGCACCGCGGCGTCGCCGAGCAGCGCCGCGACCCCGGCCAGCAGCGGCGGCAGCTTCAACCCCGCAGCCCCGAGCGCCACCCCGGCGACGCAGGCCAGCATCACCGGACTCCGCAGCGGCACCGTCACCAGCCGCCGCCACGCCCGCCCGTCAGTTTCTTCCACCCGCGCCAGGTCCAGCGTCCCCAGGATCACCGGCGTGAGGATGGTCGTCTGGATGAGCAGCACCACCGCGATGAACGACGCGTCCCCGAACACCTGCACCGCCACCGGGATGCCGAGGTTCCCCGCGTTGACGTACCCGGCCGCCATGCCCGCGATGGTCTGCTCCCCCAACGACCGCCGGAACACCCACCGCGCCACCCCGAACCCGAACGCGCCCACCACCACCGTGGCACCCACGAACGCGGCAATCCCCGCCCCCGCAAGCCCGCCGACCGGCCGCCGACTCAACGTGTCAAGCAGCGCCGCGGGCATCGCCACGTAGAACACGAACCGCCCGAGCACGTCCACGGCCCCGAGCCCCAACACCCCGGTCCGCCCGGCGACGTAACCGACAGCGGTGAGCGCCCAGATCGGCACGAACGCCGCTAACACGCCCACCTCACCACGGCGCGCCCTCCCCGAGCACGACCGCCCTCACCCACTCACCCATGTCACCCACCCATCCCGCGCGCCGGCCCTCCCCCCGGACTGTCGCATCGTCCCCTCACCCCCCAGCACCACCCCGCCCCCAGCGTCACCTAGAGCACACGAGCCCCCGAACGCTTGCCGCTCGTCGACGACCCGCGCCCTTGTTCACGTCAACCGTGCTGATCGCCGCCACGCCCGCGGCATTCCTTGCCCCCGGCCACCGACCCCCGACGCGACAACCGGGCGACCTCCGCACGCCCATTGATCAAAAGGACAGATCTGGCCACGATGGCGACCAGCCCCATCCTTCGACCACGCCCACGGCCACAAAGATCAGCGGGGCTTCAACCGGCCCCGATCAACTGACTCCATCCGAAGACGGCAATGAGCAACACGGCAGCCACCGAGCAGGACCCAGCCACCGCCAACGCTCCCCATCGCGCACCCCCGCCCCTGGCAACCCGGCCCGTCCGCTCGCAGCAGACCACGCCCGCGACACACCCCGCCCTCGCCCCGCACTTCGCGCCCGTGCGGCGCGGCCCGCGGCCAGCGGATCACGGCCAGCGGATCGCGTGTCGTGGATTGCGGTGCGGGGAGCGGGTGGGAGTCCTTGAGAGCCGCGAGGATCTCAGGAAGGCCGTCGGGCTTGATCACAACGTCACGGGCCTTGGAGCCCTCGGAGAGCCTCCGCCGGTCCCCACGAATCCCACAAGAGCGGCCAGCCTTGACGAAGCCGACACGCAGCTCGCGCGTCCCCCGCCAAGGGAAGCGGCACCGGTCAGACGCCGACTTCAGCGGCCTTGAGCGGCGCGCACCTCAGGAAGCTCGTCAGGGCTTGAAAGAACGTCACGCCCCTTGGATGGCCCTGGAAGAGCCGTCGACACCGCACGTCTCCATGAAGCCACGAGGCGGCCAGCCTTGACGAGGCCGACGCGGAGCTTGCAAGCCCCCGCCGCGGAGTGGCAGCCGCTTGTCCAGCAGCGGGGTCAGGCGCCGTCTTCGGAGTCCTTCAAGCGGTGAGGACCTCAGGAAAAACGTCGCGGGCCTTGGACCTTCGGAGGGGCCGACGATGCCGCGGAACTCTCTCAAGTCGATGAGGCGGCCGGCCTTGGCGAAGCCGACACGCAGGTCGCCCGGCCCCCGCCGCGAATGTGGTAGCCGCTCGCGCGGCAGCGAGGTCAGGCGCCGTCTTCGGAGTCCATCCGAGCGGTGAGGACCTCGGGGAGCTCGTCACGCTTGACGAGGACGTCACGGGCCTTGGAGCCCTCGGATGGGCCGACGACGCCGCGGGTCTCCCTTAGTCCTTGAGGCCGGCCTTGGAGAAGCCGGCACGCAGCTTGCACGACCCCGCCGCGAGAGCAGCAGCCGCTACGCGGCAGCGAGGTCAGGCGCCGTCTTCGAAGTCCTTCATCAGGCTTGATGAGAACGTCGCGGACCTTGAAGCCCTCGGAGGGGCTGACGATGCCGCGGGTCCCCATCAAGCCCAGGTGGACGGCCGGCCTTGGCGAGTCGACGCGGAGCTTGCGCGTCGCCGTCACGGCAGCGGGGTCAGGCGTCGTCTTCCGAGTCCTTCAGAGTGGTGAGGACCTCGGGGAGCTCGTCAGGCTTGATGAGGACGTCGCGGGCCTTGGAGCCCTCGGAGGGGCCGACGATGCCGCGGGTCTCCATCAGGTCCATGAGGCGGCCGGCCTTGGCGAAGCCGACGCGCAGCTTGCGTTGCAGCATGGACGTGGAGCCGAACTGGCTGGTGACGACGAGCTCGATGGCCTGGAGCAGGAGGTCGAGGTCGTCGCCGATCTCCTCGTCGACCTTCTTCTTGGTGTCCTCGGGCTTGGTGGTGACGCCGTCGCGGAACTCGGGCTCGCGCTGCTCCTTGCAGAACTTGACGATGTCGTTGATCTCGGTCTCGCTGACCCAGGCGCCCTGGATGCGGATGGGCTTCGAGGCGCCCATCGGCAGGAAGAGGCCGTCGCCGCGGCCGATGAGCTTCTCGGCGCCCGGCTGGTCGAGGATGACGCGGGAGTCGGCGAGCGACGACGTCGCGAACGCCAGCCGCGACGGCACATTCGCCTTGATGAGACCGGTGACGACGTCGACGCTCGGGCGCTGCGTGGCGAGGACCAGGTGGATGCCGGCCGCGCGGGCGAGCTGCGTGATGCGCACCACCGAGTCCTCGACGTCGCGCGGCGCGACCATCATGAGGTCGGCGAGCTCATCGACGACGACCAGCAGATACGGGTAAGGGCGGATCACCCGCTCGCTGCCCGGCGGCGCCGTGATCTGCCCGGCGCGGACCTTGCGGTTGTAGTCGTCGATGTGGCGGACGCCGGCGGCGGCCAGGTCGTCATAGCGCATGTCCATCTCGCGCACGACCCAGTCGAGCGCGTCGGCGGCCCGCTTCGGGTTGGTGACGATCGGCGTGACCAGGTGCGGGATGCCTTCATAGCTGGTCAGCTCGACCCGCTTCGGGTCGACCAGCAGCAGCCGCACCTCGTCGGGCGTCGCCCGGGTCAGCAGCGACACGAGCAGCGAGTTGAGGCAGCTCGACTTGCCCGCGCCGGTCGCGCCGGCGATCAGGATGTGCGGCATCTTCGCCAGGTTGGCCACCACATAGCCACCCTCGATGTCCTTGCCGAGGGCCACGATCAGCGGGTGGTGGTCGCCGGCCGCGACGCGCGAGCGCAGCACGTCGCCGAGCGCGACATTCTCACGGTCGGGGTTGGGGATCTCGACGCCGACGGCGCTCTTGCCGGGGATCGGGCTCTGGATGCGCACGTCGGGCGACTTCACCGCATAGGCGATGTTGCGCGACAGGGCGGTGATCCGCTCGACCTTGACGCCGTGGCCGACCTCGACCTCATAGCGCGTGACCGTCGGGCCGCGGGTGAAGCCGGTGACGAGCGCGTCGACGCCGAACTGCTCGAACACGCCCTGCAGCGCCGCGGTCACCTCGTCGTTGGCCCGGGTGCGGCCGCGCGGGGCGTCGCCGGTGCCGAGCAGGTCGGGCGGCGGCAGCTTGTAGTCGGTGTCGGTGAGCGCGAGCTGCTCGGCGCGGGTCGGCAGCGGCGAGTGCTCCGGCGGATCCTTCTCCCGCTCCTTCTCCTTGGCCTTCTTGCGCGAGGCGGCCGCCGGCCGCGGCAGCACGACGGTGTCGTGCACGATCGCGTCGTCGCCGGAGCCCAGGTCGGGCGCCGAGGCGTCGTAGCCGAGCGGGCCCTCCTCGTCGTCCAGCGGGTGCGGCAGCGCGGCCTGCCGGCGGCGGGCCGGCGCGCGGCGCGCCGGGCGCGGCTCCGGCTCCTCGTAGAGCTCCTCGAACTCCTCGTCGACGTCGAGGGTCGGGTCCTCGACGCGGCCGAGCGCGAGATCGCGCAGCTGCCGCCAGCGCTGCGGGATGCGGCTGATCGGGGTGGCGGTGACGACCAGCAGGCCGAACCCGGAGAGCAGGAGCAGCAGCGGGACCGCGACCCAGGAGGTCACGGCCTTCTCCAGCAGGCCGCCGGCGGCGCGGCCGAGCAGCCCGCCGGCCTTGTCCATGAGCTGGGGGGCCTCGGGGCTGCCGGCCGCGAGGTGCATGAGGCCGGTGCCGCCGAGGAAGAGCGCGCTCCAGCCGACGAGGCCGCGGCCGCGGTGGTCCTCCTCGGGGTCGGAGCGCATGACCCGGATGCCGCCGACGACCAGCAGCACCGGCAGGATCGCCGCGGCGCCGCCGATGAACGTGTGGCAGATGCCGGCGAGCCAGTGCCCGACGGGCCCGGCGGACTGGAACCACAGCGCGGCGGTGAGCAGCACGGCGAGGCCGATGAGGCCCAGGCCGGCGCCGTCGCGGCGGTGCTCGGGGTCGAGCCCGCGCGCGCTGGCCGCCTGGCGGCCCACGGCCCGCGCGGCCCAGCCGACACCGTGCGCGACACCCATCCAGACCGCGATCATGCCCCGCCCGAGCAGCCCGAGCGGCGTGGCGACCATGGCGCCACTGCGCCGCCGCGCCCGTGGCGTCACCGTGCGACGCGCCGCGGGAGCCCGCTTGGCGGCGGCCCGGGAGGTCGAAGCCGAGGTCGAGCGGGTGGTCGAAGCCGCAGCAGTCCGCTTTGCCGGAGTCGTCCGTTTGGACGGCGTGCTCGAGCCGCCGCGGGCGCTGGGGGTGCCACCGCGGCCGGCCTGAGAGGTGCGGCCCGCCATGGTCACACCGTAGCGGTAGGCTCCGACATTTCTTCGGAGCGGCGGGTCGTGTTCCGGCGCTTTCTGTAGCGCACGTAGATTCCGGCGTAGGACACCGCCACCAGTACACCCACCAAAACCTGCAACAGGTGGGTGTAGCGCTCCGGATAGAGGACGCCTTCGATGTACTGGTCGATGAAGCCGCGCCCGACGCCGGTCTCGCCGGCCTTGCGGCGGGCCCAGTGCTCGACCAGCGTCAACGGGCAGGTGAGCGGGATGCTCACCACGGCGAGGCCCCAGGCGGCGGCCGCGAGATGCGGCCACAACGCCCTGGGCCAGCGCCAGGCGAGGAACCCGCCCAGCACCACGTACGCGAGATAGCCGAAGTGCACGACGAGCACGGTGGACGCCAGCACCTCGTACATCTCGCTAGACCTCCACCACCGTCGGGACGATCATCGGCCGGCGCCGGTACGCCTCGTTGACCCAGCGGCCGACGGTGCGCCGCACGATCTGCTGCAGCTGGTGCGGATCGGTGATGCCCTCGGTCGCGGCCTTGTTGAGCGCCTCGGTGACCAGCGGCAGCACCGCGGCGAACACCGCCGGGTCGTCGGAGAAGCCCTTGGCCGACACGGTCGGGCCGGCGACGACCTTGCCGGTCACCGAGTCGATGACCACGGTCGCCGCGATGAACCCGCCGTCGCCGAGTATGCGGCGCTCGGTGAGCAGCGACTCGCCGACGTCGCCGATGGCGAGGCCGTCGACGTACACGTACCGCGACCGGATGTGACCGACGAGGGAGGCCTTGCCGTCGACGAGGTCGACGACGTCGCCGTCCTCGCAAAGCACGACCCGGTCGTCGGGGACGCCGGCGTCGCGGGCGAGCTGGGCGTGCGCCCGCAGGTGCCGCCACTCGCCGTGGACCGGCATGAAGTTGCGCGGCTGCACCACGTTGAGCAGGTAGAGCAGCTCACCGGCGGGTGCGTGCCCGGACACGTGGACCTTGGCGACGTCCTTGTGCACGACGAGCGCGCCGGCCCGGGACAGCTGGTTGATCACGCGGTACACCGCGGTCTCGTTGCCCGGCACCAGCGACGACGCGAGCACGATCGTGTCGCCCTCGCCGATCTGCACGTGCCGGTGGTCGCCGTTGGCCATCCGGCCGAGGGCGCTCATCGGCTCACCCTGCGAGCCGGTCGACATCAGCACGACCCGGTCCTCGGGCAGCCCCATCGCCTCGTCGATCGGCACCAGCAGCCCCGCGGGGATCCGCAGCAGCCCCAGGTCGCGGGCGATGCCCATGTTGCGCACCATGGACCGGCCGATCAGCGCGACCTTGCGGCCGTGCAGGTGCGCGGCGTCGAACACCTGCTGGACCCGGTGCACGTGCGACGCGAACGACGCGACGATGATCCGTCCCTTGGCCCGGCCGAAGGTCCGCTCCAGGACCGGGCCGATCTCCCGCTCCGGGGTGACGAACCCGGGGATCTCCGCGTTGGTCGAGTCGGACAGCAGCAGGTCGACGCCCTTGGCACCGATCCGGGCGAACCCGGCCAGGTCGGTGATCCGGCCGTCGAGCGGCAGCTGGTCCATCTTGAAGTCGCCGGTGTGCAGCACGGTGCCGGCCGTCGTCGTCACGGCCACCGCCAGCGCGTCCGGGATGGAGTGGTTGACCGCGAAGAACTCGCACTCGAACGGCCCGAGCCGCTCGACCTGGCCTTCCTTGACCGTCAGCGTGTACGGCTCGATGCGGCGCTCGGCGAGCTTCGCCTCGACCAGCGCGAGGGTGAACTTCGACCCGACGAGCGGGATGTCCGGCTTGTGGGCGAGCAGATACGGCACGGCACCGATGTGGTCCTCGTGGCCGTGGGTGAGCACGATCGCCTGCACCTGGTCGAGCCGGTCGAGGATCGACGAGAAGTCGGGCAGGATCAGGTCGACACCGGGCTGCTCCACATCGGGGAAGAGCACCCCGCAGTCGATGATGAGCAGCTTGCCGTCGAGCTCGAACACCGTCATGTTGCGCCCGATGGCGCCCAGCCCGCCCAGCGGCGTGACCCGCAGGGCTCCTGGAATGAGGGGCGGCGGTGGTTCGAGCTCGATGTGTGCCACCGTCATAGGGCCACTCCGAGGTCGTTGTGATGTGCCATCTGGTCTGCGGTGCCGATCGTGCGGCCCGCCTCAGCGCAATCCTCCCGCAGCCGGCCGAGCTCCGCCGCGTTCGCCGGCACCAGCGGCGGGCGCACCGGCCCGGCGGGCAGGCCCAGCAGCGTCAGGGCGGCCTTGGTGAGGATGACTCCCTGCGTGCGGAAGAACCCGCAGAACGCGGGGAGCAACTGCAGGTGGAGCGCACGGGCGCGGGCGACGTCGCCCTCCTCGTGCGCCAGGATCATCCGCTTCGTCTCCGGCCCGAACACGTGCGTCGGCACGCCGACCACGCCCACGGCACCGACCGACAGCAGCGGCAGGGTCAGCTTGTCTTCACCCGAGTAATACGCCAGATCGGTGCGCTTGATCACCCAGGCGCTCTCGCCGAGGTCGCCCTTGGCGTCCTTCACCGCGACGACCCGGTCGTGCTCGGCGATCCGGCACATGGTGTCGGTCTCGATCGCCACACCGGTCCGGCCGGGGATGTCATACACCATCACCGGCAGCCCGGAGGCGTCGCCGATCGACCGGAAGTGCTGGAGGATGCCCGCCTGCGGGGGTTTGTTGTAGTACGGGGTGACGACGAGCAGACCGTCGGCGCCCGCCTTCTCCGCGGCGCGGGCCAGCTCGATCGTGTGGTGCGTGTCGTTGGTGCCGACGCCGGCGATCACCGTGGCCCGGTCGCCGACGGCCTCGATGACGGCCCGCAGCACCTGGTCCTTCTCGGCGTCGCTGGTCGTCGCGGACTCGCCGGTGGTCCCGTTGACCACCAGGCCGTCATGGTCCTGGTTGTCGACCAGGTGAGCGGCCAGCCGCGCCGCACCGTCGACGTCGAGCGAACCGTCAGCGCGGAATGGCGTGACCATCGCGCTGAGCAGCCGGCCGAACGGCCGGCCGGGGTCGGAACCGGTGCGTGTCATACGCACAACCTAGCGGACGCCTTCCGGTCGCTCAGCTCAAGATTCCCAGCTGTACTGAGCGGCGGCGACCTCGGTGCCGTCAGCCAGCGTACTGATGGTGAAATCCGCGAATACGTTCGGCGCCACGCGCTGCAGCTCCTTGAGGCAGGCGATCGCCACCTCACGGATCTCGACGTCCGCCGCCTCCGTCGCCCGCATCGTCACGAAGTGCCGCCACGCCCGGTAGTTGCCGGTCACGACGATCTTCGTCTCGGCCGCGTTGGGCAGCACCGACCGCGCCGCCTGCCGGGCCTGCTTGCGCCGGCTGGTGCCGTTCTCGACCTCGCTGAACCTGGCCTCCAGGCCCTCCAGCAGCTCGTTGTACGCCCGCAGCGCCGCCTCGGAGGCCTCCACGAACACCTTGTGCAGCGCCGGGTCCTCGGCGATCACGTCCGGCTCGACCATCTGGGCCTCGCGACCCGGCACGTACCGCTGCGACAACTGCGAATAGGAGAAGTGCCGGTGCCGGACCAGCTCGTGCGTGAACGACCGGGACACCCCGGTCAGGTAGAACGTGACGGTGCCGTGCTCCAGCACCGACAGGTGCCCGACCTCGAGAATGTGCCGCAGGTAGCCCTCATTGGTCGCGGTCGCCGGGTTGGGCTTCTTCCACGACTGGTAGCACGCCCGGCCCGCGAACTCCGCCAGCGCCTGACCGCCGTCCGCGTCCGTGTCCCATGGCACGTCCGCGGGCGGTTCGAAATGGGTCCAGGCGATGGCTTTGGCTTCGAGCATTTCAGGAGCCTACTAAACGAACAGCCAGTCGAATGGCGCCCACGGCAGGTTCCTGACCACTGAGAATATGAGCCACGCCACGAGGAATCCGATCAGCGTGCCGCTGGACAGCTGCATCGTCGGCAGCACCTTACGGTTCGCCAGCCGGTTGATGGTCCAGCTCGCGTACATGTACGCCAGGAACGGCGCGGCGAACACCAGCATCGCGTGGTGGTGCGCCGCCGCCGGGATGTCACCGTGCAGCATGTACCAGGCGGCGCGCGTGCCGCCGCACCCCGGGCAGTCGAACCCGGTGAACAGCTTCATCACGCACGTCGGCGCGTCGGTCGCGCCCGCCTGAGTCGGCCGCATGAGCAGCGTGTAGGCCACCCCGCCGGACACCAGCGCCGTCAGCCCGAGCGGCGACACCCACCTCGGCGTCCGCTCCGCCAGCCTCGCGAGCCGCCCCTTCGGCGGTGTCACATAGGCATACTGGTAGCCATACGGCGGCACCCCATGACCACCCGCGCCGGGCTGGACCACGTCCGCGGCGGACCCACCGGGCAGAAGGTGCGCGGCCATCCCGTCACTCACGGGCGCGGCCTGAAGGGGTGACGTCACGCTCTTCACGCTACACCGTCCCAGCCACCATCCCCGCCGCCGATCATGCGACAGCAGCGGAGGCGTCAGGTCAGGCGGTCATCGCCTTGGCCAGGTCGACCGCGAAGTCACCCGCGACGGGTAAGTCCACCCGCTCCAGCCCCAACCACCCCGCGAACCGCCGCAGCTCCGCCCACAGCGCCGAGGCCACCTCGGGGCGGGACGGGGCGCCGCGCCCGGTCAGGGGCTCCACCCACACGGCCGGCACCAGCAGGGTCGAGGAGCGGCGGTCGGCCTTGAGGTCGACGCGGGCCACCAGCCGGTCACCCAGGAGGAACGGCAGGACGTAGTAGCCATAGAGGCGCTGGAGCGGCGGCACGTAGATCTCGATGCGGTAGGTGAAGCCGAACAGCCGCGCCACGCGGGCCCGCTCCCACATCAGCGGGTCGAACGGGCTGACGAGGGTGGCCGCGCCGATGCGGCGGGGGGTGGGGGCCTCGTGGTGCAGGTAGGCGCGGGGCTGCCAGCCCTCCACCTCGGTGGGGATGAGCTCGCTGGACTCGACCAGCTCGGCGATCGCGGTGCGGGCGCCGGCCAGCGGCAGGCGGAAGTAGTCGCGCAGCTCGGCCTCCGCGGCGATGCCGAGCGAGCGGGCCGCGACGCGGACCAGGTCGCGGTAGGCGTCGGCCGGGTCGGGGGTGGGGGCAGCGAGGACCGCGGCGGGGAAGATGCGCTCGGGGACGTCATAGACGCGGGCGAAGGACGAGTTGCGGCTGGCGACGCTGACCTCGCCGGTGTAGAAGAGCCACTCGATCGCGGTCTTGGTCTCCGACCAGTTCCACCCCCAGTGGTCCTTGCTGCGGGGCTTGGCCAGGTCGCCCTCGACCTCGTTGGCGGTCATGGGGCCCTTCGCACGGATCTCTTCGAGGACCCAGCGGATCAGGTCGGGCTGCTCGCGGGCCAGGCGGACCATCCGCCCCCACGCGGCGCCGGACTGCATGCGCCAGCGCAGCGCCGGCTGCAGGTGGACCGGGACGAGGGACGCCTCGTGGGCCCAGTATTCGAACAGCTCGCGGGGGCGCCGATAGGCCATCCTGTCGAGCAGCTCGGTCGGGTAGGGGCCGAGGCGACTGTAGGCGGGCAGGTAGTGCGCGCGCTGGACGACATTCACCGAGTCGATCTGCAGCAGACCTGTGCGGCCGAGGACCCGCTTCAGGTGGCGCCGCTCGGGAACGCCGGTGGGGACCCTGTCGGCGAAGCCCTGGGCGGCGAGAGCGATCCTCCGCGCCTGCGTAAGTGTCAGCACCCCGCGAGGCTAACCCCGGGGTATGACAAAAAAGGGGCGGCCCGAAGGCCGCCCCTTTGCAACGATCGATCTATGCGCCGACGAGCGGCCGGGACGGCTCCCCGGCGTCCTTCGCGTCGAACGCGGCGCTCACCCGCCGGTCGATCTCGACGAGGTCCGGGTCGGGCACGTCCTCGACGACCGGGCCGGTGGAGGTGGCCGGGTTGGTCCGGCGCGCCGGGCCGGAGCTCTCCGAGGCGGGCTCCCGGATCGGCAGGGTGATCAGCAGGGCGATCATGAGCAGGATGTACGCGTTGCCGCCGATGAGGCCGAGGCCGTCGAACTTCATGTGGAAGGCCCACGGCGTGCGGCTGCACAGCAGCAGGTACGAGAACACCCCGAAGATCATGATGTGGCGCCGGCGGCGGGCCTCGGTGCTGCGGTCGGTCGCGTGGTCGAGCAGGACCGCCATCGAGGGCAGGACCCACACGAGGTGGTGGATCCAGCTGATCGGGCTGATCATGCAGCCGACGAGGCCGGTCAGCGCCAGCCCGGCGAGCTCGTCGCCGGCCTTGACCGCCTTGCGGACCCGCCACGCCCAGACGGCGAGCGCGCCGAGCACGAGCAGCGCCCACAGCGGCTTCATCGGGTCCGGGTTGAACAGGCGGGCGACGAGGCCGCTGAGCGCCTGGTTGGACACGAACGTCGCGGAGCCGACGCGGTCGGTGTTCCACATCGCGTCGGTCCAGAAGACCCGCGAGGCGTCCGGCGCGAAGGTCGCCGCCGCCCAGGTCGCGGCGGCCGCGGTGGCCGTGGAGACGGCGGCGGCGCGCCAGCGGCGGGTCACCACGAGGTACAGGATGAACACACCCGGCGTGAGCTTGATCGCGGTGGCCAGGCCGATGCCGATGCCGCCGAGGCGCGAGCCCCCGCGGACCAGCAGCAGCAGGTCGCCGACGACCATGAAGAGCAGCAGGATGTTGACCTGGCCGAAGTTGACGGTCTCGCGCACCGGCTCGAAGGCGGCGACGATGCCCATCGCGATGGCGAGGGAGAACCAGAACTGCCAACCCTGGCGCTTGATGACCGGGCCGATGAGCCAGGTGACGATGCAGCCGAGGGCGACGACGTTCATCGTCACGCTGATCGCGATCGCGGTGTGCCACCCGATCAACGCCATGGGCGACATCAGCGCGGCGGCGAACGGTGGGTAGGTGAAGCCGTACGGCGTGCCGGGCACCAGGTAGTCGTAGATGTCACCACCCTTGTTCACCCAGTAGTCCATGGCGCCGTAGTAGACCTTGAGGTCGAAATACCCGTTTCTCGCAGCGGCCACGTACAAGAAGGCCCACACGACGGCCCACACGGCCACCACGATGAGCACCTGCTTGACCCGGGGCCGAAGCTTGGGCCGGACGGCCGTCAACACGGCGACTCGTCCTCGCTCCGCCACTTGTGCTGCCCTCCACTCGCTCGTTGCTGGCTACCTGCTGCCTGACTCAACGGTTGCTCGGGTCCAACTGTGACGAGCCGCCGCTACCCAGCCACGTGGCTCTTCACACAAATTCCGTGGCCACTCCGTGGCGCGGAACACACATCCGTAGGCTGCTGCGTCATGACGCTCGGGTTCGTCCGACCGGCGCGACTCGACGACGTCGTCGAGATCACGCGAATCCAACTCACGACCTGGCGGGTCGCCTATCGGCGACTCCTGCCCCAACACATCCTCGACCAACTGGACGAGGACTGGATTACCCGCAGGTGGCGGGACGCAATCACGGAGCCGCCGACCCCCGAGCACCGGGTCCTGGTCGCGGTGGAGCAACAGGAGTCGCCCAGCGCCGGACCGACCTCAGCATACGTCGTGGGTTTTGCCGCGTCAGGTCCGGCAGACGACACCGCACTGGCTCCGGAGGAAGATCACACCGTCTTGACGAAGGCCGCCGCGATCACCGATGTCCTGGTTGAACCCAGGTGGGGACGGCGCGGCCACGGCAGCCGATTGCTGGCGGCTAGTGTCGATTTGTGGCGTACTGACGGATTTACGACAGCGCTTGCCTGGACGTTCGCTGAAGACCGTGTTACGCGTCGATTTCTGGAGAGTTCCGGCTGGGCCCCGGACGGGGTCAGCCGGTCACTCGATGTTGATGATCTGCTCATCCCGCAGATCCGTTGGCACACGTCACTCGAGGCCCAGGAAGACCCCGCCGTTACCTCGATGTGACCCTGTTGCGCCCGAATTGGGGCTTCCGGATCCCAGTATCTGGAATCGTCAGACGAAACGCGAATCGGTTACGCAACGTGACGCTAGTCGAGCAGCGGCCCGAGCCCGACGGTCAGTCCCGGCCGGGCGACGACGGCGCGGACGGCGAGCAGTACACCCGGCATGAACGACTTCCGGTCGAACGAGTCGTGCCGGATGGTGAGCGTCTCCCCCGCGGCGCCGAAGAGCACCTCCTGGTGCGCGACCAGCCCGCGGGCCCGCAGCGAGTGCACCGGGACGCCCTCGACGTCGGTGCCGCGGGCCCCCGCCATCTCCTCCGTGGTGGCGTCGGGCACCGGTCCGAGCCCCGCGGAGGCCCGCGCCGAAGCGATGAGCTGGGCGGTGCGCAGCGCCGTGCCGCTGGGCGCGTCGATCTTCTGCGGGTGGTGCATCTCGACCACCTCGACCGACTCGAAGTAGCGGGCAGCGCGCGCCGAGAACTCCATCATCAGCACGGCGCCGACGGCGAAGTTGGGCGCGATGACGATGCCGACGCCCGGCGCGGACGCCAGCAGGGACCGCACCTCGTCCAGCCGCTCGGTGGTGAAGCCGGAGGTGCCCACCACCGCGTGCACGCCATGCGAGACGCACCACCGCAGCGTGTCCATCACCGCGTCCGGCGTGGTGAAGTCGACGAGCACGTCGAAATCGGGCGCCAAGGTGTCACCGACGTCCAACGACGCCACGAGCGAGAGATCCGAAGCGGCGGAGACGGCCTGGCAGGTCTCGGTGCCCATACGGCCGCGCGCGCCCAGCACGCCGACCCTGATCTGCGAAGTCACGCGGGATAATTTATCCCAAAGCTCCCGCGAAGGCGGTGTCGTCGAACTCACCGATCACCGCGAGCGACATCGGCCGCGACAGCAGCTCGCCGGCCACCTGACGGACCATCTCGGGCGTGACGAGGTCGACCCGGCGCAGCACCTCGTCGACGGAGAGCAGCTCGTCATACAGCAGCTCACCCTTGCCGAGGCGGCTCATCCGGGAGCCGGTGTCCTCCAGGCCCAGCACGACGGCGCCCTTGAGCATGCCCTTGCCGCGCTCGACCTCCGCGTCGGTGACGCCCTCCTCCGCGACCCTGGCCAGCTCGTCCCGGGTGATGGCGAGGACCTCCTCGACCTTGCCGGGCGCGCAGCCGGCGTAGACCCCGAAGAGCCCGGCGTCGCTGTACTGCGACGTGAAGGAGTAGACCGAGTAGGCCAGCCCGCGCTGCTCGCGGATCTGCTGGAACAGCCGGCTCGACATGCCGCCGCCGAGCACGTTGTTCAGCGCGCCGAGGGCGAAGCGGTTGTCGTGCTGCCGCGGGTACCCCACGCAGCCGAGCACCACGTGCGCCTGCTCGGTGTCCTTGTTGCGGACCACGATCTGCCCGGACCGGGACGGCACCTTCGTGGTGCGGGAGCGCCGCGACGCCGGGTCCGTGGGGTCCGACAGGCCCGAGAACGCCGCCCGGACCGCCTTGACGACCTTCGCGTGGTCGAGGTTGCCGGCGGCGGCCACGACCATCTGCGACGGCTGGTACCGCCGGCGGTAGAAGCCGTCGATCTGCTTGCGGGTCAGCGCCGAGATGCTCGACACGGTGCCGGAGATCTGCCGGCCCAGCGGGTGGTTGCCGAAGATCGCCTCGGTGAAGACGTCGTGCACCTCGTCGCCGGGCTCGTCGTCGTGCATGGCGATCTCCTCGAGGATCACGCCACGCTCGGTCTCGACGTCCGCGTCGGTCAGCACCGAGTCGATGACCAGGTCACACACCACGTCGATGGCGAGCGGCAGGTCGGCGTCGAGCACGCGCGCGTAGTAGCACGTGTACTCCTTGGCGGTGAACGCGTTGGTCTCCCCGCCGACCGCCTCGATCTGCGAGGAGATGTCCAGCGCGCTGCGCCGCTTGGTGCCCTTGAAGAGCAGGTGCTCGAGGAAGTGGGACACCCCGGACAGAGCCGGGGTCTCGTCCCGTGAGCCGATGCCGACCCAGACGCCGAACGACACGCTTCGCATCGACGGAATTGCCTCGGTCAGGATGCGCAGCCCGTTGGGCAGCACGGTGCGGCGCACCGTGCCACCCAGCGGGTCATCTGCCAACGTCTGGGTCAGCGGTCGACTCACCATGTCTCAGCTGTGCCGGTTCCGCCGACGACGGAACTCGCCACCGTCCTCGCCACCCTCGGCGGAGCCGCCCTCGTCCGAGCCGCCCTCCGACGAGGCAGGCGCCGACGACTGACGGGGGCCGCGGTCGCCGCGGTCACCACGGTCGCCGCGCTCACGCGAGCGGGGGCCACGGTCGCCGGCTCACCGTGCACCAGCTGATGACGCTGCTGCGCTTCGGCAACTGCCTCAACGTCGAGGCCCGCAGCCTCCTCGCGTGCCTGCACACCCTGTGGT